>JAJQCG010000157.1:0-12305 GCA_021202815.1 Lachnospiraceae bacterium | reverse complement strand
CGCCACGGTCGGATGCACCTCGCCGAGATAACCCAGTGTTTTCCCGTCATAGACAATATTCGCCTGCCGTCCGGGATGCAGGAAGGGTTTTTCCGCATTCGGATCATAGCTCTCTTTTTTGCTTAAGCCCGCTTTCGAGAGAAATTCCTCGACGACGCCTTTCATCGTGTAGAAGTCGCCCTCCCCGTACATGCCGAGCGTGAACTGCATGCGCTCGTCCGGCAGCTCCGTGAGCGGAAGAGCTTTCGGAAGATAAATATTCGCCATCTCATAGAGACGCACATTTTTGTTTCTGCGGTTGTAGTTCGTCGCCAGTGAGCCGAGCATGCCGTTCAGCGAGATTGTCCGCATGATCGAGAAATCCTCGCCGAGCGGGTTGGAGATCACGATCGCCTGCCGCTCCGGCGCATCCGCAGGGAGCTGCAGCTTGTCAAATACCTTCGGGCTCTCGAAGCTGTAGCTCATACCCTGTGAAAAACCACAGAATTCCGCCACATCCTTCGCCACATCCTCTACGCGCAGGTAGAAGGGCTTCTTGCCGGTCGTCGCCTTGCCCTTCGGCAGCGTCGTCGGGATATTGTCGTAACCGTAGAAGCGGGCGACTTCCTCGGCCAGATCAACGGTGCGGAAAATATCCTGGCGGAAGGTCGGCGCGATCACCTCGTTCGCGGCCTCGTCATAGGCCAGCTCAAGCGGCTTAAAATAATTGAGCATCTGTTCGCGGCTGATGTCTGTGCCGAGCAGCGCGTTGATGCGCTCCGGCTCAAAGGGCACGCGCACCGGCTCTTTCTTCTTCACATACACGTCGACCGTTCCGTCCACAACGTCTCCGGCGTCCAGCTCCTCGATGAGCTGGCAGGCGCGATCGATCGCCTCCTGCGCGTTGTTCGGGTCGAGGCCCTTCTCGAATTTCGCGGAAGCCTCCGTACGCAGACCGATACGCTTGGCAGAGAGACGGTTGTTTGTCCCGTCGAAGTTTGCCGCCTCGAAGAGCATTGTATGCACGTCGTCTGTAATCATGGAATTTTCACCGCCCATGATACCGGCGAGGCCGACTGCCTTCTCGGCGTCGCAGATCATCAGCACCTCATCGTCGAGCAGCCGCTCCTGTCCGTCCAGCGTGACGAATTTCTCGCCGTTTTCTGCGCGGCGCACGATGATCTTATGTCCCGCGATCGTGTCGAGGTCGTAGGCGTGCATCGGCTGGCCGTACTCTTCCATGACATAGTTTGTGATGTCAACCACATTGTTGATCGGGCGGATGCCGACGGAGGCGAGTCTTCTCTGCATCCACTCCGGCGACGGAGCCAGACGGATATTTTTCACGACTCTCGCGCAGTAGCGCGGGCAGAGATCGGTGTCCTTTATCTCAACGCTGATATAGTCATTCACGTCGCCGCCCGACCCTTTTACCTTTACGACCGGCGGCTTGAATTCTTTGCGGAAGGTAGCCGCCGCCTCATGCGCGATGCCGATCGTGCTGTAGCAGTCCACGCGGTTCGAGGTAATCTCAAACTCGAAGACCGTATTGTGCAGGCCCAGCGCCTCGATGGCGTCTGCCCCGACCACCGCGTCCTGCGGGAAAATATAGATGCCGTACTCCGGCGCCTCCGGATACATGTCCGTATTCGAGCCGAGCTCCTCGATCGAGCACATCATACCGTTCGACTCGACGCCGCGCAGCTTGCCTTTCTTGATCTTGATACCGCCCGCGGTCATCTTTCCATCATGATTACCGGCGACTTTGCCGCCGTCCAGCACGACCGGAACCTTGTCGCCCTCCTTTACATTCGGGGCGCCCGTCACGATCTGGATCGGCTCTGCCTCCCCAATATCCACCTGACAGACGATCAGCTTGTCCGCATCCGGGTGTTGTTCAATTTTCAAAATCTGTCCGATCACGATTTTCTCCAGATCGGCGTCCAGATTGGTATAACCCTCTACTTTTGTGCCGGAGAGCGTCATCGCGTCCATAAACTCCTGCGCTGTTACGTCGAGATCCGGCACATAGGCCTTCAGCCATGATAATGATGTATTCATAATTTCTTTCCTCCCTTTCAGAACTGGCGCAGGAAACGGATATCGTTCTCGTACAGCAGCCTCATGTCGTCAATCTCATATTTCAGCAGCGCGATGCGCTCCAGGCCCACGCCGAAGGCAAAGCCCGTGTACTCATTCGGGTCGATGCCGCACATCTCGAAGACATGCGGATGCACCATGCCGCAGCCAAGAATCTCGATCCAGCCCTCGCCCTTGCAGAAACGACAGCCCTTGCCGCCGCACTTGAAGCAGGAGACGTCCATTTCCGCGCTTGGCTCCGTGAAGGGGAAATGATGCGGATGGAACTTTGTCTTTGTATCCGCGCCGAAGAGCTCTTTCGCGAATTCCTCCAGCGTTCCCTTCAGGTCCGCGAAGGTGATATTTTTGTCGACGACCAGCCCCTCGATCTGATGGAAGGAGGGGGAATGCGTCGCGTCCACCTCGTCGGAGCGGAACACGCGTCCCGGGGAGATCATACGGATCGGCAGTCTGCCGGTCTCCATCGTGCGCGCCTGCACCGGGGAGGTCTGCGTCCGCAGGACAATATCTTTATTAATATAGAAGGTATCCTGCTCGTCCTTCGCCGGGTGATTGGCCGGAATGTTCAGCTTCTCAAAGTTGTAGAGATCGTACTCGACCTCCGGTCCCTCGATGACCTCGTAGCCCATGCCGATGAAGATGCGTTCGACCTCCTCGAGCGCGATCGTGTTCGGATGCCGATGGCCGACCGCGGTTTTCTTCGCCGGGAGCGTCACGTCGATCGTCTCGGATTTCAGACGCATCTCCAGCAGCATCTGATCCATATTTTTCTTCGCGTCGTCGAGTACATGCTCGATCTCGGCGCGCGTGTCGTTGACCAGCTGTCCGAAGGCCGGCCTGTCCTCGGGGGCGATCTCCTTCATGCTCTTTAAAAGTGCGGTCAACTCGCCCTTCTTTCCGAGGACGGATACACGTACCTCGTTCAGAGCGTCCGGATTCTGGGATTCCCGGATCCGGGCAATCGCATCTTCCCTGATTTTCTGCAATCTGTCTTTCATTTTGCAAATCTCCCTTTCTTATAAAATAAAAAACAGCCCCGTCCTGTATAAACAGGGACGAAGCTTATTGTCCGTGGTACCACCCTTTTTCCCGGCTTGCGCCGGACACTCATACCGCATAACGCGCGGCGGACGTCGCTCCCTACTTCTTTCAGGAGCGCGGCTCCGGTGGGGACTTCACATCTCTGCCTGAACCCGGATGGGCTTTCAGCCGCCGACCCATCCTCTCTGCCGGAAAGCAGGACGCTACTCATGCACCTTCATCGCCTTTGCAAATCTTTTTCTACTATAACACAGAATGGCGGAAAGTCAAGTTTCTTTTGCCTGCATGAAGCGCTGCTTCCGGGAATAGACTGGATAAGAAGGGGAGCGGAGGAGGGCGTGGCTTGAGACGGATCTTGCTCATCAATCTGCTGATTCTGTCGGTGTTCGCCAGCGTGTCCTACTGGACAGCTCAGAAGGAAAAGCTGGAGGCAGCTATGGGGAGCGGAATGGAGACTGTCCCGGAGGGCGGGGAGGAGTTCTCCGCAGCAGAGAGCGATACGGAAGATGACCGGGAAGAGGTGCGAGAGGAGGCAGATGACTTTATAAAATGGGTGGATTTCGACGTTTCAAAATTCGCGCTCACGGAGGCCTACGAGTATGACCGGGATACCTACGGGACGAGCGATCATATCAGCTGGATTGATCTGCTGGCCTGGACGGCGGCTTACACCGGCGGCGTCTTTGACAATGACCGGACGGTATATTCCTGTATGACGGAGCTGGAGGAGCAGATGGCGGCGGGAGAGGAGCTGGGAAATCTGACTGCGGAGCTTCCTTATTTTTCTTATTACCAGGAGGCCTACACGGCGGTGCTCGGGGGAATGGTTGGAGAGTATGAGATCGAAGAGACGGATGAGGACGGAAAGGTCACGATGGTGAAAAAGTACGGGCTGAAGGCCTTTCACCCGATCGCGAAGGGATTTCCCTACACAGATTATGATGATTTCGGCGTGTCGCGGAGCTACGGCTATGAGCGGCAGCATCTTGGACATGATCTCATGGGTCAGACTGGTACGCCGGTTATCGCGGTTGAGTCCGGTTATGTCGAGGCGCTCGGATGGAACCAGTACGGCGGCTGGCGGATCGGTATCCGCAGCTTTGACGGGCTGCGCTATTATTACTATGCCCATCTGCGGCAGGGCTTTCCTTATCAGCCTGACCTGGAGGAAGGTTCTGTGGTACTTGCGGGGGATGTGATCGGCTATATGGGGCATACCGGCTACAGCGCGCAGGAGGATACGAATAATATCGACGAGCCCCATCTGCACTTCGGCATGCAGCTGATTTTCGATGAATCACAGAAAGAGGGGAATGGGGAGATCTGGATTGACTGCTATCAGATCGTTGGATTTCTGTATCGCCAGCAGTCGGAAGTGGAGCGGGATGATGAGACAAAAGTGTGGCGGCGCGTCTGGCAGATGAAGGATCCCGCGGCGGAAGCATATGAGCGGACAAGGGATTTCTCGATGTATCCGTAACCCTTTAAGTCCGCTCATTCGGCGAGTGCCAGATATTCTTCCAGCGTAATTTCATTTTCCATGATATAGGTGGCGGCCTCTTCGCCTACATAGCGAAAGTGCCATGACTCGTACTCGATGCCGGTGATATCCTCCTTGCCTTCCGGATAGCGGAGGATAAAGCCGTATTCCGCGCAGTGTTCGGCGAGCCATATCGCCTCTTTGGTATCGGCCTGGGCGTCGTCGAGCTGCTGGTGGGTCTTGCTGACAATGTCCAGAGCCAGGCCTGTATGGTGCTCGCTGGCGCCGGGAATGGCGATCCGCGTCCTGGCTTTATAAAACGCGTCTTCGTAGGTCCAGCCTTCCGCAAGCCGCTTGTCTATGTAGTTCTCAAAGAGCTCCGTCTGATACTCAATCGTGCGGTAAGCGGAGCAGATCACGGGGCGCAGCCCTTCCTCTTCCATGGCATCCAGCATTTCATTGAGCGGCTCCACGATGCGGGCGTCCACCTGTTTCTTGCCGGTATTGGGCAGGGTCTCCAGCTCTACCGTAAAGTCGGAGGGTAGAAAGTTCTGCTCATTGACCAGGAAAAGATTCCAGTCGTCGGTGGAGATGGAGAGCTTTTCCTCTTCGTCTTCTTCTTCCGTGCTCTCCGCAGCATTCTCCGATACAGAGGAGGAGCTGTCGGAAGCCGATATGGAGCCGTTGTAATCTGCGCAGACTGCTGCAGCTCCGTGACCTGCGCCTCCAGGTCTTCGACCGCCCGGTTCAGCTCCCGGTTGGAGATGGCCAGAAAGGCACAGAGACCGACGGGAATGACGATCGCGGCCGTTATGCTCAGGATCAGGAGATGCTTGTAAAACCTTACGCTGCCGGCATACCGCGCGCGTCTCCGTTTACTCACGGATATTTACCATGCCCTTGATCCGTGCACCCGTCTCCACCGACAGAGCCCCGGCGGTGATATCTCCCTGTACAACGGCATTCTCGCACAGCTCCACAAAGCCGGAGACCTGGATCTGTCCCTCGCTTCTCCCGTTTGAGCGGACATTCTGCGCTGTGAGATTGCCCTTCAGGCAGGAGTTTGCCTCTATGTAGATGACCTCGGAGGCGGATACGTCCCCGTTCAGCGTGCCCGACTGGAGGGAGAGATTGCCCGCGCTGACATTGCCCTGGATCGTTCCCTGCAGTTCAATGTCGCCCTCGCATTTGATGTCGCCGACGATGCTGCCGGCAATCTTCATATTAGATTTGGTGACAATGTTTCCGGAGATTATCATGTCCTCCGGGATGATCGCGTTGTCCCGGCGGATGAAGAGATTCTCTGCGTTCTCGCCATTTTCGCCGTCCTCGCCCGGATTGTAGACGTGGATTCTGTCATCGCGCACGGGCTCCGTTTCCAACGTCTGCAAGGCGATATCCTCCTCCTGCATCACCGGTACGGAGGTCTCCTGCTGGACAGGGGTCCTTGCCACATCGGGATCGCCGGAGCCGAACAGTTCATTTACCGCCTTTTTAAAATTACTGTCATTTCTTCTGGCCATAAGCTGCTTCCTCTCATGTAATGTAGAATTCTCGTAACTGTACCTTATTATAAATAAAATTGTGCGGTATGTAAATGCATTTTTCCTGAAAAAAAACAAAAGAAAAGGCGGTACGAGAATCTGCTCTGCAATCCTCATACCGCCTATGAAACTGTATTGTCCAATGGAGTAAACCTCTCTTCTGTAGATTTTTATTTGATGGCACCCTCACGGCCTTTTGTGGTGGTTTTTTATTATCACGGTCTGTTCCTTCACCTTCTGTTTTTACTTCTTTCTTATTACCTTAGTGGTAATTATGATTTATTTTCTTCGCTATTTAGTTTTCTAAGTCTGTACTTCCGGTGGACCGTACCATCCTTCCTTTTATGCTATGGGGTACTCCGTTAAGTCTTGATCGGAATCTCCTCCCTTCCTCTCTTATTTTTTGATTTTGTTTTTATCTCTCTCTGTTTTATGAGTTTATTATAACAGATAAAAATCATTTGTCAAGCTATTTTTTTTAAAAAATTGAATTATCTGTTAAATTGAGGCGGATAAGTGACAGACAACTTTGGCAATGTGATGAAGGCGGTTCCGGACAGTGTAATGTCGCATAGTTAAAATCACGATATTTATCTTGACATGAAATTCAGTTTATTGTTATACTGAAAACACGAACAAAATACAGCTGGATGACGGGTTTTGGAGAGACCGCGGAGCTATTATATCTCGCGCGGAGCCGAAGGGGCAGTTGCAGGTAAACTCTCAGGCAAAAGGACAGGATCCCGACAGCTCTCCGGAAAGTTCTTAGATGAACACCGAAGAAGTAATTCCGCACACAGCGGGACAATCTTTCAGGTACCAGGACGGGGTGCGCCGATAAAAAGGCGTGCGCCGTCTTTTTTGTCGGGTTGTTCAAATCTGATGAAACGGAGGAGGGTTATTTTGAGCGAACTGAAACAAACGGTACTGCATGACGTCCACGTGGAACTCGGCGCAAAGATGGTGGACTTCAGCGGCTGGGATATGCCGATTCAGTATCCCTGCGGCATTGTGGAGGAGCATCTTAAGACGCGGCAGGGCTGCGGCATTTTTGATGTTTCCCATATGGGGAGGCTCGTCATCAGTGGACCGCAAATGGTGGAATTCCTGCAGCACGTGCTGAGCAGCGATGTGGAGGCGCTGGAGCTGAACCAGGCGCAGTACTGCATCATTCCGAACGAGACCGGCGGCGCGGTCGACGACGCGTATCTCTATCGTTATGAGGAGGGCAATTATTTCCTTGTAATCAATGCCGCCAATATCGATAAGGACAAGGAGCATCTGTTCTCCTATGCGAAGGACTACGATGTCATGATCGAGGACGTCAGCGACAGGACGGCTTCAATCTCCATCCAGGGACCGAAGTCCAAGGAGATTCTGATCTCCATGCTGGGCGGACAGCAGCCGACCGAGGATCCGAGCAAGAACGCGCTGGCCACGACGAAGATTGACGGGATTCCGGTGCGCATCGCGAAGACCGGCTACACCGGCGAGCCGCTGGGCTATGAGATTTTCGCCGCCTCGGAGCAGGCGGAATATTTCTGGAAGAAGCTGATGGACATGGGGGCGCATCCCGCCGCTCTGGGCGCGCGCGACACGCTGCGTCTGGAGGCCGCGCTGCCGCTCTATGGGCATGAGATGGGGATCAATAAATATGGGGAAGATATTCCGATTTTCGCTGTACCGCTGGCCAAATTCGCGGTCTCCTTTGCGGAGAATAAGGGAGATTTCGTGGGCAGGAAGCCGCTGGAAAAGCAGGCCGCCGCGTTCCGCCGCATCCTGAACCGTGATTTTGCAGCCTGTGCGGATCTGCCTTACCGCATCCGTTCGATCGCACTGCTCGAAAAAGGCGTGCTCCGCGCCGGTTTCCCGGTTTACCGGGACGGCGAGGAGGTCGGTTATGTGACCTCCGGCACGATGGTCCCTTATTTCAATACGGAAGGCGAGGGCATGGCGACGGAGATTCTGGACGAGATGTCCCGTCGTTCCATCGGCCTTGCCTATCTGAAGAGCGACCTGATCAATGACGATCACGTGCAGATTGATGTGCGCGGAAAGAAGCTCGACGCGGTCGTCGTGCCCTATCATATGCGCACCGACGCGCCGCCCTTCGCCAGACCTATTCTGTGGCAGTCGGAGGAGGAAGAGGAGCTGCATGTCAGCGACGATTATGCCGCGAAGGCCGCCGCGCTGCTGAAGAAGGCCGCGGACAACCAGGTCTGGCGACAGAGTGAGTGCGTGAACCTGATTCCCTCGGAGATGACGGCTTCGCCCGCTGTGCATGCCCTGTGCGCCTCGGATCCGTGCAACCGCTATGCGGAGCACAAGAAGGTGCGCGCCTTCTATGACAGCGAGGTCTTCTATTATCAGGGAACGAAATTCATCGAAGAGGTCGAGTGCCTGCTGGTGGATGAGATGCGCAAGTATCTGGGCTGCACGGAGGTCGAGACCCGCGTGACCTCGGGCCAGATGGCGAATACCGCCGTATTTTCCGCGCTGATGGATTTCAAGAATCGCGTCGACCGCAAGGTGACGCCGAAGCGCCTCGGTTACATTATGAACAATCACATTATCCGCGGCGGGCATCTGTCCGCGCAGCCGATGGGCGCGCTGCACGACTACATCGCCGTTGATCCGGTGACGGAGAAGCCGGCGCTGGTGAATTTCCCGGTGTGCGCGGACAATCCCTACAAGATCGACGTGGAGGCCGCGAAGGAGCTGCTGTTGCGCTATCGTCCGGAGTTGATCATTTTCGGCAAATCCATGGTGCTGCACAAAGAACCGGTGGCTGAAATCCGAAAATTCGTGGACGAGCAGGGCATCCAGACCACGATCATGTACGACATGGCGCATGTCCTGGGCCTGGTGGGCGATCATTTCCAGAAGCCCTTTGAGGAGGGCGCGGAGATCGTCACCGGTTCGACGCACAAGACTTTCTTCGGACCGCAGCGCGGCGTGATCGGCACGAACTGGAAGAAGGAAGACCTGAAATACGGCCTGTGGGAGACGATAGAGACCCGCGCGTTCCCGGGCAGCGTCTCCAACCATCACCTCGGCACGCAGCTCGGCATGTTGATGGCCGCCTACGAGATGAATGCGTTCAAGGATGCGTATCAGAAAGCGGTCATTCACAACGCGAAGTACTTCGCAAAATGCCTGAAGGAGGCCGGTATGGAGGTGGCGGGCGATCCAGCGATCGACTACACGGAGACGCACCAGGTCATCGCCTCCGTCGGCTACGGCCAGGGTTACGAGGTCGCCGAGCGCCTGGAGCGGAACAACATCATCGTCAACTACCAGGCGACGCCCGACAACGAGGGCTTCACGGCCTCCGGCGCGCTGCGCATGGGCGTCTCCGAGATGACGCGCTTCGGCTTCAGCGAGACGGAGTTTAAGAAGCTCGCAGAGCTGATGGCTGACTGTGTCCTGCATGGGACAGAGGTAGGCGAGGAAGTGAAGAAACTGCGTGCGGGCTTTACCGAGCCGAAATACTGTTTTACCGACGCGCAGATGGAGGGCGTGCTCGGTGCGCTGTCTGAGAAACTGGGGTTCTGATAAAAATTATAAATAATAGGAGGAAATAATGATGAATATCCCTGCTGAACTGAAGTATTCCAAAACACATGAATGGGTAAAGATGCTGGACGAGACGACCGCTCTGATCGGTATCACCGATTACGCGCAGGACGCGCTGGGCGACGTGGTTTTCGTGGACATCCCGGAGACCGGCGACGCCGTGACGGCCGGTGAATCCTTCACGGATGTGGAGTCCGTCAAGGCGGTGTCCGAGGTGATCAGTCCGGTTTCCGGGGAGATTGCCGAGGTCAACGAGGCGCTGGACGAAGCGCCGGAGCTGCTCAATCAGGACTGCTATGAAAGCTGGATCATCAAGGTCAGCGGCATCACAGAGACAGAGGAGCTGCTGGACGCCGCGGCTTATGAAGAATATCTGAAGACCTGCGAGGAGGAGGAATAAGCATGGGCTCTTATGTATCCATCACGGAGATGGAACAGCAGGAAATGCTGGACGCCATCGGCGTTCACTCGCTGGATGAGCTCTACCGGGATGTACCCGCGCAGATGATTCTGAAGGAGGGCGAGCTGAAGCTGCCCTCCGGAAAGAGCGAACTGGAGGTGCGGGAGTCCATCAGCGCTTACGCCGCGCAGAATACGCGTTTTGCGACCGTGCTGCGGGGTGCGGGTTCTTATCGCCACTACATACCGGCAGCAGTGAAGTCGGTCGTCTCGCGCGAGGAGCTTGTCACGGCCTACACGCCCTACCAGGCGGAGGTGAGCCAGGGCATCCTGCAGTCAATCTATGAATACCAGTCCATGATCTGCCAGCTTTTTGGCATGGATGTCTCCAACGCTTCTGTCTATGACGGCTGCACTGCGGCTGCCGAGGCCGTGGGCATGTGCCGTGACCGCCGCAGGGGGAAAGCGCTCGTGTCCGCCTGTGCGGATCCGCAGGTGATCGAGACGATCCGCACCTACTGCTTTGGCTCCGGTATGGAGGTCGCCCTGGTGCCGGAGAAGAACGGACATACGGACGTGGACGCTCTGAAGGAGCTGACCGGCGCTGACATCGCCTGCCTGTACATCCAGCAGCCGAATTATTACGGTCAGATGGAGGACGCCGAAGGGCTCGGCGCGATCATTCACGAGGCCGGAGGAAAATACATCATGGGCATGAATCCGATTGCCTGTGCCATTATGGCGACGCCCGGCGAGTGCAGGGCGGATATCGCGGTCGGCGAAGGGCAGCCGCTCGGTCTGCCGACAGGCTTTGGCGGTCCGTATCTGGGTATCATGACCGCTACGCAGGCCATGATGCGCAAGCTTCCGGGCAGGATTGTCGGGAAAACTTCCGATCATGACGGAAATGTTGGCTATGTCCTGACGCTGACGGCTCGCGAGCAGCATATCCGCCGCGAGAAGGCGTCTTCCAATATCTGCTCCAATGAGGCGCTCTGCGCGCTGACTGCGGCGGTCTACCTGTCTGCGATGGGAGCGAAGGGTCTCACAGAAGCGGCAGAGCAGAGCATGGCGAAGGCGCACTACCTGGCAGGACTTCTCGCTGAGGCGGGGCTTCCGCTGAAATATGAGGGTGAGTATTTTCACGAGTTTGTCACCGTCTGTGAGTCTTGGAAGGCGCAGGCGATTCTGGACGCGCTGGAGAAAAAAGGCATTCTCGGCGGTCTGCCGGTGGAGGGCGGACTTCTCTGGTGCGCGACGGAGATGGTCTCCCGGGCCAAGCTCGACGAGACTGCTGCGATCGTGAAGGAGGTGCTGGCGAGATGAAACTGATTTTTGAAAAGGGACAGGAAGGACATGGCCTGAGCCTGCTGCCGGAGTGTGACGTTCCGAAGGTGAGCCTTTCCCGCACGAGGCGGAAGCCTCCCGTGCTGCCGCATGTCAGCGAGAATGAGCTGACGCGCCATTACACCGCGCTCGCAAAGCGGGTGCACGGCATGAACGACGGCTTCTATCCGCTCGACTCCTGCACGATGAAATACAATCCGAAGATCAACGAGGAGATGGCGGCGCTGCCGGGCTTCACGGATCTGCATCCGCTGCAGCCTATGGAGACTGCGCAGGGTGCGCTGCGGGTGTTGAAGGAGACGGAAGAGGCGATTTGTGAGATCACGGGCATGGACCGCATGACGCTGCAGCCGGCTGCCGGCGCGCACGGCGAATTCACGGGTCTTCTGCTGATCAAGGCATATCATCGCAGCCGCGGCGATCTTGGAAGGACGAAGATCATTGTCCCGGATTCCGCGCATGGCACGAACCCGGCTTCCTCCGTTATGGCAGGCTTTACCGTGGTCAGCATTCCCTCTGACGAGCATGGCTGCGTCGATGTGGAAGCGCTGCGCGCCGCGGTCGGCCCCGACACGGCGGGCCTGATGCTGACGAACCCGAATACGGTCGGCATTTTCGATAAAAACATTCTGGAGATCACGAAGATCGTCCACGAGGCGGGCGGCCAGTGCTACTACGACGGCGCGAACCTGAACGCGGTCATGGGCGTCGTCCGCCCGGGAGATATGGGCTTCGACGTGATCCATGTGAACCTGCACAAGACCTTCTCGACGCCGCATGGCGGCGGCGGCCCGGGCTCCGGTCCGGTGGGCTGCAAGGCGCATCTGGCAGCCTTCCTG
>JAJQCG010000094.1 GCA_021202815.1 Lachnospiraceae bacterium | reverse complement strand
GATAGATCGCAGCTACGTCCGAGTACGCATAGGACACGTGCGCGGCTGCATGGTTTCCATCCATGGTTTTCATTTTTCTGGCCATTTTCTTGTTCCTCCTTATTTGAATCAATAAGACCCTATATTATTACAAAAACAGCTCTTATCATACAGAGATATTCTACCACAATCGGGATTGCTTGTCTATTTTCATTTAAAAATTTTAGCCCAAAATCGCCTTGTCGTTCGCGAATTCTTTTCCGCTGACCTGCTCGAAGCGGCTCAGCAGATCCTGGACGCTTAAGCCCTGCTTCTCCTCGCCGCGGATATCTAGGATAATCTCGCCCTTCATCATCATGATCAGGCGGTTCCCGTGGGCGATCGCGTCGCGCATATTATGCGTGATCATCAGCGTCGTCAAATGATCTCGGTTCACGATCGTCTCCGTCGTCTCGAGTACCTTGGCCGCAGTCTTCGGATCGAGCGCCGCCGTGTGCTCGTCGAGCAGCAGAAGCTTCGGCTTGCGCAGCGTCGCCATCAGAAGCGTCAGCGCCTGCCGCTGTCCGCCGGAAAGCAGCCCGACCTTCGAGGTCATCCGATCCTCAAGTCCGAGTCCCAGACCGGAGAGCAGCTCGCGATAGGCCTCGCGCTCGCTCGCTTTGATGCCCTGCCGCAGCATGCGCTTCTGTCCGCGCCGCAGCGCCAGCGCCAGATTCTCCTCGATATTCATCGCCGCGGCCGTGCCGTTCATCGGGTCCTGAAACACACGTCCCAGATAGGAGGCCCGCTTGTGCTCCGGCAGCTTCGTCACATCCTGCCCGTCGATCAGGATCTGTCCCTCATCGACCGGCCACACGCCCGCGATCGCGTTCAGCATCGTGGACTTGCCGGCGCCGTTTCCGCCGATCACGGTCACGAAATCGCCGTCCTCGATCGTCAGGCTCACGTTATTCAGAGCCAGTTTTTCATTGACAGTCCCCGGATTAAAGGTCTTTGAAATATTTTTAAGCTCCAGCATCAGTGGCTCCCTCCCTTCTTAACCGGTTTTGAAAAATATTTTCCCTGCCAGTACGGGATCGCCAGGAACACAGCCACGACGAGCGCCGACAACAGCTTCAGAAGGTCGGTGTCGATGCCGAGCCAGATCACGACCTGCAGCACCAGATAGTAGATGATCGAGCCGAAGGCCACCGACAGCAGCGTCAGTGCAAAGTTCCGGAAAATCTTTCCGAAAATCGCCTCTCCGATGATCACGGCCGCCAGGCCGATCACGATCGCGCCGCGCCCCATATTGATATCGGCAAAGCCCTGGTACTGTCCGAGCAGCGCACCCGAAAGTGCAACCAGGCCGTTTGAGATCATGAGGCCGAGCACGCGATTGAAATTCGTATTGATACCCTGCGCCCGCGCCATACTGCCGTTGCAGCCGGTAGCGCGCAGCGAGCAGCCGAGCTCCGTCCCGAAAAACCAGTATAAAATCGCGATCAGGATCACAATGATCACAGCCACGATCAGAATTGTATTTTTATAGAAAGCCACGCCCTTGACATAGCGGAGCGATACCAGCAGATCGTACTTGTCCACATTGATCGCCTGGTTGGACTTTCCCATAATTTTCAAATTGATAGAATATAACCCGAGCTGGGTCAGAATGCCGGAAAGAATCGCCGGAATTCCCATAAACGTGTGAAACAGGCCCGTCGCCAGACCGGTCAGCATCCCGGCCAGCGTGGCCACCAGCATCGCAATCCAGACATTGTATCCCGCCTGCATCATCATAATGCAGACCGCGCCGCCCGTGCAGAGCGAACCGTCCACGGTCAGATCCGCGATATCCAGGACACGGAAGGTGATATAGACGCCGATGGCCATGATCCCCCAAATCAGTCCCTGCGCCGCCGCACCCGGCAGAGCGTTTATCAAGCTTGCAATATTCATACTATCTACCTTCCCCTGTTTATTCGCCAGGTCTCTAAAAACGAGCAGCGAGAGAGGAAAATCCCTTCTCGCTGCCGCCTTTGGTCTTATGTTTTATTCAAATATGGTAAAGCTTACTCTTCCGTAGCGATCGCAACATAATCGTCCGGAACGGTGATGCCGAGATCTTCGCAGATCACAGCGTTGTACTCCTTCGTGACATTCGGCGCGTACTCGATCGGTATTGTGGAGATATCCGCCTCGCCGGTCAGAATCTGCGCTGCCATCTCACCGGTGGTGTATCCGATATCATAGTAGCTGATGGAAAGCGTCGCGACGCCGCAGCCCTCGCAGATGCCCTCTTCGCCCGCGATAACCGGAACGCCCGCCGGACGGCAGATGTTGTCGATAATCTCAGTGTTGGCAGCCGCCGTGTTGTCCGTCGGGACATAAATCACATCGCTCGCGTCAGCCGCACTCTGCGCCACCGCCGCGATATCGTTGGAATCGGAGAAGCTGTACTGCGTGCAGGTGTAGCCGAGTGCCTCGAGCTCTGCCTGTACATTGTCCACCTGATACTGAGAGTTCGCCTCCGCGCTGCAGTACAGAAGACCTACGGTCTCTGCATCCGGGAAGAGCTCTGCGAGCATCGCTGCCTGCTCCGCAAGCGGGGCCAGATCGGACGTGCCGGAAATGTTTCTGCCTACCGTACCGTCAAAATCATCAATCTCCAGCGCGGTCGCATAGTCCGTAATGGACGTACCGAGAACCGGAATCGTGTCGGTGCCGGCCTGTGCAGCCTGCAGAGCCGCCGTCGCGTTGGCAAGGATCAGATCCACATCCGCGGATACAAAGCTGTTGATGATCGTCGAGCAGGTGTTGGAATCGCCCTGCGCGTTCTGCTCGTCAAAGGTCACCGCATCGCCGAGCGCCTCGGTCAGCGCGTCCTTGAAGCCCTGCGTCGCTGCGTCCAGCGCGTCATGCTGCACGAGCTGGCAGATGCCTACCACATAAGACGCGGTCGTCTCTTCGGCGACTTCCTCGGTCTCAGCCACTTCGGTCTCCTCCTCCGCAGTCTCCTCGGTCGCCTCCGACGACGTAGAAGAGCTGCTGCTTCCGCATGCGGCAAGGCTGAAAGCCATCGTCGCATAGAGAAGGATTGCTAACATCTTTTTCATAATTTTTTCCTCCGTCTTTCTGAAAATATATTTTGCTCCTCATAGCCGCAAAGTCTTTTGCAGATAAATCTGCAATGCTGACTTTTCATTTGCTGCTGCTCTGAATTGCTGTCAAGATTATAAAACCTAATCGTGCAAAAGTCAACTATTGTTGCAGAAGCCTTCGTCCCATCAGCACGCCCATCGCCGAGGCCATCATCAGGCCCCGCGTCCAGCCTGAAGAGTCACCCAGGCAGTGCAGACCTTTGATGTTCGTGTTGAGATCCGCGTCCATCTTTACTTTATTAGAATAAAATTTCAGCTCCGGACTGTACAGCAGCGTCTCCGCGCTCGCGAAGCCCGGCACCACCTCGTCCAGCATGCGGATGAACTCGATGATGTTCGTCATCGCGCGATAGGGCATGGCCGCCGTGATGTCCCCGGCCACCGCGTCCTTCAGCGTCGGCTTCACATTGGAGCGCGCGAGCTCCTTTTGCCAGGTGCGCTTGCCGTCCAGGATGTCCCCATAGCGCTGCACCAGAATATGACCCGCGCCGAGCATGTTGGTCAGCTCGCCGACCTTCTGCGCGTAGGCGATCGGCTGGTTGAAGGGCTCGGTAAAATTGTGGCTGACCAGAATGGACAGGTTTGTATTTTCGCTCTTTAAGTCCTTGTAGCTGTGGCCGTTGACGACCGCCAGATTGTTGTCATAATTTTCCTGGGAGACGAAGCCGCCCGGGTTCTGGCAGAAGGTGCGCACCTTATTCTTCCAGGGCTTCGGATAGCCGATCAGCTTACCCTCGTAGAGCACCTTATTGATGATCTCCATAATTTCGGTTGCGGCACTCCACGCGCACGCCGATATCCACTGTGCCCGGCCTGTGAGCGATGCCGTTCTCCGCGCAGACCTTCTCGAGCCAGTCCGCGCCGCGCCGTCCGGTGCCGATGACGATCTCGTCGCCAAAGATTTCCTGCTCCCCGGCCTTCGTCACGATCCGCACACCCTTGCAGACCTCGTTCTCCAGGATAATATTCTCGCACTCCGTGCTGAACAGAATCTCCACGCCCTGCTCCAGCAGGTAATTCTGGATATTGAGATAGAGCTGCTGCGCCTTCTCCGTGCCGAGATGCCGGATCGGACAGTTCACAAGCTGCAGTCCCGCGCGGATCGCCCGCTTGCGGATCTCCTTGATCTCTTCGCCCTCATAGACGCCCTCGACATGCTCGTCCGCGCCGAACTCCAGATAGATTTTATCTGTATAATCAATCAGTTCCTGCGCGAATTCCTCACCGATCAGCGTCGGCAGCTCGCCGCCCACCTCGCAGGAAAGGCTCAGCTTTCCGTCCGAGAAAGCGCCCGCGCCGGAAAAGCCCGTCGTGATCATGCAGTTGGGCTTGCAGTTCATGCACTTGCCGGTCTCGGACTTCGGGCAGTGCCGCTTATCGACCGGCTTGCCCTTCTCCACCATCAGGATCTTTTTCTTCGCCCCGTTCCGCACCAGTTCGAGGGCTGTAAAAATGCCGGCCGGGCCGGCGCCAATGATAATTACGTCATACTTCATGATTTTCCTCATTTCCGGCTGCTGTCCGCAGCCGCTGTCAATAGTAACTATAGCATAATCCCCCGGAAAATCAAGCTTTTGTTAAGTTTCACGGCCCCGGTTCACAGCTTTTTCACAACTCATTCACAGTCTTTTCTGCCCGTTCAGCACGCACTTCGTGAGACGGTCGTGCTCATAGCTCAGCTTCAGCGAGAAAAACGGCTCGTCCCGCGTCAGGAGCTCCAGAAATACGCGGTCGCCCTCCCAGAGCGGAAGAGTCGGCACCTCCTCCTTCGGCACCCAGCGCAGCACGCCCTCGGCGCAGTCCTCGGACAGCTCGCCCGCAAAAGCGTCCGCCGTATAGAGGCACATGTATTCCGTGGGAGCGTTGTCCGCGCAAAAGGTCACGATCCCGCGGAAGCGCCAGGAGACAAGCCTAAGGCCTGTCTCCTCCCTCACCTCGCGCAGCAGACACTCCTCGGGGCTCTCCCCCTCCTCGAAATGTCCGCCGACGCCGATCCATTTCCCCTCGTTGACGTCGTGCTCCTTCTTGACGCGGTGGAGCATCAGATGCTTGCCGTCCTGTTCAATGTAGCGCAGAGTCGTCAGGGGACTCTTTTCCTTCTTTCCTTCCATCTTCCTGCACTTCCTTGTTGTTTTCGCTTATTTGTATGGATTCCTTCTTCCTGCCCCAGCGCGGTTTTCTCTTCTCTTTTTCCTTCCCCAGCCGGTTTTCTCCGGATTCCTCCATCCCGTCCCAATATTTCCTTTTCAGTGCTTCTTTCTTATTCCTTCTGTACCGGAAAATCCGGCGCAGGATCAGCACGATCACCGCGATCACGACCGCCCACACGGCAAGCACCGGCAGCGAGCCGACGAAAACAATCACGAAGTTTCGAAGGCCCTTTCCGACACTATAGAGGCTGTCGTTAAAGCGATCCGCGATCTGCCCGAAGAAGCCCTTCTCGGTCGTCTCGGTGATGCGCTCCACCTCGTCCACATCCACGTAAACCGTGCTGTAGTCCACCTGATTGTCCAGCACGCGCAGCTGGCTCCCATAGCTCTCGAGTTCATAGCGGACCTCGGAGAGCTTGCTCTCGATCGCAAGCAGATCCTCCATATTTTCCGCCTCCTCGAGGAGCTCCAGCAGGCGCTCCTGCTCCGTCTCAAGCGCGGTCTTGCGGCTCTCGACATCCGTGTACTCAAGCGTCACATCCTCGACGGACTCGCTCTTGTAGGTCACATTTCCCAGATCGCCGACGATATCGACAAACTCATCGAGCCGGTCCGACGGAATGCGAATCGTATAGTACGCATAGCGCGTACTCTCGTAATAATAGCTGTTGCCGCTGACCGACGAGCTCTCAATATAGCCGCCGAGCTCCGTCGTCCACGCGGAAATGCTCTCCAGCACAGAGTCGAACTCCGTCGTCTGCAGGCTTAAGTTTACCGTCTTGATCAGCTTGCGGGACGTGTCGGTCGCGGACTCGATGCCACTGCCGGAGCTGACGCCCGCATCGTTCTCCTCCATAATATCCTCGGCCACTTCATACTCCACGGTCTCCTCTGTCGTCCCAGCCTCCGTCCGGTAATACGAGGCCGCCGTATCCGCCGACGCGCTGCTGTCCGAAGAGCTGCCGCAGCCGACCATCCCCAGAACCACCAGTGCCGCCATCATGATTGCCAGAAATCTTTTCTTCATATGCTCTCCTCCCATTTTCGGGGTTCCTTGTGCCCCGCGATTCTCACTTCAAAACTGCCTCCTCAAAGCTAAACTCCGCGCCGATCCGGCCGTCCGCAAACTGCAGAACCAGCCGGTACTGATGTGCCTCGCCGTCAAGCGCCCAGGCGCTCAAATCCAACGCGCCGTCCAGCACCATGTCGCTCCCTATCGAGGCCCAGTCCCTCACCTCCTCTCCGACATAGGGAACCGTATACCAGAGGCCGTCCAGATATACCTCCAGATCGAAGAGGCTACTATAACTGACCGCCTCCTCCCCGGAGTTTTCAAGCGAATAACCGACGGTCGTGTTGCCATTCTCCGCGCCCGGATAAGCCAGTTCGAGCGTCAGCCCGTCCAGCGAGGATGGAAGCTCCTGCTCTGCCGCCTCGTCGATCAGCTCTCCGCCGTACTCCGCCATACTGCCCGCTGTAGTCTCCTCGCCACTTTCCTCACCGGCGTCGGTGCCGGAGGTCTCCTCCGCGGCCTCTTCCATATCCCAGGTTTCGGTGGGCGCCGCTTCTTCCGTTTCCTCCATCGTCTCCGCCACAGCCATGTCGGACGAGGTCGAGGCCGAGAAAAAGCTGCCCGTCAGCGACAGAGCCACCGCGCCGCAGACAAAGAACACCAGGATGACCGCTGCCAGTTCCCCGAAGCGGGGCCGGAAATGTCTTCGGATCGCCTCTTCCTCTTCATCTTCTTCCTCCTCGTCCCCGAGGAGCTCGGACATGGCGTCCTCAAACTCCCGCGAAAAGCGGTGTTTTCTCGCGATCTCGTGCTCCGGCGGCACGAAGCTTAAGTCCTCCTCCAGACACTCCTCCAGGACGCGCGCGAGGAGCTGTTCCCCGTCCGTGAGCGTATTATGCTTTTTCATAACGCTCCGCCTCCTTTCGCAGCATTTCCTGAAGCTGTTTTCTCGCGCGGAAGCAGCGCACATTCACATTTTTCGCAGAGATGCCGAGGATATCCCCGATCTCCTTGTCCGTCATACGGTATATGTACTTGTACTCGAAGACGACCCGATAGCCCTCATCCAACTCCAGCACGCAGGCGACCAGCGCATTATACTGCTCCTTTTTCAGATACTGCTCCAGCGCGTCGCCTTCCCAGCCGCCGCGCTCCACCTTCTCCGTCAGCTCCTCCTCGGGCCGGCTTTTGCGCAGGATATCCGCCGCTTTGCTGCGGACGATCGTGGCGAGAAAATTGCGCGTCCTCGCGCTGTGCACGTCCTCCACCTTATCAAGATGGCGCGTCAGCGCGAGAAAGGCCTCCTGCACCGCGTCCTCCGCCAGGTGTTCGTCCTTCAGCCGCTGGTTCGCGACATACCACATGAAATGGCGGTACTGATTGTAAATCTCCGCAAATTTTTCCTGCTCACCGGGACTGTCCAAGAGCGCGAGAAATATAAACATGTCTCTCCTTCCGTTTGTGAAAGCTGATTGCTCCGCTCTTCGAGCTCCCGCAATCACCGACGGTATTCGCAATCCGGGCTATCGCCCTACTTGCTCATACCGTCCTGCCCGTCCGATGTCTGTGTGTCCGTGCGTGCCAGCACGCCGTCCACACAGCCGCCGTCCGGAGCTTTCACTGTAAATGCGTTTACATCTATTAAAACGTTGACTACAATCATTTTACTACAACCCGGAGATAAAATCTTCTTAAAAATTTTTAAATAAAAAGACCCGCCAAAAAACGGCAGGTCCCTGTTTTTTATACCCGGAGCTTCGTTCCCTTCTGGTCGCGGCCCCCGACCTTCACACGGCTTAAGGGAATCTCCTTCTCCTTGTAGGTAATCGTCTGCTCCGTCCCCGGATGGAAGGGATAGACCTCTTCAATGTGATCCTTCGCGGCGAGCTTCATCGCGCGCATGCCGATCGCCGCCTTCTTCTTCTCAGGGATCTCCATCACCGGGAAGCGCAGGAAATAGCCGTCCGCGGAGCGCAGCACCAGCTGCTGCTTCTCCGTGATCAGGCTCATGTAAATCACTTCGTCGCCCTCGTTCAGCTTCGTCGCCATGCTCGTGCGCGTGCGCACGTCGTACTCATAGCCGCTGACCGCCTTGCACATGCCATCCTTCGTGACGAAGAGAAGGCTTCCCTTCAAAAGCTCCTCCATCGCGCAAACGAAAACGATCCGCTCCTGCGCGCTGTCGTAATTGCTGAAATTGTCGATCGGCACCGCCTTGTCACGGAATTTTCCGAAGGGCAGATCGAGTACCTTCGCCGTGTACATCTTTCCCGTCTCGGTGAAGACGCAGATGCGTCCCGTATTCAGGCAGCGGAAGACATAGCGGCTCTCCGCGTCGGCAGCCTCCCGGTTGCGCTCGTAGATCGTCTCGTCCATCGTGCGGCAGTAGCCGAAGCGGTCCATCAGGAAAACGACCAGCGCTTCCTCGATCTTCTTCTCCACGTAGACGGCCTCCGCCGCATTCTCAATCGAGGTTCTGCGCGGAACGGCGTAGGCCTTTTTATAGCGGTTCAGATCATCAATGATGACCTTCGCCATCTCGTCGTAATTATTTAAAATGTCGGAGTAGCGCGCGATATTCTTCATCGTCGTGTCATGCTCCTTCATCAGCGCCTCAATCTCCAGACCGATCATGCGATAGAGCCGCATCTCGAGGATCGCCGTCGCCTGCCGCTCCGTGAAATTCAGCTGTGCGGCCTGCTTCTTCGAGGCTGCGGACTTGAAGCGGATGCCCTCCGTAGCGCCGTTCATCAGACAGGCCTTCGCCATCTTGAGATCCCTGCTGCCGCGCAGCACCTCGATAATCAGGTCGATCACGTCGCAAGCCTTGATGAGGCCCTCCTGGATCTCCTTCTTGTCAAGCTCCTTGTTCAGCAGCGTCTGGTATTTCCGCGTGTTGAGCTCAAACTGGAAGTCGACGACATGCTCGAAGACCTGCTTCAGACTCAGCGTCTCCGGCCTCCCGTCCGCGACCGCGAGCATGTTCACACCGAAGGTATCCTCCAGGCGGGTCTTTTTATAAAGGAGGTTTGTGAGCTGCTCCGTATCCGCGCCCTTTTTCAGTTCCAGCACGATGCGGATGCCCTCCTTCGAGGACTGGTTCGTGATATCGACGATGTCCGTCGTCTTCTTCGTCTCGACAAGCGTGCCGATGTCGTTCAGGAATTTCCCGATGTTCGCGCCGATCATCGTGTAGGGAATCTCCGTGATAACGAGCTGCTGCCGCCCGCCTTTGAGCTTCTCGACCTCCACGCGCCCGCGGATCTTGATCTTGCCAACGCCCGTCTTGTAAATTTCCGTCAATTCATCCTTATTAACCACGATACCCCCGGTCGGGAAATCCGGTCCCGGCATAATCGCGAGCAGCTCCTCCGTCGTCATCTGCGGATTCTTCATATAGGCCTTCATCGCGTCGATCGTCTCGCTCAGATTGTGCGGCGGAATGCTCGTGGACATGCCGACCGCGATGCCCTCCGCGCCGTTGACCAGAAGATTCGGAATGCGCGCTGGAAGAACTGAAGGTTCCCGCTCCGTCTCGTCGAAATTCGGCATGAAGTCCACGATATCCTTGTCAAGATCGGCGAGCAGCGCCTCCTCCGTGACCTTCTGTAAGCGTGCCTCCGTGTAACGCATCGCGGCCGCGCCGTCGCCCTCGATCGAGCCAAAGTTGCCATGGCCGTCGACGAGCGGCAGCCCCTTCTTGAAGTCCTGGCTCATCACGACGAGCGCCTCGTAGATCGAGCTGTCGCCGTGCGGGTGATATTTACCCATCGTGTCGCCGACGATACGCGCGCACTTGCGGTAGGGGCGGTCGCTGCGGATGCCGAGCTCGTGCATGTCATAGAGCGTCCGGCGCTGTACCGGCTTTAAGCCGTCGCGCACATCCGGCAGCGCGCGCGCCACGATGACGCTCATCGCGTAGTCGATGTAGGACTTCTGCATAATATCGGAATATTCCGTTTTGATAATCATCTCTTCACTCATGACAGGCCTCCTACACGTCCAGCTCCGCCTCTACGGCGTTCTCATAGATAAATTTTCTGCGCGGCAGCACCTCGCTGCCCATGAGCATCTCCGTCACGGAGGAGGTCAGGCGCGCGTCCTCGATTTCGACGAGCTTCAGCCTCCGGCTCGCCGGATCCATCGTCGTCTCCCAGAGCTGCGTCGCGTCCATCTCGCCGAGACCCTTGTAGCGCTGCAGCGTGAAAGGACCGGTGTGCTTCTTCCGGTAGCGTTCGAGCGCCTTGTCGTCGTAGAGGTATTCCTCCTTGCCGCGCGCCGGCATCGCCTTGTAGAGCGGCGGCATCGCGATATAAACATGCCCCTCGTAGATCAGCTCCGGCATGAAGCGATAGAACAGGGTCAGCAACAGCGTGCTGATATGCGCCCCGTCCACGTCGGCGTCGGCCATGATGATGATCTTGTCGTAGCGCAGCTTCGTGATGTCAAAATCATTGCCGTAGCCCTCCGAGAAGCCGCAGCCAAAGGCGTAGATCATCGTCTTGATCTCGACATTCGCGAGCACCTTGTCAATGCTGGCTTTTTCGACGTTCAGGATCTTGCCGCGGATCGGCAGGATCGCCTGATAGGCGCGGTTCCGGGCCGTCTTCGCCGAGCCCCCGGCGGAGTCGCCCTCAACGATAAAGATCTCACACTTCGAGGCGTCGCGGCTCTCGCAGTTTGCGAGCTTTCCATTGGAATCAAAGGAAAATTTCTGCTTCGTGAGGAGATTGGTCTTCGCCCGTTCCTCCGTCTTCCGGATCTTCGCCGCCTTTTCCGCACAGCCGATCACGGCCTTCAGGGTCTCGAGATTGCGGTCGAAATAGCGCTGGATCTCCTCGCCGGTCACCTTCGCGGTGGCCTTCGAGGCATCCTGGTTGTCGAGCTTCGTCTTCGTCTGCCCCTCAAAGCGCGGCGCCGGATGCTTGATCGAGATCACCGCGGTCATGCCGTTGCGCACGTCCGCGCCGGTGAAATTTACATCCTTTTCCTTCAGAATACCGAGCTCGCGCGCGTAGGAGTTGATGACCGTTGTAAACACCGTCTTGAAGCCGGTGATGTGCGTGCCGCCCTCCGCGTTGAAAATGTTGTTGCAGAAGCCCAGCACATTTTCATGAAATTCATTGATATACTGGAAAGCGCCCTCGACCGTGATGCCCTCGCTCTCGCCCTTGAAATAGACGACGTCGTGCAGCGGCTCCTGCTTACTGTTAAGGTCCTTCACGTAGCCCTTGAGCCCCTCCGGCTCGTGGAACTCGATATGCTCCACTTCCGCGCCGCGCCGATCCTCAAAAATAATCGTGAGCTCCGGATTCAGATAAGCGGTCTCATGCATCCAGCTCTTGACCTCCTCAGCCTTAAAGCGGGTCTTCTCGAAGATCTCGCCGTCTGGCAGGAAGCGGATCTTCGTCCCGGTCTCCTTCGTCCGCCCGATCGTCGGCAAGAGACCGTTTTTCAGCTCCAGCACCGGGATGCCCTTCTCATAGCGGTCGTGATGAATATAACCCTCCCGCAAGACCTCGACGTCCAGCCAGGCCGACAGCGCGTTGACGACCGAGGAGCCAACGCCGTGCAGGCCGCCGCTCGTCTTGTAGACAGAGTCGTCGAATTTTCCGCCCGCGTGCAGCGTCGTGAACACGAGGCGCTCCGCCGACATGCCCTTCGCATGCATGCCCACCGGGATACCGCGTCCATTATCCGACACCGTGCAGGAACCGTCCGCCTCGAGAAAGACCTCGATGCGATCGCAGTAGCCCGCCAGATGCTCATCCACAGAGTTGTCCACGATCTCATAGATCAGATGGTTCAGCCCCTTCGTCGAGACGCTTCCTATATACATGCCCGGGCGCTTGCGCACCGCCTCGAGTCCCTCCAGGACGGCGATACTGTCCGCGTCGTAGCTTTTCGTCTTAGCCATATTTCCTTCACCTGTTTCCTTCTATCTTGTACCACATTTTCACAGTATAACACAAGATATGGAAATGTGGCAATGGAAATTGCCTACAACAATTCAGAACAGCATCGAAATGGGAAGACAGACTGTGCAGGTTTACCTGCTAAAGGCTGTATTTCCATTTCGGGATGGGCGGAACGCCCATCAAGCCTCAGACATATGACGCGTAAGCGGCATATAGCCTTCGAAGAAGGCGGTCTGTGGCCTGCTGTCCTGAATTATTTCACAAAAAAAGGGACTGACGCCCATCTGTGTCAGTCCCTTAAGTGTCTCTGCTTTTCTTCTATACTATGTCATTCCTCTTGATATAGCCCGGATGCTCGGGATCCGTGATGACCTCCTTCATATGAATGACCTGTGCGTTCTTGTCCACAACCTGGCCCTCGATGTGCACGCCCTCTCCGATCGTGACATTGTCCAGCAGCACCGCGTTGCGAACCGTCGCGCCCGGCTTGATCTTGCAGTCACGGCCGACGACAGAGTCAATGACCATACCCTCGACGGCGCTGCCATTGGCGATAAAGGAACCCTTCACCTCGGCGGTCTCAAAGTACTGCGCCGGGCAGGAGTCGTTCGTCCTGGTGTAGATCGGCCAGCTCGGCTTGAACAGATTCTCCGCGATCTGCTGCCAGTTCACCGACAGGTTCGCATCATAGTAGCTCTTGAAATCCGTAATCGGCGCGAAGAAGCCCTTGTGCGCCACCCCGCGGATGTCGAGCTCGTCGCATTTCGCGTTGATGATCATCCGCAGCGTATACATGGAAGAAAGCTTCTGCGCCTCGTCCAGAAGGTCGAGGAACATGGCCTTGGACATGACATAGGTGTCCATGAAAATGTTGCGGTTCTTCGCCGTGCCGCTGTTCATCTCGAAGGATTTCACGCCCTTCTGGCGGTTCAGGTTCACACAGTAACAGTTCTGATAGGCGTCCTTCGCGTTGTCGACCGCGTGGTAGAGTACGCTGATATCCGCCCCGGACTCGATGTGCGCGTTCAGCATCGCGGCAAAATCCTGCTGATAGATCATGTAGCCCGGCGCGATCACGACATGGGTATTCGACGCGTTCTTGATATGGTCGATGAACTCCATGTAGGTGCGGACATCGGTATTGTAGTAATCATTTTCCTCCGTGGAGGAAGCGAACATCATACGCAGATATCCGCTCTTGGAATTGATATTGTAATGTCTGCCGGTGCCAAGGTGCTGTACCAGAGACTGCGGCTTTCTGCGAATGTAAACCTGGATCCGGTCAATTCCACTGTTCGACATATTGGAGATTGGGAAATCGACCACACGATATCTGCCAAGGAAGGGGAAGGCGGCGATCGAGCGGAAAGACTCCATTCCTTCTACCCAGACATTGCTCTCCGAAAAACTGATAATTCCTAATGCTCTCACCATAATTCTTTACCCCTTTACATTTTTCGCTATAAGTTCGATGTGCTCGCTGTCCGGATCCCCCACGACGGCCTGCGCGCCGATCTTCACACCGTCCGCGACGAGCGCGCGCTGCACCACAGCGCCTTCCTCCACGACAACGCCAGACATCAGGACGCTGTCGACGACCTTCGCGCCGGTCCTGACCTCCGCGCCGGTAAACAGCACCGAATTCCGCACGTCGCCCTCGATCACGCAGCCCTGCGTGACGTAGGCC
>JAJQCG010000183.1 GCA_021202815.1 Lachnospiraceae bacterium | reverse complement strand
AGATGTGGATTTGAAACAGCTTGGAATCAGAGGAAAATCGAAAGAAGACATTTTGAATGAATTAAGAACATTATATAGATAAATGCCCTGTAAGCAGTAGGAAGGAAATTAGATGTCAAATAATGTGCATATTGGAGTTTGCAGATTGTGTGGAAGGAATAAAGAACTGACTTTTGAACATGTTCCGCCAGCATCGGCTTTCAATAATGAAAAAGTAAAAATGATTCCAGGAGATGAAGTGATTAAGCAAATATCGAATCCCAATATCGAACCTTGGGATCTTTCAAAATCTTATGGGAAATATCAACAACGTGGACGTGGCGGATTTTACTTATGTGCTGATTGTAATTCTAAAACAGGACAATGGTACGTTCCTCAATATATGGAATTTGTTCATGGAATTTATGGAGCAATGTATAGTGTCAAGGAAAGGGAGTATGCCTCTCTCGGACTGACATTGAAAAACATCGCACCCTTGCCAATTATTAAGCAAATTATGACAATGTTCTGTGATATAAATGAAGGACATTTTGGTGATGATAAGTTAATAGATTATCTTTTGAATAAAGAAAATAATTTATTTGATTATTCGCGATATCATGTTTATATGCATATACATGCAGGTGATATGTTGCTTGGCTTTAATTCTATTGGGCCACAGTTGATTTTGGTGGAGTTCGAAGATGTTAAAAAAGCCACGCAAAATAAGGCAAAACCTGGCATTTCCCGGCACCGGGAGGAGGTAAAAATAAGATGACCAAAGTGCTTTTTATCTGCCACGGCAATATCTGCCGCAGCCCGATGGCTGAATTCATTTTTAAGGATCTGGTCGCCCGCCAGGGTCTGGCGGACCAGTTTGAGATCGCCTCCGCCGCCACCAGCCGCGAGGAGATCGGGAACCCGGTCTACCCGCCGGCGCGGCGCAAGCTGGCGGAGCATGGAATCTCCTGCGCCGCGAAGCGGGCGCGCCAGGTGACGGCGGCGGACTACGCAAAGTATGATTATCTGCTGGTCATGGACCGGCAGAACCTGCGTAATCTCCGCCGCATCATCTCCGCGGATCCGGAGAAGAAAATCCGTCTGCTCCGGGAATTTTCCGGTCAGAGTGGGGAGATCGCCGATCCCTGGTATACGGACGATTTCGACACAGCCTACCGGCAGATCGAGGAAGGCTGCCGGGGGCTGCTCGAGCATATCCTGCGCTTCGGCTCCGACGGGAATTAATCAACTGCCTCCGTTCTAAACGGAGGCAGCTTTTCGTTTCATCAGACAAAACCTGAACAGCCATGATCCCGAAGCTGTCCTTTCAGCCAGTCGCACCAGGCGTCGATGCCTTCGCCGGTCTTTGCCGAGACAGGGAAGATCTCCAGCCTGGGATTGCGCATGAGCGCGTACTCCTTTACTTTCTCCATATCGAAATCAAAATAGGGCAGCACATCAATTTTATTGATGATCAGCGCATCACACACGGTGAAAATGAGCGGATATTTCAGCGGTTTGTCATGCCCCTCCGGCACGGAGAGGATCATCGCATTTTTGACTGCCCCGGTATCAAATTCTGCCGGGCATACCAGGTTCCCTACATTTTCCAGCACAACCAGATCCAGATCCTCTGTGCCGATTTCATCAAGTCCCTGCTCCGTCATGCCTGCGTCCAGATGACACATGCCTCCCGTGTGCAGCTGTATGGAGCGCACCCCGGTCCCGGCAATTTTTTCCGCATCCACCAAAGAGTCTATGTCCGCCTCCATGACGCCGATGCGAATCTCCTCTTTCAGCGCCTCGATCGTCCGGAGAAGCGTCGTCGTCTTCCCGCTGCCCGGGGAGGACATCAGATTCAGAAGGAAGGTTTTCTCCTCCTTCAGACGGGTGCGAATCCGGTCCGCCTCCCGGTCATTGTCTGCAAAGATGCTTTCCTTAATTTCAATCACCCGAATCTCACTCATCGTCTTCCTCCTCATCCCAGACGGCGATCTCCCTGATATTACACTCATTTCCGGTCAAAAGCCAGGTTCTTTCGCTGCCGCAATATGGGCAGACCCGCCCGTACTGCACAGTCGGATATTCTTTTTTACAGTGATCGCACCAGGTCACGGCTTTCAGTGTCTCGCATCTCAATGAGGATTCTGAGAGCGCTGTATAGCGCCCCCGGAAATAATCCCAGCAGTCAATCAGATAATCTGCCACGATGCCCGAAACCTCACCGATTTCCAGAACCACCTCCGCAACGCGATGGATCCCGTTCTCCTCAGCGACCCGCTCCACGGAGCGGGCCACATAGGTGACAATTCCCAGTTCATGCATAACTTACTTCTTTCCCTTAAATTTGATCTTAATCTGCCGCTTCAATGCGTAGGGCAGAATGGATTTCAGCAGTCCTTCCTCGCCGGTATACATCTTCGTGTTCTGCGGCATGTCTCTCTGAAGATGAATCGCATCGAACTGACAGCGCGTTGTGCAAAGCCCGCAGCCGATGCACTTGTTCACATCCACCGTCGTCGCGCCGCAGTGCAGGCATCGCTTTGCCTCTATCCTGACCTGTTTCTCCGTCAGCGTCTGACGCGGATCAGCAAAAGTCTTTTCCGCCGCCGCATTTCTCCCCGGAATCTGCCGGTTTGCGTTGTCATAGGACAGTACCTGAATATCGTCGCGGTCAAGCTCGATAAACCGGCGCAGATCGCGGCTCAGCGTCAGACTGTGTCCCTCATGAACGTTCCTGTGCAGAGAGACCGCGCCCTGCTTTCCCGCGGCGATCGCATCGATACAGAACTTCTGCCCGGTATAAATATCACCGCCCACAAAAATATCCGTATCGGCCTGATACGTGACCTCATCCGCGATCACAAGTCCTCTTTTGTTCAGCTTTACTTCAGTTCCTGCAAGAAGATTGCCCCACTCCGGCTTCTGTCCGATACAGTACAGTACATAATCCGCCTCTGCGATATCAGTGACGCTGTCGTCAAAGCGCGGCGAAAAACGTCCGTTTTCGTCTTTGACAGACAGGCACCTACGGAATTTTACCGCTCTGCATTTTCCGTTTTCCGTTACGATTTCCGTCTGTCCCCAGCCCGGATGCAGGGAAATCCCCTCCTCTGTACAGGCCGCCGTATCTTCTTCCCCCATAGGCATCTCTTCGAAGGCTTCCAGGCAGTAGAGATCCACACTCTGCGCCCCGCAGCGAAGCGCCGTCCGCGCCACATCTGCGCCGATGCTTCCGCCGCCGATGACCACGACCTTTCCGTCGAGCTGTACACCGCTGCTCAGGTTGACTCTTTTCACGAAAGAAATGCCGGGCTCCACACCCGCAGCGTCTTCCCCCGGGATCCCCATTTTTCCGCCATTTTGCAGGCCGATCGCCAGATAGAATCCTTTGTAACCCTGTTTACGCAGCTCCGGTATGCTGATATTTTTTCCTACCTCTACATTACAGCAGAACTCCACGCCCATCTGACGCAGCACATCGATTTCGGCGCGCACCACATCTTTTTCCAGGCGGAAGGAGGGAATCGCATTCATCATCATCCCGCCCGGCTTTGCTTCCTTCTCAAATACCGTAACCGAATATCCGTTGCTCCGCAGATAAAACGCCGCAGAAAGTCCTGCCGGACCGGAACCGATGACGGCAATCTTATATTCGTCGCCCCACAGCCTGCCCTCGTCGTTTTCGCATTTTGGAATATAACGGTTCTCTGCATAAAGCTCCTGCGCGGCGATAAATTTTTTGATCTCATCGATCGCCACCGGCTGATCCAGCGTACCTCTGGTGCAGCGGTCCTCGCAGCGACGGTTACAGACCGCGCCGCAGATGGCGGGGAACGGATTGTCCTGCTTGATCAGCTTCAAAGCGTCCAGATAGCGGCCTTCCGCCGCCAGTTCCACATAGCCCTGCACAGACAGATGCGTGGGACATGCGGTTTTGCAGGGAGATGTCCCCGTGTCATAACAGTTGATACGAATATTGTCGCGATAGCAGAAGTCCCAGTTTTCCGGACCCCAGGGTATCAAATCCGGCAGCACCGCTTTGGGATACTCCACCTCCTGTCCGTTTTTCCGGCAGAGCTTCTGACCGAGCTTCGCAGCTCCGGCAGGACATACCTCGACGCACTTTCCGCAGGCCACGCATTTTTCCCTGTCTACATGAGCCCGGTAGGCGGAGGAGGACATGTTCGGCGTATTATACAGAAGAGAAGTACGCAGCGCGTTGCAGACGCCCGGCGCGCAGTTGCAGATACCGACGATCTTATTCTCCCCGTCCAGATTGGTGATCTGATGAACAAATCCCCGCTCCTCCGCGTGATGCAGCACCTCCAGGCATTCCTCATAGCTGATATAGCGGGCGTCCTTTCCGGTCTCCACCATATACTCCGCCATGTCCCCGACCGTGATGCAGAATTCACCCTCGGTAAAGCCGTCACCCTCACCGCGCATCCGCTGTTGCCGGCGGCACGAACAGATACCGAGCGCGTATTTATCGTATTTTTTCAGCCAGTGCGTCAGATGCTCCAGCGGTACAGACTTGCTTTCCGCCGGGATGGCCTCTTCCACAGGGATCACATGCATACCGATCCCGCTGCCGCCCGGCGCCACCAGGTGAGCCACCGGTCCGACTGCCTGCGCCGCCATGGTAAACAGCGTCGCCACCTCTGGCACTTCTTCCAGCAGTCTGTGATTCATCATCATATATTCGCCGGAACCGACCACGAAGCGCGGGACCAGATACTGAATATGATGATCCGCATTCTCCCGGTTGAATTCCAGGATCCCGATCCCGCAGAGCCGGTCGCACATCGCCTGCGCCGCCTCCGTCGACATGTTATTCATCTTCGCCAACTGCTCAGCTGTGTAGACCTTTACCCGACGCTTTTTGAAGGAAAGCATAAATTTCACTTCTTCCTTCGTCAGAAGCTTATTCAGCGCCCATACCTCATAATCCGTCGTTTCGATCGACTCCCAGCCTTTGATATCCCGCCTGTCGCTGATCATGGCTCCCAGCTTTTTCAGGAGTTCCAGTTTTTCCGGATCCTCCACCGTATAGGTTTCCGGGCGAAAATCCCAGTCGTTCAGCATATAGTTTTTAAATGATTCTTTTGACATTCAGCTACCCTCCGGCACTTCTTCTCTTATTGATCGTTTCCGCCGAAAACGGTTTGTTTCAGGCGCGGCCCTACCATTGAAAATACGCCCTTGAATTTATCCTCTGCCCGCATCATTTTGGAATTTTCCGGATGATCCCGTTTCAGATGAATGGCATCGAAGACGCAGCGGGTCGTACAGACGCCGCAGCCAATACATTTATTCGGATCGACCCAGCTTGCGCCGCAGCCCAGGCAGCGCGCCGTTTCAAGCTTCACCTGCTCAGGCGTGAGTGTTCCGCGCACATCCCGGAAAGAATGCGCTGCGTCAATCGTGAGATCGGTTTTCTCTTCCTGCCGTCCCGCCGTGTCATAGGCGCCCGGATCGATATTCTCCCTGTCCAGCATGCAGAAGTCTCTGCGGTTCCGGCCAATCGTCATCGAAGCGCCTGTATGCACCCAGCGATGCAAAGATTCCGCCGCGCATTTCCCCGCCTCAATCGCGTCAATGGCGAACTTCGGACCGGAGTACACATCGCCGCCCACAAAGATATCAGGTTCCGCCGTCTGATATGTCAGCGCATCCGCCACCGGATAATTGCCATGGTGGAATTTCACCTTTGTCCCTTTCAGGAGATCGCCCCAGATGACCGCCTGACCAATGGCGAATATGATGTGATCTGCCTTCTGTTCCATCGTCACCGACTCGTCATAGACAGGGTTAAAGCGCTTCGTCAGAGGGTCAATGGTGGAAAGACATTTTTTGAACAGGATGGAAGTCACATGACCGTCTCTGTCTTTCTTTACCTCCATGGGACCCCAGCCCGGCAGAATCTCAATCCCTTCCGCTTCTGTCTCTTCGATCTCTGTCGCGGAAGCAGGCATTGTCTCGCGGGACTCCAGGCATACCATGGACACCTTCGACGCGCCAAAGCGGGATGCCGTACGGGCGCAGTCCACTGCCACGTTTCCGCCGCCGACGACCACAACCTCCCCTTCCAGCTTCTGTGTCTCATCTTCCAGTGCTCCGTGAAGAAAATGAACCGCGTAATCCGTTCCGATGGCATCTTCTCCCGGCACGCCCGGCAGCCTGCCGCCCTGACATCCGATAGCAAGATAGAAAGCCTGATAGCCCTGTTTGCGCAGCTCCGGGATCGTCACATCTTTCCCGACCTCCACACCGCAGCGGAATTCCACACCCAGTTCCCGGATTACGTCGATTTCTGCGGCGATCACATCCTTCTCCAGTTTGAACGAGGGGATACCATAGCGGAGCATTCCGCCCGGCTCCGCGTTTTTCTCGAAAACCGTCGGTTTATAGCCTTTTGTCGCCAAATAATACGCCGCAGACAATCCCGCCGGACCGGAGCCGATGATGGCGATCTTCTGCTCCCAGACGGTCTTCTCCGTGGAGGCGATGACAACCGGCGGAATATAGCAGGTCGCGCCGTTCAGGTCCTGCTCCGCCAGGAATTTCTTGACCGCATCGATGGACACCGCCTGATCCACGGTCCCCCGGGTACAGGCCTCCTCGCAGCGCTTATTACAGATACGGCCACAGACAGCCGGCAGAGGATTATCCTTTTTAATGAGCGCCAGCGCTTCCTGATATTTCCCCTGCGCCGCCAGCTTCAGATAACCCTGCACGGAAACATGGGCCGGGCAGGCGGTCTTACAGGGAGAGGTTCCCGCATCATAGCAGTTTTTGCGGTTGTTATCCCGGTAATCCGGATCCCAGTGTTCCTTCCCCCATAGAATAGAATGCGGCAGCTCGTGTTTCGGATACTTCACCGTGTTTCCATCTTTGTCGCAGAGCTTCTGACCGAGCTTCACTGCACCCGCAGGACATTTTTCCACGCACTTTCCGCAGGCGACGCATTTTTCACGATCAACCTCTGCCGTATAGGCAGAATGGGACAGATTCGGTGTATTGAACAGCTGCGAGGTGCGCAGTGCGTTACAGACATTCACATTGCAGTTGCAGATGCCGAAGATCTTGTTTTCTCCGTCGATGTTTGTGATCTGGTGGACAAAGCCGTTGTCCTCCGCCTTTTTCAGGATTTCGATTGCCTCGTCATAGCTGATGCGGTGGCTCTTATTGGTTTCCATACTGTAATCGGCAAAATCCCCTACGCCGATACACCAGCTCATCTCATCATCCGCGCAGCCTTCCCCCATGACCGCGCGTGAGGCACGACAGGAACATTGTCCGACACTGATATGTCCCTCATACTTCTTCAGCCAATAACTCAGATGCTCAATATCCAGGCTTTTGCTTTCTACAGGAATCGCCTGTTCTACCGGAATAACGTGCATCCCGATGCCGCCGCCTCCCGGCGGTACCAGATGGGTAATGCCTTCCAGCGGTTTATATGTCATTCGCTCAAAGAAATATCCCAGTTCCGGATGCTCGCGCAGACGTTTGTTCCCTTCGGGACCCTCTTCCATATTGAACATCTCCGCACTTCCCGGCACGAACAGCGGAAGGATGTACCTCCGTTCCGACGGCGGCGCCGTGCGTCCGTTATGGTCATAATGATTTCCGTAATCATATTCCAGCAGGCCGATATAGCTCATGTCATCCAGAAGCCTCTGAAATTTTTCCTCCTGATCATCCGGAATCCCGCACAGCTTCCGAAGCTCCGGAACCGTGTAGGGCACGCGCATTTTCATCTTCAGAGCCACGTCAGCCATCTCGTCGGTCACCACACTGGCCAGTCCCCAGTATTCCTCGTCGTTCGCGCCGATCCCGGTGATCTTGTGCGCTGTCACATCCGTGATCTTTTTCCCGAGCTTCAATATTTTCCTGCTGGGAGACGCTTCTCCCTTATGCGGCGGATTGAACGCCCGTTCCTTCATTTTCTCATCAATCATCTTTTCTTTCTCCTCCTGCATATGCAAGGCGCATCCGGAAATGCTCCCGGTTCGATTTTCCAAGTACGATACAGGCCCCTTCACGGTGGCCTACATACAATTCCAGCGTATCTCCCTCTGTCAGCTCGCTGACATACTCTGCGGATACACGCTGCGGCTCCAGCCCGCGCGATGCCGCTCCCAACAGGTCCTCTGCCACGTCGAAGTATCTCACATTGCTCATGTGCCCGTTCATATCCACATAACTGTAGGGAACCGTAAAGGAACGGACCCGTTCTGTCTGCCCGCAGAGAATCGGATACGGCAGAGGCAGTGCTTCCCTTTCTGTTTCCGCCGGCACGAAGATCCCACAGGTATCCGCGGACAGCATTCTTCTGCTGCCGCTATCTACCAGCGTCCAGATGGCGCTGCCCTGCGCCAGCATATCGCCGTCCACGTCTGATACGCGGTAATAACGCGGAAAAAGAGAATGCTGCGTTCGACCGGTCCAGGTCTCGATATCCATTTCCTCCTCATAACGCGGCATGCGCCTGATCCATACATCCTGCATTGTCACGACCCACAGGAACCCGCGGTCAAGCGTTCGTGCTCTTCCCACACCCAGCGCCTCGCAGTGCTCTACGGAAACGAGCTGCAGCAGACCAAAAAGCGCGGAGGTACGCAGTCTGCGGTATTGATCCGCTTCCGCACTGCTGACACGCCGCCTGATCGAATACACACTCATGACGCCTGCTGCTTGCTCTCGATCGAGCTCACCACATCACCAATCGTCAACAGGGTGGGCCACTCCGATTCAGGAATCTGAATGTCCAGATTTGCCTCCAGCTGACAGATAATCATAAGAAAAGCCATCGAATTCATGCCTGTCTCTGAAATCACTGTCTGCTCCGTCATTTCGCTGATGTCCAGATCCGGGATACAGTCCCGCACTGTTTTCAGGACCTTCTGAAATATTTCCTTCCTTGTCATTTCATCCTCCTGTATCTATAGAAGCTTCCATCGTATAAGCTTGCCCGTCGCTGTCCGGGGCAGAGGGGTCGTTCTCCGCACAATCCGGGTAATCTGCTGCCCGAGAGGCTTTTGCAGCGCCCAGGGACGAAGCTTTGCTTTTATCACCTGTTCATCCTGTTCTGTACATAAAATCAATGTCAGTCTGTCATTTTCGGCTGTCACAGCCAGGTCCGCTTCTCCGAGAGCCTGCGAAAGCTCCTCCTCAAATTCAGGCAGAAAGATCTTCGTCCCATTTGAGAGGACCAGCACGTCCTTCTTTCTCCCGGTGATGTAAAGCCTGCCTTCTTCATCGAAGCGGCCGAGATCTCCCGTACTGAGGACACCGCCGCACAGCACCGCCCGCGTATCCTCCGGCCGTTTATAATATCCCTGCATCATGCACAAAGGACAGAAAATCAGGATCTCCCCATCCGGCGCCAGTGAGATGCGGCAATCCGGACAAAGAGACATAGCCCGTGGATCTCCCTGGGTACTGATCGCCACACCGGAGCTGGTTTCCGTCAGCCCATAACCGAACGCAACCTTAAGACCGCTCTGCTGCAACGCTGTCAGTACCTCTGCGCTGCAGTCCCCCGCCCCGATCAGAATCTGCCGAAGCTCCGGATTAAAGCCCTTCACCCGAAGCAGGAATTCCGCCATCGTCGGAACGACCGACGCGGCCGTCGGCATATAAAACATCCAGTCGTCAAAATAATGCCGCGGTCCTCTGCCCAGCGCCACGGTTGCGCCGCACTGCAGTCCCCAGAGCAATCCGCAGACAAAGCCGAACACATGATTCAAAGGCAGAATACAAAGAAGGAGGTCCCCCGGTTGAAGAGGCAGCATCTCACTGCCGTTCCAGGCACTGCTGCAGAGACTTCCTTCAGTAAGCACCACTGCTTTTGACTGCTCCGTCGTCCCGGAGGTGAAAAACAAAATATTTCCGCTTCCGCCGGAAACGCCCTTTGTCAGGCTGTCTTTCAACGCAAGACAAAGCGCAGGCGAGCCGCTCAACTGATCGACATCCGTTTGCCGGATCAGCTGCGATAATGTCTTCTCCGACAGAGACGCGTCCAGCATCACCACCTGCATCCCTGCAAAAACCGCGGCAAAAACATCCACAATGCAGGAGAAGCTTCCGTCAGCCAGAACCCCGAGACAGGTATTCCCCTGCTCCTGAAGCTTCTCCGCCCGTGCTTCTACCGTCTCAAGCAGCCTGCGGTAGGTAACGCTTCTTTTCCCGTCCGCGTCGTAATACAGAGCGTGGGCGTCCGGAGTCCGTGACGCCCAATCGTTTAACATTTCATGAAAGCCGAAAAAACGCATCCTCGCTCCTTTCCCGATCACATGATCGGAACTCTGATCGTCAGGTCGCTCAGCGGCCAGGCCGAACAGGCATGAAACCAGCCCATTTCCCGGTCCATCATTCTGCGTCCGTCACCCACCGGAGAGACGAAAATATGGCCATCCAGCAGCTGACTGCGGCAGAATCCGCATTCGCCGCCCCGGCAGTGTGTGTCCACTGGGATCGCAGCACGTTCCAGTGCCAGAGCGACCGGCTCGCCCGCTCTGGCAGAAATGGTATCCTGCTGTACCCCCCGCAGAACCGTGATCTGAAACGTTTTCCCCTCCGTCCCCTTCGGATAGCCCGGCAGCTTTGTGACATCCGCGGGTTGTCCGATCGCGTCATGGCGAAAACGCCGTTCCGGCACGCCCATCTCCTGAAGTACCTTCTGAACCAGCTGATACATGGGCAGCGGTCCGCAGAAGAGGAACGTGCTGTCCGGCGCCGTGTACTTCTCGATGATCTCTCTTGTGATAAAGCCCTTCTCTCCGGGCCAGTCCGGCTGGCCGGAAAGTACATGGACGACCTTTACATTCCCGCACTCACTTTCGATCGTATCCAGTTCCTCTTTCAGGATAATATCATCCGATTTTACGGAGCCGTACAGAATCGTCAGGCAGCAGTCCTTCATTTTCCCATGAGCGATCTCCTTCGCCATGGAATGAAAGCAGGTGATGCCGCTGCCTCCCGCCAGCGCCACAAGGTTCTTCGTGTCGCGAAGCGGTTCCCAGTAAAAGGTACCGAAAGGCAGGTTTGCATCCAGCACATCACCCTCATGAACCTGTTCAAAGAAATAATCCGGCACCAGATAACTCACATTTCTGCGGATCGTGACCTCAAAAAACGGATTTTCTCCTCTCGCCTCACAGGGCGCGGAGGAAATGCTGTAAGGGCGGGAAAGCAGACTGTCACCGATTTTCAGGCGAAAGTTCACATACTGACCGGACTGAAACACCGGGATCGGCCCGTCCAGCGATTCAAAGCGATAAACCCGGGATGTCGGCGACGCGCTGCGGATCGATGTTACGCGCACTTTCATGGCTGCCGGATGAAGCTGCTTCACTGTATCGCTGATAAAGTCCTTTGGGTCAGGCACGGTGGAAGCCCGGTCAAAATTTGCGGTGCGCTGGTTTATAATTCTCTTAGAGCCCTGAATATCCTTCAGGAAGCCCTTTACTTTAATGCTCTTTCCCATTATCTCGCACCTCTTTTTCGCATATCCTCAAGAATACTCTTTGCGGCGGAACGACCATTGGTGATCTGCGGTCCCATCCCGTCGCCGTCCAGACAGTGTGCCCCTGCGAATTCCAGTCCGTCGATAAAGTGATCGTGTTCCAGCATCTGCAGGCGGGCAACCACATGGTCGTCCATGGAATGCGAGTACCCATAGATGCTTCCCTTCCACGCACCCACATAGTGATTGATCGTATACGGGGTGGAAATCTCGATCTCTGCAATCCGATCCCGGAAATCCACTCCGCCGACACGGATGTATTCCTCCATCATTTCATTGGCCAGGCGGCGCTTCAGATCATAATAATCCTCCGCTTTTACACCCTCAAAAGCCGTCACCGGCACAAGCGCCGTAATGGAAAACTGCGTGTAGCCGGGCCTTACCGCCTCCGGGTTCGCATAATTGAGACAAATGGACGTGATAAAATTATACGGTTCCGTAATATTGGAATAGTTCTCCCATATTTTGTTGGTATCCATGGTGGTGCCGGAAAACGTAGAATAATTCTGTATTCCGTTCTCCTCCGGCGTCCCCTCAATCATCAGCATAACGGAAACCGGGCAAAGTGAGAGTCTGCGGCCATTGATCAGCTTGATCGCACCTTCAGGTACCTCTGAGAGGGGCTCGATCATCTGCGTGTAAACCTTGTTCGGGTAAGCGCCGGAAACCACATAATCACTGTGAATCTCGTCTCCCCGCCGGGTACGCACACCGTAAGCCCTGCCATCCTTCACCAGGATTTTTTCCACTTCCTGGCGCAATTCATACTGCGCGCCGTTCTCCTCAACCTTCCGCTGCATCTTCATGCTCATCTCATGGGAGAAACCGCGGCATACATAGCTTCCCGTAAAATAGCCTGCCATAAGGAACGCATAAATGGTGAAGGGCAGCGTATCCATCGGGTTGCCGACATAAATCCAGTAAGCAGTCAGAATATCCACCGCTTTTTGCGGCAGATGAAACGTCTCCAGAACCTCCGTCGCGCTGTAGCCAAGCGTTTTAACAAAATCCGGATGCTTCCGCAGCATTTCCAGCTTACTCATGCTGACCCCTGCCAGCGCATTGACACTGTCATAGACACGCCGGCACAGATGCATCAGCTCCAGAACCCTGTCGTAGGTGCCCGGGACAGCCGCATCGATCTCCCTCGCCATCCTCTCATAACCGTCGTGAAGCGTGATATCAATATCTGTCCCCCGCACCGCCAGACGGTAGCATTCAGGGACCGGCAGCCAGTCAATATCGATGCCCATATCATCAAAGAACTGCCCCACCTTAAGACGGTTTTCCTTTGGACCGATGGACATCATCTCATGCAGCGTCGCCTCTATCTCATGCCCGTTTCTCACGTAGTCGGTGGCAAGACCTCCCGGCATGTTATGTTTTTCCAGGATGAGGATGTCTTTGATCCCCTGAGCCTGCAGCGCCAATGCCGTTGTCATACCGGCAAGGGCGCCGCCGATGATAATTACATCGTAATGATCTTTGTAAAAGCTCATATGTAATCCTTTCCGGTTTTAAAAGAAACGCTCAATGAGCTCACGGGAATATTCGCAGGTCTCATCCATGTCGCCGTAGGACATCACCTCACCGGCATAGAAGGTGTCATATTTGCCCTGCATGGCCTCCACATCGTCATACCATCCCGCTGCATAATCCTCTGAAAATACATGCGGGAAATAATACGTACTCCACTCATTGACAACGCTGGAAGCCGGATTGTGACAGGTTTCCAGATCCTTCAGTACATTGGCTCTGACTTCGCCGTACGGAATCTCTTCACAGTCTTTATGCTTTCTCAGCGCATAGGTGGTCAGAACCTGATCCAATGTATCCGCCCAGCGGCGATAATAGATCATCAGATGACCGACACGATCCGGCGTAATATTTCCCCACATATAATAGGAGCATTTCGGCTGATCTTCGGAGAGTGTCTCCACAGCCATCACATCGTAGCGCTGATAATCGATCTTTGAAAAATATTTCTCCTCATCCTCACGCAGGTCACAATAGTTCCCGAGGAGCTGCAGCGGAGCTGTCACAATCAGTTTATCAAACTCCTCTACCGTGCCATTGTGATAGACCAGAATCCTGCCGTCTGTGCGTTCAATCTTTGTGATATCAACGTTCAGATGAGCCGGGTGCATCAGATGCTGATCCAGAGATTCCCAGATCGACTGCGTACCGTCCTTCCAGGTCCACAGATTGAAATGCAGGAAATTCATCGTGGTCTGGAAATCCAGATATTTCAGGACATACGCCGCGGGAATTTCATCAAAATATCCGTAACCAAACGTTGTAAACGGCCCGGCCCAGTAATCCATGACCAGCGGCACGCCGTTCATCTCCATGAAGTCCTTAAAGGGCATACACAGGTCTTTCAGATTCTCATTCTCCCCGCTCACCGGCTCGCGCTCTTTCGTCACGGCATATCCGTCGTAGCGCCCCTGAGCCACGCCGCGGTGACCATTGATGTCATAGCCCTTATACTTGGTCGCAAGAAGCATCGCAAACTTCTTCACCTGTTCCTGCCGTTCCTCAAAATCCGGCTGGTCAGGCGCGAAGGGTGTGATGATATCCCCGTTATTGTCCTTGAACTCGTTCATAAGCGCCGGGCCATCATGCGTGATGCCGCAGAATTCTTCCACATCCTGAACCGCATAATAGGACGGAACGCCCATGATTGCGCCCATCTCGTACCGCCTGCCCTTGTAATTCGGAGACCAGCATTTCCCGCCGACCCGGTTGCTCCGTTCCATGATGGCATAATTGGTATAGCCCTTCTTTTCCAGGTACATACCGGCGGACAGCCCGGCCGGGCCTCCTCCTATGATGCAGATACGTGTGTTT
>JAJQCG010000171.1 GCA_021202815.1 Lachnospiraceae bacterium | reverse complement strand
TTACTTATTCTTGTCAATCATAATATTATAATGTCAAATGTATATCATTGAAATTTCCGATGTTACGACTGAGTACGCGCTGTTTTTACTCTTGTTTTTTCCGTTTTTTCGGCTTATAATACAAATAACAAGAATCAGAATTATTTATTATATTTAAAATTTAAATAAGTAGATATCGTGATTAATACTTATAATATCGAGTGCGCTCTTGCCGTGGCGCGCCTGAAGAGTTTTACCAAAGCCGCCCGCGAGCTGAACCTGTCTCAGCCGACGCTCAGCTCCCAGATTCAGAAGCTGGAGGACTCTCTGGGGACCCGGCTGTTTGACCGTTCGACGGTGCCTCTGCGCCTGACCTACGCCGGAGAGGTCTACCTGAAAAAAGCCGGTGAAATCATGCTTCTCTCCGAGAACCTGGAGCGTGAGATTCGTGACATCGCCGACAACAAGGCCGGTCGGATCACGCTTGGCATCACGCAGGGACGGATGCCCTATGTCCTCCCCAAAGTCATCCAGTATTTTCAGGAGCATCATTCGGGCATCAATATCTGCGGCGTCGTCAGCACACGGGATGAGATCTGCGAGAAGATCGAGAATTTCTCCGTTGACTTCGGGATCTACGCGGAATATGATGAGCTGGAAAGCAGACTCGGAAAAGACATCATCTCACAGGATATCTGCCGCGAAGAGCTCGTCCTGGTCTCTGACCCGCGCTTCATCCACCCGGAGAACCTGATCAGCGGCCTCTCCTCCACGATCGATGTCCGCACGATCGGCAGCATCCCGCTGATCGTTCCGGCGCGCGGCATTCTTCTGCGGGAATGTCTCGAGAAGGTTCTGGAGCGGCATCACGCATCCCTGCAAATCGCTCTGACGATGGACGACACGATCTCCATGTACCGCCTCGCCACAGAGGGCTTTGCCGCCGCCATCGTGCCGAAGGGGATCACGGAGTGGGTCAGGCCGGTGCGGGATGTCGCGCTCTATTCCATCACGCCGTATACAGTAAATTACCGCCTGAAGATCATTTACCACCGGAACACCTACCTCGGCGCGCCGGAGCGGGAACTCATCTCCGTCATCCGGGAGACGCTTGAGCGGCTCACCTGAGCGGGAAAGACATATACGTGAAACTAGCCGGTGCTCTTGCATCGGCCAGTCTGACTTTACATGTCCTTCTCCTCCGGCAGCCAGTCCACCTTCAGATAGTACACCACCATCCCGATCGCACAGATGATCCAGGTAAGAGGCCAGCCAAACATGACGGCCATCACACTGTTCGTCCGCGGTACCGCAATAGCCAGATAAATTTGCCGCAGCACAACGAAGGAGCCGAGCATGAAGTACATGGGTACCTTGGAATGACCGGCGCCGCGCAAAGCTCCGTTCAGGATCTGGATCACCGGATGCACGATGTAAAAGAAGGAAAACATGCGCAGCATCTCGCCGCCCGCCGCGATCACCTCGGCATCTGATGTGAAGATTCCGATCAGAGGTTCCGCCAGCCGGTTCATGGTAATTGCACCAATCAAAATGAGCACAGAACAAACAGCCCAGGAGGTATAGATCCCCTTCTTCACCCGCCGAAATTCCCCAGCCCCGAAGTTCTGTCCGACAAAGGTCGTGATCGTCATATTAAAGCTCTGCAGGATCAGCATCAGGAATCCGTCGATGCGAATCGTGGCCGAATAGGCAGCGACAATCGCGGTACCAAACGAGTTAATATAAGACTGCACGATCACATTGGAGAAGGCCGTGACACTCTGCTGCAGGGCGGTCGGGAAACCAATGGCAATGATCCGATACGTAACGGCCTTATGGAAACGGATCTTCCGCAGCTCCAAACGATAGCTGTCCTGCGTCCGCAGCAGCTTGTACAACACCAGCGCCGCACTGATGGCCTGCGCCGTCACCGTTGCAATTCCCACACCGGCAATTCCCATGGAGAAGGCACAGACAAACAAAAGATCCAGCGCAATATTGATCACGCAGGCAACCGCCAGAAAATACAGTGGTGTCCGGGAATCTCCCACCGCCCGCAGGATGCCTGCGCCGATGTTATAGATCAGAGAAAATGTAATGCCGCCAAAATAGATTTTCAAATACAGCAGCGAATAGGGAAGCACATCCTCCGGGACACCGATGCCGCGAAGCAGCGGTTCGGCGAACAGTACTCCGGCCGCTGTGAACAGCACACTCAGAAGAATCGTCAGTGCCATGGAACTGTGCACCGCGTCGCTCAGTTCCTTCTTCTGTTCGCCGCCAAAATATTGAGCGATCACCACCCCCGCGCCCGCTGACAACCCCATAAAGAAGCCGACCAGCTTATTGTTTACCGGCGTAGAGGCTCCTACTGCCGCGAGTGCCCCCGTGCTTACGTAGTTTCCCACCACGTAAGAATCCACCGTATTATATAACTGCTGAAAAAGATTGCCGATCAGAAGAGGAATCGCAAAGCGTATGATCGCCTGCAGTATATTTCCCTCGACCAGTTCCCGGTTTTCTGTGCTATGCAACGCCAACATCCCCTTTTATCTGCGCCGGTTTCCTGTACCGTCAAATATCTCACAAGAGAATAGCACACAGTGAAAATTTTCGCAAGCTCCATCATAGCATTTGCCCAACGAATCGCAAAGCGTATTTTTCTACAATTTTATCTCTGTATTTTTGTGAAATAATCAACAAACCTATTCTTTACATGCTCTTCGTTTTATGCTATGAATTTCATGGTTATGAACAGGAGGTAATCTTTTCATGAAAAAAACAGCAGACATTCTTTTGTGTGTTCTGGAAATCATCGGCGGATGCGCCCTGTATGCTCTGGGATTTGATCTGTTTCTTGAGCCGAACGGCTTTAACGCCGGAGGACTCAGCGGTCTGTGCATGATCCTCGTCTATCTGACAAAGCACGGATCGGTCGGTACCCTGTCGCTCCTGATCAGCATCCCGCTGTTTTTGATCAGCTGGCGCAGCATCGGGCGAAAATTCTTCCTCGGTTCCCTCCTCGGGACCGTGTCCCTCTCATTCTGGCTGGAGCTGTTCGAGTTGCTTCCCGCTGTCGAGACGGAGCCTATTCTGGCAGCCCTCTACGGCGGAATCCTCACCGGTGTGGGCAGCGGCCTGACTTTCCTCGCGGGCGCCTCCTCCGGCGGCTCGGACATAATTATACGGATGGTGAAAAAGCGCTGCCGAAACATTCCCATCGGCCAGATCGTCCTGGCCTTCGACGGTTCGATTATGCTCATGACCGGCATCGTCTTCCATGATTACAGCAAGATTCTGTACTGCATCATCGCTCTCTATACGTCCTCCAAGCTTGTCGACAGTGTCGTATACAGCTTTGATTTCTCTAAAGTAGCCATGATCGTCTCCAGAAAACCGGACGAAATTGCCGAAAGCATCAGCAGGCATCTGCATCGGGGCTCAACGTTCCTGTACGGTCAGAAGCATTATACCGGAGAAGACACCCGGATCGTCATGACCGCCATCAAGCGCTACCAGGTGAATGAACTCAAGAGACTGATCATGCACGAAGATCCGGGCGCTTTCGTGATCTTCCAGGACAGCCATCAGGTGCTGGGAGACGGATTTGTCCGCTATTCGGAGGATCAGCTGTAGAGATCAGGATAGACTCCCCGCATAAATTCCCTGTACCCATTGGCCACCACGCCATTCAGGGAAAGCGTCATGACGCGGCGTCCCCTGGCCATCTCCTGTCGAATGTCCATCGTGCCCGGCCGGAAGACTGAGTCCATGGGAATTCCCACCTCCGCCGCGATCTCATACGCGCGGTTCTCCCACTCGACCACTTCCGGATGTCCGCTCTCTCCCGGATGTCCGAGATCGCGGCTCAGGTCCGAAGGCCCCATACAGAACAAATCCACACCGGGAACCGCGGCGATTTCCTTCAGATTCTCAATGCTGTCCCGATTCTCGATCATCAGTGCTACCACCGCGCGCTCGTTGATCTTCTTAAAGCATTCCGGATCAGAACCGGCAAATCCATAGAGGTCTGCCCGATTTCCAGAGGGACTGCGTCTCCCGATCGGCGGACACTTCACCAGTTCCACGGCGCGGGCCGCATCTTCTTTGGTATGAATATCGATAAAGAGAATCCCTGCCGCACCCGATTCCAGATATCGATCGATCAGTTCGGGATCGTTTTTCCAGGTACGGATCAGCACTTCCGCTCCTCCGCACTGTGCGGCGCGAACCACATTTTTGACCTCTGTCATCGAGGTATCTCCATGCTGGCAGTCCATAATCACAGCATCGAATCCCGCATATCCCGCCATCTCTGCAAAATCCGAATATCCTCTCATCTGCAGTATGGTACAGAGTCCATGAGGGTCTTTTAATTTTTTGAGAAAATGTTTTTGAGACATTTCGTATTACCTCCCTGTGCACAAAGGCGGCGAAGATATGTCATAGACAGAGCCCCCGCCGCCTTTTTCATTTCACAACAACCGTATCGTGTCTGTTGACAGAAACACGCATCAAAAGACGCCAAAAAGATTCGTCAGACACACAATAACAATCAGGCAGAAGACCGTTCTCTCAATGAAGATTACAAACAAATCCAGCAGATTGATGGACACCTTGGCGCCGATGATAAGCGCTCCCACCTCCGAGACATAAATCAGCTGGTTGATGGAAAGCACTCCCACGATGAATTTCGTGTATTCGCTGACGACTGTGGCGGACGCGATGATGGCCGGGACGAAATTATCGCCGAATCCTGCCATGATACACCCTGAAGCAGCAGACGCTTCTGGAACCTGCAGGAGGTTCAGCAGCGGGATAAACGGCATGCCCAGCCAGGTAAATACAGGGGTATAGGCCTGCAGAGCCAGACAGGCAGTACCCAGGACCAGCACGATGGGCATGGTTGTGATTCCGACCACTACGATCATCCTCGCACCGGTAACGATCAGGTTCTTCACGGAAAATCTGGATGTCTCCGCACGATCCAGCGCCATACAGGCCGCGAATTTCAGGTAAGAGAGTTCCTTCGGCTTCTCCACATGCGCAGACGGCTCATCCACCAGGTAGGTATCCTTCTTCCACGACAGCGGCGGAATGCGAACCATGACGATGGCGACCAGGAAGCCTGTGATCAGGTTGATGTAGAAGAACTCAAAGAAATAGTCCTCCAAACCAAGCGTCGCGTTGATGACGATAACAAAGGGAATGGCACAGGCGGAGAAGGTCGTGGTAATGATCGCCGCCTCGCGGGCAGAATAAAATCCCTTCTCATAACGGTCTTTCGTCATCAGCACACCTACGACAGCGGTTCCAAGCCATGATGTCAGGCAATCGACGGCAGCATAGCCGGGGAGATGATACAGGAAACGGAAGAACCGTGAGAACAATGCACCCACGAAATCCATGATTCCGAAGTCGAGAAGCAGCGTCATCAGCGCTCCGCCGACAAAGATCGTGGAGATAAAGCTGTTCAGGAACTCCGTCAGCACATAATTTCCCGTGTCATCACCGATAATCCACTCCGGACCGACGTTCAGAGCGATCATCGTGACTATGATACCTGCAGCCACTCGCAGCACATACCAGAACGGTGTCGTTTCAAAGCACTCCTTCAGCAGCTCATTTTCTCTCATCACCTTCGGCTTCGCAAAGGCATAAACCAGCGAGCCGATGGCGGAAATGATGATACAGATCTTGACGAAAGTCGGCATGATCGGCGTAAGGACCTCTGTCAGCCACTGTGTCAGGATTCCTACCGGCAGCGTCAGCTTCCCTTCGTAGGACATCGGCATCAGGAACAGAATCGCACCGATGGCCGACAGGCCAAGGCATTTTATGATCGTTTCCCTGGTATACTTTTTCTGACCAATGGCGACGTTCTCATTATTTTCGTTATTTTCCATGTGTGTATCTCCTATTCGCGCGTTTTCAGGATCGCCTGAATCGCCTCACTGTAGGCCGGTACGCCCAGCATGGACAGGGCGATTAGCGCCACACCAAAGAGCTGGTCTTCCGTCGTCCCTTCTTCCAGCGCGAAACCGGCATGATTTCCCATCGCCTCCTTCTTCCCCGCAGCAACCATCATCGCAAAGGTGATCAGCTGCTGCTCGCGGGCGGTCAGAGCAGGATACGCATCCAAAGCATCAAATGTATCAAAAACCTGTGTCAGAAGCTCCGGCGCCTTATCATTCATGTAGCCCCAGTGTTCCGGCATGAGATCCTCTTCAGGATAGTCTACGAATGTCGTCCTGCAGCCTGCGATGGGCATCCTCACACGGTACAGCTCGCTGGAGGCACAGATATAGAGAGTCTTCCGGTCGTCGTCGCCCCAGGTAAAGTTCGAAGTGAACTCTCCATTAGGGGAAGGAATCATCGTGATGTGCTCACCTTTCGGAGAAATCACGTAGATCACATTGCCCTCTCCGGCCACATACAGATTTCCTTCCGAATCAACCTTCATACCGTCCGGGCCGCCGACCAGCTCCGGCCGCGAATTATCTCCGCCGATGGCATCCGCGATAATCCGGTCATTCTCCAGGGTTCCGTCCTCTTTTACATCAAAAGCGTGAATATGGTATGTGTTCGTATCATCGACATAGAGAATCTTCTCATCTGGGGAAAATGCAAGACCATTGGGCTTGACGACGCTCTTGGTCAGCAGAGTCAGCTGTTTCGTCTCATCGTCAAACATATACACTCCGCAGAAATCCAGATCAGGCTCAACGATAAAATTGCCGTCATAATCGGTAATGCCCGAGCAGGGATCAGTAAAATAAATCTTCCCGTCAGACTTCACGATAACATCGTTAGGACTATTGAGCCTCTTTCCCTGATAATGAGTAATCAGAGGAGTAACCGTCCCGTCCGCTTCGGTACGGGAGATGCCTCTCAGCTTGTGCTCGCAGGACAGGAACCGTCCCTGCTTGTCCCGCGCACTTCCGTTGGGCTCGTTGGAAGGTGCACGAAAGATTTCCACGCCTCTTTCCGGCGCCCATCTGCGGATCGCGTCGCCGTCGATGTCGCTGAACAGAAGATAGCCCTCCTTTTCAAACCACACCGGGCCTTCAGTGAATACAAACCCCTCCCCCAGCTTCTCAAATACCAGATTCTCAAAATCTTCTTTTCTTGCCATGATTAACAATCTCCTCCTTCTGAACTATGTTCTGTGAATGGTTTTCTCTATATGAAATGACCTCAGCCGTTTCATATCATGGTCTGCACAATCGACTATGCTATATTTCATTGCATTCATCAATCTTTAATGGGGATGGGCTGCCGCGCGGCAGCCCATCGTTCGCTCTCAGCGCTCCTCCTATTCTTCCAGAGAACTGAAGTATTCCTTATACAGTTCGTCCTGTTCAAGCAGAAATGCGTCAAACTCTTCTGGATTCATGTAGGACGGTGTCATGCAGTTCAGCTCCAGGAACTCTGCAAATTCGTCCGTCTGCGTAATGTTGTAGAAGATCTCATAGAGCTCTTCCACGATATCGTCGGGGGTATCCTTCGGCACAACCAGTCCGCGCCACTGATCCGCACTGACGACGTCATAGCCGAATTCGCTCGGAGTGGGAACATCCGGGAAATCCTCTTCGTATCTCTCATCCGAGATCACGGCGATATTCGCCAGCTGTCCGGCCTCCACATACGAAATCACATCGCTGGGACTTCCGAACATCGCATCGATATGGCCGCCGGCCAGAGCCGCCGCCATCTCACTGCCTCCGTCATACATGACGAGATCCAGATCGATACCGATTTCGTTTGCCATACTTTCGACAACGACAGATTCCGTGGTGCCGCCGCCGGCAATCGTCACCTCACCGGGATGCTCCTGCGCATACGCGACGAAGGACTCAAAATCGCTGAACCGCTCATCATCCACGCGAATGGTCAGCAGCAAAGGCTCGGTGCTGAAGCTGATCACCGCTTTGAAGCTGTCTGCGTAATTCAGGTCATCCCGATCGGTCGACCAGGGAATGGTGCTCAGGTTCGCCGTGACAAACAGCAGCGTATAGCCATCGGGATCCGCGGCCTTCACGGACTCGCAGGCTGCAATGCAGTTGGCACCGGTGATGTTTTCAACGTTCAGGTTGACGCTCAGAAGATCCGAATCCTGCTTCACGATTTCCACAAACTTGCGGGATACCAAGTCGCCGCCGCCGCCAACGCTGGACCAAGTGACGATCGTGAATCCCTATTCCGGGAAGTTCGAATCAGAAGTGTCTGCATCTCCAGAAGTACTGCCGGAGCTGCTGCTGGAACTGCTGCAGCCCACAAGCGCGAAGATCAGCGCGGTGAGGGTCAGCATGAGAATAAGGTTACGGATTTTTTTCATTTTGTTTCTCCTTATCGTGGTTTGGGTGAACAGTGACAATATATTTATCCTGAAAACAGCAGGAAACACAGTCCGCAGCCCTCTCACAGTGTTCCGTGGCTTCGATAATAATTCAGAAGCCCTTTCTCCCGGATAAGCGCCAGAACCATAGGCGGAAATGTCCTGAATGTATACCGGCCCGTATGATTGACCACGAGCTTCCCCTCTTCCGGATATATTTCCAGAACATCCATCTCCCGTGCGCGAACCGTACACTCAATCGGAAGGATTCCCAGATTGATTCCGGTTCGATAAAAGGTTCGGGCGAAGGAACTCGCAACGATGCACGAGATTCCCGCTGCTTTTAATGTCAGAGGAACGATTTCTCCCGATGATCCGGCTCCGAAATTCTCCCCTGCCACAAGGATATCTCCTTTCTGAAGCGTTGCGCCCAGATCCGGCCTGCGGCCTGCAAACAGCCAGGGAACCAGCTGGGAATATTCGCCTCCCTGCAGCATGAATTCTGTCAGATGCGCATCATCCAGGATCTCATCCGCACGAACGTGACTGCCAGCCAGTCTGGCTCTCCCTGTTATCATCTCAGTTTCCCTCCGTAATGTACCCGGCGATGGCAGAACAGGCCGCCACACGCGGCGAGCCAAGAAAGATCTTTCCCTGTGAGCTCCCCATGCGTCCGGGATAATTGCGGTTGCCGGTCGAGAAGACAGCTTCTCCGTCGCCGATCAGACCGCCGTGAACGGTTCCGCAGGGGCCGCACCCCGGCACGAGGAAGAGGGCGCCCGCCTTCATGAGAGTGGCGTAAAGCCCTGTTTCCAGCATCCTTTCGGCAATCTGCCGGGATGCCGGGGCTAGAAGGAGACGCACCTTCGCGTTCACCTGTCTCCCCCGCAAAATCTTCCCGGCTTCCTCGAAATCCTCCAGACGGCCATTGGTACAGGACCCGATAAAAACCTGCTGAATCGGGTGACCTTCCAGGCTGCTGACCGGCACAAGGCGGTCGATGCCGGGCGGCGCGGCGACAACCGGCACGCAGGCTGAGGTATCGATTTCCAGCGTGCGGGCGTACACCGCGTCAGTGTCCGCCATGACCCCCGTGTGTCCCCCCGTTTCTGTTCTGAGAGCCATTTTTTCAGGATCTCATCGTAAGGCATGATGGCGCACTTGGCGCCGGTCTCCGCCGCGATATTGCAGATCGTTGCCCGGGCGTCGACGGACAGGAAGCGAAGCGCCTCCCCGCCGAACTCCAGACACCGGTACTGTGCCCCGGACACGCCCAGCGTGGCGGCCATATACAGAGCCAGATCCATCGCAGAGATTCCCGGGGCCGGCCGCCCCGTAAATTCCACGCGAATCGTCTCCGGTACACGAAACCAGGCCCGGCCGCAGGCCAGGATCACCGCCTCGTCCGCGGCGCTCACAGCAGCCCCAAACGCGTTAAGCGCGCCATACATACAGGAATGGGAGTCGGTACCGACCGCGATGCTCCCCGGTCTCACCATGCCGGACTCCAGCATCACCTGATGGCAGACGCCCTCCCCCTGGTCAGCCAGACGCATCCCCTGTCGCCAGGCGAACTCCCGCATCTTCTTCTGTGTGTTTGCCGCGTTCACACTGGGGCACGGAGAGCAGTGATCCAATACGGCCAGATGCCGGCCGGGGGAAGATACATAACCGGCAATACTGTCAAAATTCTCTATAACAGCCGGACCGTTGATGTCCTGCATCATGGAGGCGTCCACATCAACGACGACCATCTCCCCCGCATGAACAGGGCGGTTCAGATGCTGCGAAAAGATTTTTTCCACGACGGTACCCATAGAAACCTCCCTGTATGCCGACTCGTTTTCCGGTTTTTACGCGCCGTATAGTCTCAACGCATTTTCTGACAACACCTTACGGGCGCTGTCACAGGCCTGCTCGGCAGAGATCATCCCCCTGTCAACCAGGTGCTCCATGGTCTCCGCCAGCGCGCTCTTGGCGATCTTTGAGGCAAGCCAGACCATCTCACAGTAATCATGCTGTCCGGTTCCCAGCAGGATCTTATCGTGAGGGCAGCAGCTCAGTGCCTCTTCCAGGAGTCTCGGCGCCATGAATCCCTGCCAGAGAAGTGTCTGGCTCAGATCCAGATAGATATTCGGGAAATTGTACGCCATCCATGCAGCATTCCGGTTCATCGGGAAGCTCCCGTGGAGCAGGATGATCTTAGTCTTCATGAACTGCGGCTTCGCCAGGAACGGCGCCATCAGCACCGGATCCAGTGAATGCACCGCGATGTCTCCCACAAAGCCGGTGGTTCCGGTATGCAGATGCAGAGGAATATCCACCTCAGCACAGGTCTCCAGAATATACGGGAAGAGGCCATAGTAGACCGTCCGGAAGGCTTCTTTCTCTCCGGCTTTCGCCTGAGCGAAGGCGCTCTCCGCTTCCTCCGGAGAGACCTCCCGGATAGCAAACCCGCATCTCTCTCCGATATGACCCTTCAGCCCGGCATAGCCCTCGGCCTTGGCCAAGCGGATCCGCTGAATCATCTTCTCCGCCAGATCCGCGAAAGTAGATTCGGACTTGAGAAGGGCAAAAAGCTCATTCTCATAACGGAACAGGCGATAGACTTTACAGGGGAAGCAGTCTCCCACCGGTACGTCCATCGGATCGGGCGCGTCCAGCATGACGCCGACTACGTGTTCCTCACGGAACAGATCTGCGGTATACTCGGCCAGCTTCTCCTTCGTCGTAGTGCGGGCATTGCGCGCCGCGGTAACCGCCTCGACGGTCGGCTCACAGCCGAATTTTTCAGACATGGCATGGACCAGCATCATCACAACACTCTGGCTGCGGAGATGGCCCAGAGACACCTCCGAGGGCAGCGGTTCGCCCTCCTCATCCGTTTCAAAATCCAGCCCATGATAGTAGTTGTAGGCCACCTCATCGGGCGTGACGCTCAGCTTGTCCGTGAACAGAACATGCGTGTGATTGTCAAAGTAGACTTCGCCGCTGAAATCAAATTTCATAAGATTCTATTCCTCCTGATTTGTTTTCTTTTTTGCCTCTCTCTGCTTCTTACCCGGAATCAGTGAGGAGACCACAGAGATGACCGCCAGCGCAAGGAACACAGCGCTGATGGGGCTGGTAAAGAAGGTTGTCACGTCCATATTGCTCACCTGGAGAGCCCGGCGGAAATTAATCTCGACCATGTATCCGAGAACAATGCCCAGCGTCATCGGCCCGATGTCCACGCCGCATTTATCCAGGAAATATCCCAGAATACCGGCGACGATCATCGTGAGCACTGAAAACATATTGTAATTGACAGAGAAGCTGCCCATCATACCGAAGAGAAGCATCATGATGATCAGCATATTATTGGGAATACTGACGATCCTCGACCAGATCTTGATGCCGGCAATCGCCACCACGAGAAGCAGGAGGTTCGCATAGAAGCAACTGCCGGTGATGGTGCTGAGCAGATCGGCCTGCGTCACAAAAAGCTGAGGACCGGGACGAATACCCTGCATGATAAAGGCGGTCATAAGAAGCGCCGCGCTTCCCGAACCGGGAACACCGAGAGCAAGCATCGGCGCGATGGCGCCGGGGGCCGCCGAATTGTTGGCGGATTCCGAAGCACAGATTGCCTCACCGTAGCCCGTGCCGTACAGCTCCGGGTGTTTGGAGAACGATTTTCCCTGGTTGTAAGAGATAAAGCTGGAAATGGTAGGACCTGCGCCAGGCAGCACGCCGATGAAGGTTCCGATCAGAGAGCCCATCAGGCAGGTACGGATCCAGTGCTTGAACTCTCTCCACTTTGGAATCATTTTGCTCATCTTCGGCGACTGTGTCTTATAGATCTTGTTATAATCGCCGCCCGCTTCAATAATCTTCATAACCGAAACCAGGGCAAAGCTTCCAATCAGCATCGGCATGAAATCAATGCCTTCCAGAAGGTTACTGATGCCGAAGGTAAAACGGGTCGCTCCCCATAACGGATCAACGCCCACAGTCGCCAGCAGAAGTCCGAGCAACATGGAAAGCAGGCACTTAGCCATGTTGTCACCGGAGAGGCGGCTGACGATCGAAAGACCGAAGATGCAGATAGCGAAATATTCCGCGTTGCCGAAGGCCAGCGCGACATCCGCCAGCTGATTTGTAAGAACAATGAGAAGAAGACTGCCGATCACGCCGCCGATCATGGAAGCGATGGCGGCGATTCCCATGGCCTTCGCTCCTTCGCCCTTTTTTTGCATCGCGTGACCGTCCCACACCGTTGGTACTGAAGAGGTTGTCCCCGGAACACCAATCAGAATCGCGGAAATACTGCCGCCAAAGGTAGCTCCGAAATACAGTGAGGTCAGCATCACAAGAGCCGGACCGACCTGCATCGTGTAGGTAAAAGGAAGCATGATAGCGATTCCGGTAGAAGGATTCAGTCCCGGAAGCGCACCTACCATGATTCCCACAGAGAGACCGACAAGAATCCATATAAAACAACTCGCATCGACCGCTGTCAGCGCATTGATCAAATCCTGTAGCATAAATTTATTCTCCTTTCGTCGCTGTCATTGTCAGAGCAGAGTGCCCCGGTCAAGCGGGATGTCGAACCCATAATAAAACAGAAAATACGGGAAAATCGCCAGCGCTGCGGCCAGAGCAACGCGCTTCCAGTTCTTCGCGTTCAGAAGACACATTTCAAAGACGGCAAACAGAACCGACGGGATCAGATAACCGATCAGGCCGGCGACATACCAGTAGACAAACAGAGCCACAAAGGTAAGAAAGATCTTCCCTCCGCCCGATGTCCACAGACGCCGGATCCCCTTTCCGGAATCGGCGGGCACTTCTTCGGCGGTCGCCCGCTGCTGTTCCGTCGTCGCCGCTTCAATCATATCATCAATCGTTGCCTCTTTGGTTTCTGTCTCTCCTGGCACAGCGTGCATCTGTCTCAGCCCCTGTATCAGGATCACGATCCCGCAGAGCAGGATGCCTGCGCCGAGAAGGCAGACATAGGGACCCGGTCCGACCGGATCCGTGCGGAATTTTTCGCTCACCTGGGAGTTGAAGCCCATCCCGGAGATACTGACTCCGACTCCCAGGGCGATTGAGAGAATGCCTAATATGACATCCTTGTTTTTCAGTAAACTTTTCATTGAATTTCCTTTCTTACACCTGACTTTCGTTTCTCACAGCTCACAAAGCGGATATTCAGCACGATCCCCCATCATGCCGCGCGATGAATCGCTCCATCCGCTCCAGAGCCTCCTTCAGGTTCTCCAGCGAATATGCATAGGAGATTCTCAGAAATCCCTCGCCGCAGTCGCCGAAGGCTGTTCCGGGCACGACTGCCACCTTCTCCTCACGCAGCAGATGCGTTGCGAACTCGTCGCTGCTCATGCCGAAGCGCTGAATATTGGGGAAGCAGTAGAACGCGCCGTGCGGTTCAAAGCAGGGCAGTCCCATTTCCTCGAAACGCTTTAACAGGAAACGGCGGCGCCCGTCATAAGCCTCCCGCATCCGAGCCACGTCCTCGTCCCCGTTTTTCATGGCCTCCACGGCCGCATACTGGCTGGTGGTCGGCGCGCACATGATGGCATACTGGTGAATCTTCGTCATCTCAGCGATCAGCTCGTGCGGGCCGCAGGCATAGCCCAGCCGCCAGCCGGTCATGGCGTACGCCTTGGAGAAGCCGTTGATCAGGAGCGTCCGCTCCTTCATGCCGGGGAAGGAGGCGATGGTCACATGGTCGCCGTGATAGGACAGTTCCGAATAGATCTCGTCCGAAATCACAAAGAGATCGTTTTCAATGATGACGTCCACGATGTCCGCCAGCTCCTCACGCCCCATGATGGCTCCGGTAGGATTGTTGGGGAAGGGCAGCACCAGCACCTTGGTCTTCGGTGTGATGGCATCCAGAAGCTCCTGACGCGTTAGCTTGAAAGCGTTTTCTTCCTTCAAATTGATGATGACCGGCACGCCGTCCGCCAGCACCGTACAGGGAAGATAGGAGACGTAGCTGGGCTGAGGAATCAGCACCTCATCGCCGGGGTTCAGCAGAGCACGCAGGCCGATATCGATGGCCTCGCTGCCGCCCACCGTGATCAGCGTCTCGGTCGCTGCCTCATACTCCACCTGGCAGCGGCGCTTCAGATAGCGGCAGATCTCCTCGCGCAGCGGCATCAGACCGCTGTTGGAGGTATAG
>JAJQCG010000125.1:8727-14599 GCA_021202815.1 Lachnospiraceae bacterium | reverse complement strand
GCGCCTCTCCCTCCCAGGATCACCAGAATCGTCTTGCAGATGATCTTCACATCCAGCGACAGCGACCAGTTGTCAATATACTCCAGGTCCAGCCGCACCCCCTCGTCGAAGTCCCAGATGTCGCTCCTGCCACTCACCTGCCACAGGCCGGTGAGGCCGGGGCGGAAGCTCATACGCCTGCGCTGCCAGCTCTCGTACTGCCGATACTCGTCCAGCGTCGGCGGCCGCGTTCCCACCAGGCTCATGTCGCCCTTCAGCACGTTCCAGAACTGCGGGAACTCGTCGAGGCTCGTTTTGCGTAAGAATCTCCCCACCTTCGTGACACGCGGATCGTTCTCCATTTTGAACATGGGACCGCTCACCTCATTCTGCCCCATCAGCTCCTTCTTGCGCTCCTCCGCATCCACGTACATGGAGCGGAATTTATAGAATTCGAAGACTCTCCCGTTCTTTCCCACGCGCTTCTGCCGGAAGATCAGCGGCCCGGGGGACTCGTGCAGCAGAAAGGGCGCGATGACGATCGCGATCAGCACCGTGACGATCAGGCCGATGATCGATCCCACGATGTCCATGGCGCGCTTCAGCACGATCATTCGATAATCTAGCAGGCGGCTGGAGAAGGAGACCACCGGATAGCTCTCCAGGGAGCAGATCCGCTTCTCCCCGTGGAAGCCGAGGTCGAAGAGGTCGAGATTCAGATTGACCACCAGACCCATCTTTTCGAATTCGAAGATCATGCGTTTCAGCGTTTTCTCATTCTTCTGGATCGAGGAAATCTGGATGAAGACCTCGTCCACCACAAGGCCGGACGTAAACTCCAGATAATCTTCCTCCCGGCAGACCACGGGAATATCCCCAAGCGATTCCGGCGCCGTATCCGTGTCCAGCAGGATCACGCCGGCTATCGTCCACATCGTCTCCTTCGAGCGCCAAAAGGTCTCAATCACCTTCCCGATCTGCGCCCCGTCGCTGATGAGCAGGATGTCCTCCCGCCGCTGCTCGTTTGTGTGAAAGAGCTTTTTCCGATTGCGAATTGCGATATGAGCCAGCCAGGTCAGCGGTATGTCAAGGCAGAGGAAATAGAGCGTCATCAGACGGGAGATCATGAAATCTGTCTTCACGACGAAGCTGAAAAAGATCATGCAGACGGCCACGGACACGCTGTATTTCAGGCAGATGACCAGCTCGCGGTATCTTCCTCTCTGAAAGAAATCATCCGTCACCTTCAGAAAGGAAAAGACCGTGATGTGGATCAGCACCACCGCCGTACAGGCCAGCCGGATATTGTCGGACGCGCCCCAGCGTGCGATGCTGCCATAGCGGATCACGCCCGCCAGGACCAGGCTGCCCAGCGCGACAAGGCCGTCGATCACGCACAAAATCATTTCAAATATCTGGTTTCTCTTCTGATACATATCCGTCCTCTGTCTCACTCATTCACAGGCTCATGGAACCAAAGCCCTGATACGGGAAGCCAGGACCTCAGTCCCTCTGAAAAATATCTCTTGTATACACCTTCCCGCGTACGTCGTCGAGCTCCTCGCCGTAGCGGTTTGCGATGATCGCGTCGCAATTCTCCTTGAAATGCGCAAGGTCATTGACGACAAGGCTGCCGAAGAAGCGGCTGCCGTCTGCGAGCGTCGGCTCATAGATCACGACCTCTGCGCCCTTTGCCTTGATGCGCTTCATGACGCCCTGGATCGAACTCTGGCGGAAATTGTCGCTGCCCTCCTTCATAGTCAGGCGGTAGACGCCGACGCACACCTGCCGCCCGGGCAGACCGTTGCGCCCGTTCCCCTCGTCGAAGTAACCGGCCTTCTCCAGCACCCGCATCGCGATGTAGTCCTTGCGGGTACGGTTCGCGTCCACGATCGCCTGGATCAGATTCTCCGGCACGTCCTCGTAATTCGCGAGAAGCTGCTTGGTATCCTTGGGCAGGCAGTAGCCGCCATAGCCGAAGGATGGGTTATTGTAATGCGTACCGATCCGCGGGTCAAGACACACGCCGTCGATGATGTCCCGCATGTTCAGGCCACGCATCTCCGCGTAGGTGTCCAGCTCATTAAAATAGGAGACACGCAGCGCAAGATAGGTGTTGGCGAAGAGCTTCACCGCCTCTGCCTCGGTCGGCGCCATGAAGAGGGTCGGGATATTCTCCTTCAGCGCGCCCTCCTGCAGCAGCCCCGCGAAGACCTCCGCCGCCTCCCGCAGATCATCGCGTCCCTCCGGCACGCCGACGATGATGCGCGAGGGGTAGAGATTATCATAGAGCGCCCTGCCCTCCCGCAGGAACTCCGGGGAGAACAGCAGGTTCCGGCAGCCGTATTTCTCATACGTCTTCTCCGTAAAGCCGACCGGCACCGTGGACTTCACGACCATGACCGCCTCGGGGCGGCACTCCATGACGAGCCTGATCACCTGCTCCACCGAGCTGGTGTCAAAATAATTTTTCACCGGATCATAGTTTGTCGGCGTCGAGATGATCACGTAGTCCGCTCCGCTGTAGGCCGCGCGCGCGTCGAGCGTCGCCGTGAGGTCAAGCTTCCCGGAGGCGAGATATTCCTCGATCTCCTTATCCGCGATCGGGGATTTGCCCTGATTGATCAGCTCGCCCTTCTCCGGCAGAACATCGACCGCACGCACGCTGTGATGCTGCGCGAGCAGCACCGCGTTCGACAAGCCGACGTAGCCGGTGCCCGCGATCACCAGATTGTATGTTTTCTTTTCCATGAGGTTCTCCTCTGTTGTTTTTCTATTATACTCGCTTTTCTCCATGGCACTATTCTACTATTGAAAGCCCCCGGATGCAAGCAAAAATCTGCCTACCGCACACAGGCGGCAGACGGATTCGTCAAGGGGAGGATAAGTATTTCATTTCTCTTCGGTACAGTTACAGTATGCCCGTTGGGGAGAAAACTATACTGCGCGACAAAATTTTTTCTTCAGCCTCCAGAAGGCGCACCGTGTGGCTCACTATTTCAAAAAATACTTGTTATGTAGTTTTTATTACTATATAATGTCAGTAACAGTTCAGAACAGCATCGAAATGGCCTGCTGTTCGAAATAGTTTTCACAGAAAGAAGGCACATCATATGACGATAGATACAAACGATATCCTGAACAGTATTCTCGAGAGCCTGGAACAGATCGACTATATCCGTCCCGGCGAGATCCCGAATATTGACCTGTACATGGATCAGGTAACAACCTTTATGGAGGAGAATTTAAACCGCGCGAAGCGCTATCCTGATGACAAGATTCTGACGAAGACCATGATCAACAACTACGCGAAGAACCGGCTGCTGCCCGCCCCCGTGAAGAAGAAGTACTCGAAGGAGCACATGCTGCTCCTCATCTACATCTACTACTATAAGTCCTTCCTCTCCATCGGTGATATTCAGAAGCTGCTGAGTCCGCTGACGGAGCGTTATTTTCAGGGCGAAGGCGAACCAAACATGGAATCGATCTACGAGGAAGTATTCAGCTTTGAAAAGGGACAGATCGAGCGGATGAAGGCGGACCTCGTCGAGAGCTGGCGCATCGCCGGAGAGACCTTTCAGGAGACGGATGAGGAGGACCGGCAATTTCTCCAGACCTTTTCCTTTATCTGTCTTCTGAGCTTTGATGTGCATATCAAAAAACAGGTGATCGAGAAGCTGCTCGACGAGTTCTCGGCGGAAAATACAGACAAGTAAAAAAGATCCCTGCGGCTCTTTTTTACAACATCCGGTAATCCCTGTCTGCGGATGATATCGTTTCTGCCCGGTCCGTTGGAGACCATCGTGATCGGGAATCCGATCTGCTTCTCTATAAATTCTATGTAATTCCGGCAGTTCTCCGGCAGATCCTCATATTTTCTGATCCCGCGAATCTCGCATTTCCAGCCCGGCAATGTCTCATAGACCGGCTTCGCCTTCTCGAGCAGCGGCGTCGTCGGAAACTCTGTCGTCACCTGCCCGTCGATCTCGTAGCCGACGCAGACCTTGAGCTCGTCGAGATAGCCGATCACGTCCATCACGGTGAAAGCCACGTCTGTGGTGCCCTGCAGGCGGCAGCCGTAGCGGGAGGCCACGCAGTCGAACCAGCCTACTCTGCGAGGACGGCCTGTCGTCGCGCCGTACTCACCGCCGTCGCCACCGCGGCGCCGCAGCTCCTCCGCCTCGTCACCGAAGAGCTCGCTGACGAAAGCTCCCGCGCCGACCGCGCTCGAATAGGCCTTGCAGACCGTGATGACCTGTTTAATCTCGTAAGGCGGAATGCCCGCGCCGATCGCGCCGTAGGCCGCCAGCGTAGATGAGGAGGTCACCATCGGGTAGATACCGTGGTCCGGATCCTTCAGGGTGCCGAGCTGACCCTCCAGCAGGATATTCTTTCCATCCTTGATCGCCTGCCACAGGTAAGAGGAGACGTCGCACACATAGGGCGATACCATCTCCTTATATTCCATCAGCTCCTGATAAATATCGTCCTCCTTCAGCATCGGCGCGTGATACAGATGTTCGAGCAGCACATTTTTACTCTCCCGCCCGCTGCGGATGCGCTCGCGCAGCGCCTCCTCATCAAGCTGCAGGTCGCTCACCTGAAAGCCGATCTTCGCATATTTATCCGAGTAGAACGGCGCGATGCCGGATTTCGTGGAACCGAAGGATCTCCCGGCGAGCCGCTCTTCCTCAAGCTTATCAAACAGAATATGGTAGGACATGACCATCTGCGCACGGTCCGAGATGAGAAGCTTCGGCGCCGGTACGCCGCGCTCAATGATGCTTTTCAGCTCCTGAAACAGCACCGGCACATTCAGCGCTACGCCGTTGCCGATGATGCTCGTCGTGTGACCGTAGAAGATCCCGGACGGCAGGGTGTGCAGCGCAAATTTCCCGTAATCGTTGACAATCGTGTGTCCTGCGTTCGCACCGCCCTGAAAACGGACGATAATATCGGACTCCTGGCCAAGCATGTCGGTGATCTTGCCCTTGCCCTCGTCGCCCCAGTTCGCGCCTACGATTGCTCTTACCATATCTTATTTCCTCCATTTCGCGGCCTTTTCTTCCGTTTCTGACCGCACTTTCTCAGTATAGCCCAAAATTCACCGCAAGTAAAGCGCTTTTCGCGCGGTCGCCGCAAGATACGCACTCTCGTAAATCGGACGGCTGCGGGCCATCACCCAAAATCGAAGATCGAGAGCTGGTCCGATTCCGGCAGGCCCTCCAGCAGCCCGAGGTCGCCCATCAGGTCGATGACGGTCTTGCTGAGCTTCGTGCGGTTTCGGAGGTCGTCGCGCGAGAGGAAGGGTCCCGCGGCGCGGCCCTCGACGAAGGCGTCCGCGGCCTTGTCGCCGAGGCCGTCGATTGTGGAGAGCGAGGGCATGAGCTTCCTGTCGATGACGCGGAATTTGCGCGCGTCAGCCTCGTAGATGTCCAGCTTGCAGAACTCGTAGCCGCGCGCGTACATCTCGAGCACGCTCATCATGTCTTTCAGCGTATCCTTCTCCTTCTGGGTCAGCTCATCCTCCCGGCTTTTGTAATCCTGGATATAGCGCTCCAGCCGCTCGCGTCCCTGGCACATGAGCTCGTAGTTGAAGGTGCTGGCGCGGATACTGAAGTAGGCCGCGTAGTATTCGAGCGGGAAATTGATCTTGCACCAGGCGATGCGCCAGGCCATCATGACATAGGCCGCCGCGTGCGCCTTCGGGAACATGTATTTAATCTTCTCACAGGACCAGATATACCAGTCCGGCACGCCATGCGCGATCATCTCTTCCTTCCACTCCGGCCAGGTGTCGCACTGCCCCTTCGCGACCTTGCCCTTGCGGACCGCCTCCATAATCTTAAAGGAAAGCTCGCTGTCGAGTCCCATGCTGATGAGATTAGGCATG
>JAJQCG010000125.1:0-8717 GCA_021202815.1 Lachnospiraceae bacterium | reverse complement strand
GTCATGATGTCGTCGCGCGTACAGATGGCCGTGGAAATCGTCGCCTTCCCCTCCTGAATCAGCGTCTGCGCATTGCCGAGCCACACGTCGGTGCCGTGAGCGAGGCCCGCGATCCGCACCAGGTCGGAAAAATGCGTCGGATGCGTGTCCACGAGCATCTGCATCGCGAATTCCGTGCCGAACTCCGGGATGCCAAGGGAACCGAGCGGCGTACCGCCAATATCCTCCGGCCGGATGCCGAGCGCCTCCGTGCTCTGGAAGAGCGACATCACCTGCGGATCGTCGAGCGGGATCTCGCGGGCATTGACACCGGTTAAATCCTCCAGCATACGGATCATCGTCGGATCATCGTGTCCGAGAATGTCGAGCTTTAAGAGGTTGTGGTCGATCGAGTGGTAATCAAAATGCGTCGTGATGATGTCAGTCGTCATGTCGTTCGCCGGATGCTGTACCGGCGTGAAGGAGTAGATGCTCTCGCCGAGCGGCAGCACAATGATGCCGCCCGGATGCTGCCCGGTCGTCCGGCGCACGCCGACACAGCCGTCGACGATGCGCTCGATCTCACAGCGACGCTTCGGGACGCCCCGCTCCTCATAGTAATTTTTGACATAGCCGAAGGCGGTCTTGTCCGCCAGCGTGCCGATCGTCCCGGCGCGGAAGGTCTGGCCGGTGCCGAAGATGACCTCCGTGTACTTGTGCGCGCGCGACTGGTAGTCGCCGGAGAAATTCAGGTCGATATCGGGCTCCTTGTTGCCCTTGAAACCGAAGAAGGTCTCGAAGGGAATGTCGAAGCCCTCTTTTTTCAGCTTTTCGCCGCAGCGCGGGCAGTTCTTATCGGGCATGTCGCAGCCGGCCATGCCGGCGTATTTCTTCACCTCGTCCGATTCAAAATCACTGTAATGGCACTTTGGACAGATATAATGCGGGCTTAAGGGGTTGACCTCCGTGATGCCCGCCATCATCGCCACCAGCGAGGAGCCGACCGAGCCGCGCGAGCCGACGAGATAGCCGTCCTCGTTCGACTTCCAGACGAGCTTCTGCGCGATAATGTACATAACGGCGAAGCCGTTTCCGATGATGGAACGCAGCTCCCGTTCGAGGCGCTCCGTCACAATCTCCGGCAGCTCCTCGCCATAGATTTCATGCGCCTTGTTGTAGCAGATCTCGTGCAGCGTCTTGTCGGAATCCGCGATGACCGGCGGACACTTGTCGGGCCGCACCGGCGAGAGATGCTCGCACATCTCGGAAATCAGGTTCGTATTGGTGATGACGACCTCCTCGGCCTTCTCGGCGCCGAGGAACTCGAACTCCGCGAGCATTTCCTCCGTTGTGCGCAGGTAGAGCGGCGCCTGCTGGTCCGCGTCCGAGAATCCCTTTCCGGCCATGATAATCCGGCGGTAGACCTCGTCCTCCGGGTCAATGAAGTGCACGTCGCAGGTGGCGGCCACCGGCTTGTGGAACTCCTCGCCAAGCCACACGATCGTGCGCACGTTTTCGCGCAGATCCTCCTCGGAGCTCACCGGATTCTTTGAGTCGCGCAGCATGAAGGCGTTGTTCCCCAGCGGCTGAATCTCGAGATAATCGTAAAATTCCACGATACGCGCAATCTCCTGCCGCGGCGCGCCGCGCAGAATCGCCTGGTAGAGCTCTCCGGCCTCGCAGGCGGAACCGACGATCAGGCCCTCGCGGTATTTCTCAAGCTCGCTCTTCGGAATGCGCGGCCTGCGCGCGAAATAGTCGATGTGCGACAGGGAGACGAGCCGGTATAGATTCACGCGGCCGATGTCGTTTTTCGCGAGAATAATCACATGGTAGGTCGGCAGCTTTTTGATCGCCGTGGCATCCGCGCGCCCCAGCTCATTCACATCGTCCAGCGTGCGGGCGTCCCGCTCGCGGAACATCTGCAGAAATTTCAGAAAAATTTCCGCCGTGCAGGCCGCGTCGTCGACCGCGCGGTGATGGTGGTCGAGCAGAATGTTCAGCGCTTTCGCGACCGTATCCAGCTTGAATTTATTTAATTTCGGCAGCAGCACGCGCGCCATCGCAACGGTGTCGCCGACCGTGAAGTCCGTCGGAATGTCCATACGACGGCAGTTTTCCTCGATGAAGCCCGCATCAAAGGAGGCGTTGTGCGCGATCAGCACGCAGCCCTCGCAGAAAGCCAGGAATTCCGGCAATATTTCCTCGATGGGCGGCGCGTCCAGCACCATGTCGTCGTCGATACCGGTCAGTTCCTCGATCTCGAAGGGAATCGGCTCCCGCGGGTTGACGAAGCTGCTGAAGCGCTCCGTGATCTGCCCCTTCTCCACCTTCACCGCGCCGATCTCGATGATGCGGTTGTGCACGGCAGAGAGCCCCGTTGTCTCGAGGTCAAATACCACGTAGGCGTCGTCGAGGCTCTGACCTTTGGAATTCTCGACGAGTTCTTTCAGATCGTCCACAAGGTAGCCCTCGACGCCGTAGATGACCTTGAAGTCCTCGTCCTTGGAGATTGTATGGCAGGCCTCGGTGAAGGCCTGCACACAGCCGTGGTCGGTGATCGCGAGCGCCGGCATGCCCCAGGCCTTCGCGCGCTTCAGGAGTACCGCGGCGTCGGTCACGCCGTCCATATCGCTCATCTTGGTATGGCAGTGGAGCTCCACCCTCTTTTTCGCGGAATAATCCATGCGGGAGCTCGTGAAGTCTGCGGTCTTCTTGATACCGGTCACGGAGCCGATCGTCAGCTCATGATCGAAGCGGTCGAGGATCGTCACGCCCTTGAGCTTCACGAAGGTTCCTGCGCTAAGCGCCTCCAGCTCCGGCAGCCGCTCGTTCGGGGTGAAAAGCTTGACGTTAATGGAATCAGTGAAATCGGTCAGCGTCAGCGTGAGGATCGTGCGCTCGCCGCGGATCTCACGATCCTCGCGCTTCCGGATCTTCCCGCGCACCGTCACCTCTCCCATCTCCTCGACAATCTCACGGAGCTGGATCGGCTCGTCGTCGAAGCTGCGGCCGTAGAGCATGTCCGGGTCGGCTTTTTTATAATAGGAGCCGCTCTTCCCACGGCCTGATCCTCCGCGTGGGGAAGAACCGCGTTTCCCGGAGGAGTTCTTTCCACTGCCGAAAGAAGTCGACTTCCCGGAGGCCGTTTTTTCCACCGCTGCCAGGCTCTGCGACCCGGAAGACGCGCCCATACCTCCGGATGCAGGAATCCCCTGACCATAAACCGCATTTTTCTCTGCGGCTTTCTGGTCCATCTGCCCGAAAGGAGCACCTTCTTCTCCAGAGACAGCGTCTCCCCCCGTATCCCTCAACACAACCGACACGCCGCCCTCGAGGGGCTGCTGCGGAGACGCGATGCCCTGCTCCGACCTCAGGAGCTCCCCGGTCAGCGCGGCGATCCGCTGCCGCATCTCGGCCTCTCCCTTGCGAAGGCCGTTCTCTTCCTCCGGCTCGTAGTACTCGACATCCACCTTCACCTGAAAGCCACAGCGCTCGTTGAACACACGGTCGAGGATACGCACGATGTCGTTCACGGCCTCCCGGTCGTAAATATGCTTCGAGATGCCGAGCGTCAGCGTGTGCTCGTCCGGGAATTCCACCTTCGCGTTCTTTAAAATGCTTCTTTTATAGGGACTGTAGGCTTCCAGTTCCGTCAGCACACTGTCCGCGTAGACCGACCAGAGCCGCTCGGGCGTGTACTGCTCCGAGAGCTGAAAGGTCTCAAAAAACCAGACCTTCCCCGGTCGACCGGCGAAGACCTGCCTCTGAATCTGAGCCGCAAGCTGAAAAAGCTGATGCTTTGCAATCAGCTTTCTGCTCGTGATATAGACCCGCAGCACGTCGCGCTGCGGGTTCGTGGAAACGCGCGTCACCACGACCTGGTCGAGGAGCTTCTTCAGCGGCCCCTCCGCCTCGATCGTGCGGAACACTTCAAAAAATGGTTTTTTACTTGTCGTCATGCCAGTTCTCCAGCTCCTCGCGCAATGCGTCCAGAAGCTCGCCCTCCGGCAGCTTCTTCACAATCTCCCCATGACGGAACAGCAGGCCGAAGCCGTCGCCGCCCGCGACGCCGATGTCCGCCTCCCGCGCCTCTCCGGGACCATTGACCGCGCAGCCCATGACAGCCACGCGGATGTCGAGCGGGAATTCGCTCACCATTGCCTCGACCTGATTCGCGAGGCCGATGAGATCAATCTTCGTCCGCCCGCAGGTCGGGCAGGAGACCACCTCCACGCCGCCCTTCCGAAGCCCCAGCGACTTCAGGATCAGCCGCGCCGAGCGGACTTCCTCCGCCGGGTCGCCGGTCAGCGAGACGCGGATCGTGTCGCCGATGCCCTGGTAGAGGATCACGCCGAGCCCCACCGCAGACTTGATATTTCCGGAAAAGAGCGTCCCGGCCTCGGTGATGCCCACATGCAGCGGATGATCCGTCCGCTCCGCGATCAGCTCGTGCGCCCGCGCGCACATGAGCACATTAGAGGACTTGATACTGATGACCAGATTGTCATAGCCCATATCCTCGATGAGCTTCACCTTGTCAAGCGCGCTCTCGACGATGCCCTCCGCGGTCACACCGCCGTATTTCTCGATCAGCTCCTTCTCGAGCGAGCCGCTGTTCACACCGACGCGAATCGGAATGTTCCGCTCACGCGCCGTGTCCACGACCGCTTTGATCCGCTCACGGCTGCCGATATTGCCGGGATTGATGCGGATCTTGTCCGCGCCGTTCTCCATGGCGGCGATCGCCAGGCGGTAGTCGAAGTGAATGTCCGCCACCAGCGGGATCGCAATCTGCTTTTTGATCTCCGGGAGAGCCTTCGACGCCTCTGGCGTCGGCACCGTACAGCGGATGATCTCACAGCCCGCGGCGGTGAGCTGCCGTATCTGGGAGACCGTCGCCTCCACATCCTCCGTTCTTGTATTCGTCATGGACTGGATCAGAATCGGATGTCCTTCGCCGATCACGCGATCGCCGATCTGTACCGTCCTCGTATGTTCACGATGCATAGCCCTCTCCTCTTCTCATATTGTCAAGTCGTTTCTGAATGCTCCATTTATTGACGCTCAGAACCAGGCCGATCTCGATGAGCAGAAAGATGCTCGCCGTACCGCCGTAACTGAAGAATGGGAGCGTCACGCCCGTCGTCGGAAAGAGGCCCGTCACGACCATCATATTCAGGATCACCTGCAGCGCGATGTGCGAGAGCACGCCGATCGAGATCATCCTGCCGAGCAGGTCCTCCGCAGTCTGCGAGATCACGTAGATCCGGTAGAGCAGGTAGATAAACAGAAGAATGATGAGCCCCGCCCCGAAGACGCCGAGCTCCTCGCAGATGATCGCGAAAATGTAGTCGTTATAGGGCTCCGGGATCGTCCCGAGCTTCTGGATGCTGTTCCCCAGACCCTTGCCGAAGAGCCCGCCGGAGCCGATCGCATAGAGCCCCTGCAGCGACTGGTAGGCCGTGTCCTGTTCGTATTCATAGGGCTCCAGCCAGGCACGGATACGCGCAAAACGAAAGCCCGCGTCCTCGAGCGTAGCCGGATCCAGGTTTTCCACATAATAGACAATCGCCGCCACCGCCACGATCGCGATCGCCGCCAGGAGAAAGAAGCGCCACTGATCCGGATGCACGATATAGATCATAAACACCGTCATGCCGAGCAGAATCGCCGCGGTGCTCATGTTGTTGCTGATCCGCAGAATTAACAGGGAAACAATAAGGCTCGGCACCATCATGCGCAGGATCGAGAGCCAGCTCTTCAGCTGCCGCCCCCAGACCACGATCAGCGTGGCCATCACCACGATCATGATCAGCTTGACCGGCTCCGCCACCTGGAACTGAATACCCCCGATCCGCAGCCAGCGCGTCGCGCCCTTGACCGTGACGCCGAGCGGCGTCTTCAGCAGCAGAATCAGCAGAATGCAGACCACATAGCCGGGAATCGCAAAGATCGACCAGACATGGTAGTTGATATTGGATACCACGAACATGGCCGCAATCCCGATCAGGGAATAAGCGACCTGATTTTTCAGAAGGTACATGAAATCATAATTGTAGGTCGCGCTCAATCCCGCCGTGTAGTAGCTCGCGCTGTAGATCATGACGAAGCCGAAGACCATCACGAAAAAGAGCGCCGCCAGAAGGTTTGTGTCCAGTCCGCGAAGTCCGGGCTGAAACACCTTCTCCTCCCTCATGCTCACGCCTCCCGTCTCTCATAGCGGCAGAAAGTAAAGGTCACATCAAAATAAGTCTTCTCCTCGCTCTCGCCGGTCAGCACCCACGCCGGGTCGGCCTCGAGATCCGGGAACCAGGCGTCGGCCTCGTAGGCCTCGTCGAGCCGGGTCACATGAGCCAGATCGCAGTACGGGAGAAAGGCGCGGTAGATACTTTCCCCGCCGATGATATAGACGTCCCGCGTATCGTAGGCCTTCAGCTCCTCCAGCACCTCCTCCACCGAGTGGCAGACGAGCGCACCGTTCACGCGATAGCCCGGATTATGGCTGAGGATGATATTCGTCCTGCTTTTCAGGGGCTGCCCTCCCGGAAAGGTCGCGAGCGTCTTCCGTCCGAGTACAACAACCTTGCCCGTGGTCTCCTGCCGGAAAAATTTCATGTCCTCCGGAATGCTCACGAGCAGCTTTCCCTGCTGCCCGATGGCCCAGTTTTTGTCTACATTTACAATCAGATTCATATTTTCTTAACTCCTGTATCCGTCGACGCGAACGACTCCATGAAAATCGGCTGCTTCACGCCTGCGCTCAGCTTACAGCTGTACACAGGCCGGATTACACTGCGATCGGAATATTCTGTATCTGCGAACCCGTCTCATAGTCCTCCACCAGGAGATCCGCCGTCGTGAAAGCGTAGAAATCCTTCACCTCCGGGTTCAGCCGAACCTTCGGAGCCGGATGCGTCTCCCTCGAGATCAGCTCGCGCACGATGTCGACATGCCGGTCGTAGATATGCGCGTCCGCGATCACGTGCAGCAGCTCGCCCGGGATCATATCGCAGGCCTGCGCCACCATCATGAGCAGAATCGCGTACTGGCACACGTTCCAGTTATTGGCTGTCAGCACGTCCTGCGAGCGCTGGTTCAGCACCATATTGAGCGTCAGCCGCTCCTCGCCCTTCTCCTGCGTCACGTTCCAGGTCGTGCTGTAGGCGCAGGGATAGAGGTGCATCTCGCTTAAATCCGCGTGCACATAAGTGTTCGTCATAATCCTGCGGCTGAAGGGGTTGTGCTTCAGGTCGTAGAGCACACGGTCCATCTGATCCATCATACCTTCCTTATACTGATGCTTCACGCCGATCTGGTAGCCATAGGCCTTGCCGATCGAGCCTGTCTCGTCGGCCCACTCGTCCCACACATGACTGTGCAGATCATGGATATTCGCCGATTTCTTCTGGTAAATCCAGAGGATCTCGTCCATGCAGCTCTTAAGAGCCGTCCTTCTCAGCGTCAGCGCCGGGAATTCCTTTCTGAGATCATAGCGATTCACGACGCCGAAGCGCTTGATCGTGTAGGCGTAGCTCCCATCCTCCCACTTCGGGCGCACCTTCTCGCCCTCCGTGCTGACGCCATTTTCGAGGATATCGCTGCACATATCGATAAAAAGCCGGTCTGCGTAGCTCATGAAAATCTCCATTCCGCCGCCGACCCGGCGGTACAAACAGTAATAAAGGATCTGCTTTCTTTCACAGTAATCTCCTCATTCAATCTCGGAAGTACAGAAGGGGCAGCGCGTCGCCTTGATATCGACCTCGCTCATGCAGCGCGGGCAGATCTTCTTTGTCGGAGCCGCCGGAGCCTCCTCCTCTTTCTTCTTCAGCTTTTCTGTGGCGCCATTGATCGCCTTGACCATGCAGAAGATCACGAGCGTGATCAGCAGGAAATTGATAATCGCCGACAAAAAGGCTCCATAATTCAGTGTAGCGGCCTGATCGCCAACGCCGAAGGAGACGCTCATCAAGGCGATGTCCATGCCTCCCGTGATCAGCGAAAGCAGCGGCATGATCATGTCGTCGACCAGCGAGGTCACGATCGCCGTGAACGCGCTGCCGATGATGACGCCAACCGCCAGATCCATCACGTTTCCTCTGGAAATAAACTTTTTAAACTCTTCAAAAAAATTCTTCATGTTTCCTGCTCCTTCCCTGTCTGAAAAAGTGCCCGGGCCGCTGCCCGGACACTCTCAGTATAACACGTTCTTTCCATATCGAAAACTGTTTTTTATAGTCTTTACTCACCTTTTTTCCGTATGGCCATCCTTTGCTTTTCTATAAGCATTCTGAGCTGTTTGTCATGCCTCGTATCGTATTTGCCATACTTCATAGCGGCTTCCCTCCTCCGCACGGCTTTCCCGGAGCTTCTTGCCGCCGGCTGAAATCCCGTCTTCCAAAAGCACCTTCGTCTCGATGAGCGTCAGGGTGTTTCCCTCGATTGCGGTGGAATTTTGCGTATACTCGACCTCGAACGCCCGCTCATATGTCTGCAGGGTGTACTCGGGTATTGATGACAGGCTTTTCTGATATTGATCTCTCTTTTTTAATAATGCCGCATAATCCATACGCTCACCTCTCTCTCCTGATAATTCATGCCGCATCACTTCTTTGCATCGTCTCCCCCATTATATCTTCTCCCATGGAAAAAGTCTATTTCTTTCACCATGCCAGGACATTTACAGCGCATCCTGCATGTTTTTAACTATTGGTTGCTTTTTCTCTCATTTCTTC
>JAJQCG010000178.1:2452-14998 GCA_021202815.1 Lachnospiraceae bacterium | reverse complement strand
TATATCAAAAAGCTGGGGAAATGCAAAACTATTCCGGTTTATCCGGGTTAGGATAAATCCTTTTATAAATAGTGATAACAGAGGAGTCACACCATGAACCAGCAGATTTTACATACGCCCGAGGGCGTCCGCGATATTTACAATGAGGAGTGCCGCCGCAAGCTGCGCCTGCAGCAGCTGCTGCACGATACGCTGCGCCGTTACGGCTACCGCGACATCGAGACGCCGACCTTCGAGTTCTTCGACGTGTTCAGCCGCGAGGTCGGCACCGTACCCTCGAAGGAACTCTACAAATTTTTCGACCGGGAGGGCAACACGCTCGTGCTGCGCCCGGACTTTACGCCGTCGATCGCGCGCGCGGCGTCCAAGTATTTTCTCGAGGAGGATCTGCCGATCCGTCTCAGCTATATGGGAAATACCTTTATCAACAGCGCGAGCTACCGCGGCCGTCTGAAGGAGACCATGCAGCTTGGCGCGGAGCTGATGGGAGACGGCTCGATTGACGCGGACGCGGAGATCGTCGCGCTCGTGATCGAGTCGCTGCTGAGCGCGGGGCTTACCGAATTTCAGGTGAGCGTCGGACATATCGCGTATTTCAAAAGCTTTCTCATGGAGGCGGGGATTCAGCAGGAGGATGAGCTCACTCTGCGCGAACTCATTTCCAATAAAAATTATTTTGGCGTGGAGGAATTTGTCGCGGGTCTCGATCTCGATGAGGCGGTGAGCCGCGCGTTCATTCGTCTGCCCTATCTCTACGGGACTTCCGAGGTTCTCGAGGAGGCGAAGTCGCTCGCGGTCAATATGACCGGAGCGCAGGCGGTGGATCGCCTCACAAAGCTTTACGAGATTCTGAAGCTCTATGGCTATGAGCGCTATGTGTCTTTTGATTTTGGTATTGTCAGCAAATACAAATACTACACGGGCATCCTGTTCCAGGCCTATACCTATGGCACCGGCGATCCGGTCGTGAAGGGAGGGCGCTACGACACCCTGCTCGAACATTTCGGCAAGAAGTCTCCGGCGGTCGGCTTCGCGGTTGTCGTCGACCAGCTCTTAAGCGCGCTTACCCGGCAGAACCTTGCGGCGGAGGATGATCATGCGGGCGTCCTTATCGTCTTTCAGGAAGCGGAGCGCGCCGCGGCGCTGGCGCTTGCGAAGGAGCTTCGCGGACAGGGCAAAGAGGTGGAGCTGCTCCTCGCGGCGGAGGGGAAAAGCCTTGACGACTATCGCGCCTACGCGGGACGGACAGGCGCGGGAGAGTTTCTGCATTATCAGAATGGAACTTTGAAAGAAGAAAAGCTGTAACGGGAAGGAAAGCAGCTCTTTTCCAGTAGCGACTGCTGCAGGCGAAGAGGGCGGCGGAATGGAGATGGATATGAGATACCTGACAGTGGCGCTCACGAAGGGGCGTCTGGTGAAAAAGACGATGGAACTCTTCGAGCGCGCGGGCGTTTTCTGCGAGGAGATGAAGGATCCGGACAGCCGGAAGCTGATCTTTGTCAATGAGGAACACGGCCTGCGCTTTTTCCTCGCGAAGGGACCGGATGTGCCGACCTATGTGGAGTACGGAGCGGCGGACATCGGCGTCGTGGGCAAGGATACGATTCTCGAGGAAGGGCGGCGCATGTACGAGGTGCTCGATCTCGGCTTCGGAAAATGCCGGATGTGCGTCTGCGGACCGGAGTCGGCGCGTGAATACCTGCAGCACCAGGAGTTGATCCGTGTGGCGACCAAATATCCGAATATTGCGCGGGATTATTTTTACAATAGAAAGCATCAGACTGTTGAGATTATTAAGCTGAACGGCTCGATCGAGCTGGCGCCGATCGTCGGACTCTCCGAGGTGATCGTCGACATTGTCGAGACCGGATCGACCCTGCGGGAAAACGGGCTTACCATGCTCGAGGAGGTCTGCCCGCTCTCGGCGCGCATGGTTGTGAACCAGGTCAGCATGAAGATGGAACAGGAGCGGATCGGAAAGCTTATCGGCGATCTGAAGGCCGCACTGAAGGAGGCGTAAAAAATTGAGAATTGTGACCTTGGATCAGCAGTCCAGGCAGGATCTGCTGCAAAAGCTTCTGAAGAGAAGCACTTCAGACTATGGGGAGTACGCCGACACGGTGCAGGATATCATTGATCAGGTGCGCACGGCCGGAGATAAGGCGCTGCTCGAGCTGACGGCGCGCTTCGACTGGGACGGCATCCGCGCGGACAATCTGCGCGTATCCGAGGAGGAGATGCAGGAGGCTTATGAGGAGATCGACGAACGACTGCTCGCGACGATACGCAAATCCTTACATAATATCCGGAATTATCATGAAAAGCAGAAGCGCAGCAGCTGGTTCGACACGACGGAGGAGGGCACGCTGCTCGGGCAGAAGATCACGCCGCTTCGCACGGCGGGCGTCTACGTGCCGGGCGGCAAGGCGGTCTACCCCTCGTCGGTATTGATGAATATCGTGCCCGCCCGCGTCGCGGGGGTGGGGCGCGTCATCATGTGCACGCCCTGCAAGGACGGGAAGATCGATCCGGCGGTGCTCGTCGCGGCGAAGGAGGCGGGCGTCGATGAGGTCTATCGTATCGGCGGCGCACAGGCGATCGCGGCGATGGCCTATGGTACGGAGACGATCCCGAAGGTGGACAAGATCACCGGTCCCGGAAATATTTTTGTCGCGCTGGCAAAGAAGGCGGTTTCCGGCATCGTCGGCATCGACTCCATCGCGGGACCGAGCGAGATCCTCGTCCTGGCGGATGAGAGCGCGAATGCCCGCTATGTGGCGGCAGACCTACTCTCGCAGGCCGAGCACGATGAGATGGCGAGCGCGATTCTGGTGACGACGAGCCGGAAGCTGGCGGAGGAGGTATCCGCTGAGGTCGACGAGTTTGTGAAGCATTTGTCGAGAAAAGAGATTATCCAGAAATCGCTCGACAATTATGGCTATATCCTGGTGGCGGAGTCGCTGCAGCAGGCGATTGAGACGGTCGACGCGATCGCGTCGGAGCACCTCGAGATCGTGACGGAGAATCCTTTTGAGGTCATGACGAAGGTGCACAACGCGGGGGCGATCTTCCTCGGACCCTACAGCAGCGAGCCGCTCGGCGACTATTTCGCGGGGCCGAACCACATCCTGCCGACGAATGGCACAGCGCGTTTCTTCTCCCCGGTGTCGGTCGACGATTTTATCAAGAAATCGAGTATTATCTATTATTCGAGGGAAGCGCTGGAGAAGGCGCACGAGGATATTGAATATTTTGCGAAAGCGGAGCATCTGACCGCGCATGCGAATTCGATCGCGGTGCGCTTTGAGGAGAAGGAGGGGGAGTCATGAGCAGGATGGCCACAGTAGAGAGAAATACGAAGGAGACGAAGATCTGTCTCACGCTGGAGCTCGACGGCAGCGGAAAGGCTGCGGTCTCTTCGGGGATAGGATTTTTTGACCACATGCTGGACGGCTTCGCCAGACACGGCCTTTTTGATTTGAACCTCAAGGTAGACGGCGACCTTCAGGTGGACTGCCACCACACGGTGGAGGACACGGGTATCGTGCTCGGAACCGCAATCCGCGAGGCTGTAGGCGACAAGAAGGGCATCCGCCGCTACGGCAGCTGCATCCTGCCGATGGACGAGGTGCTGGTGCTCTGCGCGGTCGATCTCTCCGGTCGCCCCTACTATGTATCGGACGCCGCCTTTGGCGCGCCGATGATCGGAGAGCTTGATACCGAGACGATCGGCGAGTTTTTCTACGCGGTCTCCTACAGCGCGGCGATGAACCTGCATTTCAAGGTCTTATCCGGCGGAAACAGCCACCATCTTTGTGAGGCGATGTTCAAGGCCTTCGCGAAGGCGCTCGACATGGCGGTCGCACAGGACCCGCGGATTACGGATGTTTTATCGACGAAAGGAAGTCTCTGATATGAGGAAAAAATACCTGGTGCCGGTCATGCCGGTGCGAAAAGGAAAGACCGGAGGGCGGGATGCGGTGGAGCTCGCCGCTTTTTACAGCGACAACGGGGCGGATGCGATCCTGCTCTTTGATCTGTCCGAGTCCGATGAAGAACACGAGCAGAATATCAGCATGCTGCGGGAGCTCGTGCGCCGGGTCGAGATTCCGGTCTACGCCGGTGGGCATATCCGCCGCGTGGAGGATGCAAAAAAGATTCTGTACGCGGGCTGCCACAAGGCGGTGCTGAACTGCGGCAGGGCGAGCAATGTGGAGATGCTCGAAGAGGTGTCGAAGCGCTTTGGCCGCGACAAAATTGCCTTCAGTATCTCCGACGAATCGCAGTATGCCGCGAATTTCCCGGAGTTTGGAAGCCTGGCTTTCTGGTCCGGCTCGGATGATTACTGTCCCTTTGGTGGAAGGCTGCCGGTCATCAGCGTGAGCGGCGCGGCGACGGAGGAGGCGGTGATCGACGTCCTGTCCAACAAGTGGGCGGACGGCATTTCGACTGCTTACTTTTCCTCGGAGGTGGCGGATTTCATGGGGCTCAAGGCCACCGCGGCGGAGCGCGGCCTCAAGATGCACGTCCTGACGAGCGAGATGGAGTGGGAGGAGCTGCGGCCGAATTCCGACGGACTCGTTCCCGTCGTCGTGCAGGATTACCGCACGCTGGAGGTGCTGATGGTCGCCTACATGAACGAGGAGGCCTTCGATGCGACGATTGAGACCGGCAAGATGACCTACTGGAGCCGCAGCCGTCAGGAGCTCTGGGTCAAGGGCATGACAAGCGGCCATTTCCAGTACATCAAGGCGCTGTCGATTGACTGCGACAACGACACCCTGCTCGCGAAGGTGAGCCAGGTGGGCGCGGCCTGCCATACCGGCAATTATAGCTGCTTCTACCGAGATATTCTGAAGAAGGAGTACGATACCTCCAACCCGCTGCGGGTTTTTAAGGAGGTCTATGACGTGATTAAGGACCGGAAAGCGAATCCGAAGGAGGGCTCCTACACGAATTACCTCTTCGACAAGGGCCTGGACAAGATTCTGAAAAAGGTCGGCGAGGAGGCCACGGAGCTTGTCATCGCGGCCAAGAATCCGGACCCGGAGGAGATCAAGTACGAGATGAGCGATCTTCTGTACCACGCGATGGTGCTGATGGTCGAGCGCGGCGTCACCTGGGAGGATATCACAGAGGAACTTGCAAAAAGATAGGTATGCAGGAGCTCTTCACCGCATAGCTTAGCAGCGGGGGTGAGAAAATGGGCGCATACCGCGATCAGCTTTTGAAAGAAACTTACGGAAGCCGGAGGGCCGAGCTTATGGGAGAAACCCGTGCGGAGCCATCCGGATTTCTGACTGTATTCAAGATACGCTTCCCGATCTGTCTGCTCCTCTTCGGGGGCTTCGCCTATATGAGCCTGACGGGGACGAGTCTTTTCGGCGTCACCGCAGAGCAGGTCGTGAGCGCGGTCACGGACGAGAGCTTTTATGAGACGGTGCAGGAGGAGCTTTCGGGGCTGGTGTTGTGATAATCTGTACTTTCAGAAAAACAGCCTGTGTACATAGTCCGGTAATTATGGAAGATTGTACTTGTTGCGGAGAACAACATATTAAAAAGGAATGTAATATGGAAAAACTGGACAGAATAGAAGAAATGGCGGCGTCCATGTCAGAGACGGAGCGCCAGTACGCGTACATGCAGGAGGCCCGGCGGCTCATCGGGGAGGAGTCCGCGCGCCTTGGCAGGCCGCTGACGGCGAACATCACGACCTTCGGCTGCCAGATGAACGCGCGCGACTCGGAGAAGCTTTCCGGCATTCTGCGTGAGGCGGGCTACGTGGAGACGCAGAGCGAGGAGGCCGATTTCGTCATCTACAACACCTGCACCGTGCGGGAGAACGCAAATCAGCGCGTCTACGGGCGTCTTGGCGTACTGCACGGCTATAAGAAGAAAAATCCGCATATGAAGATCGTGCTCTGCGGCTGCATGATGCAGGAGCCGACCGTGGTCGAGAAGCTGAAGAAGAGCTACCGCTTCGTTGACCTGATCTTCGGAACGCACAATATTTTCAAGTTTGCGGAGCTGCTGGTGCGGACGCTGACCTCCGACCGCATGGTCATCGATATCTGGAAGGATACCGACCAGATCGTCGAGGGCCTGCCGACCGAGCGCAAATATCCCTTTAAATCGGGTGTGAACATCATGTTCGGCTGCAACAATTTCTGCAGCTACTGCATCGTGCCCTACGTGCGGGGGCGGGAGAGGAGCCGTGAGCCGCGTGATATTATCCGCGAGATCGAGGCGCTGGTGAGCGACGGCGTGCGTGAGGTCATGCTGCTCGGACAGAATGTCAATTCCTATGGAAAGACGCTCCCGCAGCCTCTGAGCTTCGCGCAGCTTCTGAGGGAAGTGGAGCAGATCGACGGCCTCGAGCGCATCCGCTTTATGACCTCGCATCCGAAGGATCTCTCGGATGAGCTCATCGAGGTCATGGCGCAGTCGAAGAAGATCTGCCGCCATCTGCACCTGCCGCTGCAGTCGGGCAGCAGCCGCATCCTGAAGGTGATGAACCGCCGCTACACGAAGGAACAGTACGTGGAGCTTGTGCAGAAAATACGGGCGGCGATGCCGGATATCGCGCTCTCCACGGATATTATCGTCGGTTTTCCGGGCGAGACGGAGGAGGATTTCCTGGAGACGCTCGACGTGGTGGAAACCGTGCGCTATGACAGCGCCTTTACCTTCATCTACAGCAAGCGGACAGGCACCCCGGCGGCCGCCATGGAAAATCAGGTGCCGAACGAGGTCGTGAAGGATCGCTTTGACCGGCTGCTGGCAAAAGTGCAGGATATTTCCCGGGAAATGGCGGAGCGCTTCACCGGCAGTGTGCAGGAGGCGCTTGTCGAGGAGCCGAACGAGCAGCTCGATGGCTATGTGACCGGACGCCTGGGGAATAATCACGTCGTCCATTTTCCGGGCGGGACGGAGCTGATCGGACAGATCGTCCGGGTTCGTCTGGACGAGTGTAAGGGATTTTATTATATGGGAAGCCTGGTTGATTGATATGCCATGCTTAATATAAAAAATCGACTGCGGCGCACAATGAGCTTTCAGGAACATGCGCAGAAGCAGTGTCCACGAATGCCCGGCTGACCTGCCGGGTATTTTAAAACTTTGATTATTTACAAAAAGGAGAGCAGGGTAGGAAGATATCCGGCTGCATAGGTGCGCTGGAGGATGTATTTGCGATATCGTGACAGGCAGATGCTTTCAGCCCGGTATATTATGAAACAGAACAATATTCGCATCATAAAAAATCTTCTTATCATCGCCGTCGCGGCCTTCATCTACGCCGCGGGCATCAGCCTGTTCCTCGACCCGAACAATCTCGCGCCGGGCGGTGTGACGGGTATCTCCGTCATTCTGAACCGGCTCGTGGGCGTCGATACCGGTACGCTCTATTTCCTGCTGAATATCCCGATCGTCCTCCTCGGCGTGTGGAAATTCGGCTGGCGCTTCATGGGAAAGACGGCCTACGCCGTCGTGCTGACCTCTACCTTCACGAACCTTTTGGCCGGCTGCGGTGCAGCCACGGACGATCCGCTCCTCGCGGCGCTCGCGGGCAGCGTGCTGATCGCCTTTGGAATCGGCCTGATCTTCCGGGCAGGCGCGACGACCGGCGGCACAGACATTATTATCAAGATCCTGCGGCAGAAATACCGCTATCTGAAGACCGGTTTTCTCTTCCAGTGCACGGATATGATCATTGTGGCGATCTCCGGCCTGGTGTTCCGCGATCTGAATATCGCGCTCTACGCCATGATCGCTGTGCTTATCAGCGGGCGGGCGCTCGATTATGTGCTCTACGGAGGAGACGAGGCGAAGCTGATCTACATTATCACGGAAAAGCCGGACGACATCGGCAAACGCCTCCTGACGGAGCTGGAGGTGGGCATCACCTACCTGCACGGCGCAGGCGGCTGGACAGGTCGCGAGAAACAGGTCATTCTCTGCGTCGTCCGGCGTACGGTGGGGCCGCGCGTGCAGGAGCTTGTGAAGGCGGAAGACCCGGAGGCCTTCCTGATCATCACGAGCGCCAGCGAAATCTACGGGGAGGGCTACAAGAATCTTTTCGAAGAATCCCTGTAAAAATCAGAATCTTTGACAAGCGTTTAACCCTATGTTATAATACTATGCGTTGAAAGGGCTGGTCCGCCGGGGCGAGTCCTTTTTTCCAGACAGGGAGTAATTGACAGTATGAGTGGAACAAAAAAGAGCGGAAGCCGGAAGAGCAGCAGCTCCGCAAAAGGGAAAACGACACAGAGCAGCGCGAAGAGGACGAGCTTCACGGAATCCGGAAACGGGATCTGGGACGAGGTTCTCCTCGTGCTGTTCATTATTTTTTCCATCTTTTTATTTGTCAGCAATTTTGGTATCGGCGGCGCGGTGGGAGAGTTCCTGAGCGGCCTTCTGTTCGGTTGCTTCGGGCTCCTCGCCTACGTGTTTCCGCTGTTTCTTCTGCTGGTCATCCTCTTTTCCCTCGCGAACCGGGAAAATCCGATCGCGAAGGTGAAGGTCGTCGGCATGCTGCTCGCCTGTGTGGCGATTGAAGCGCTGCTGCACCGGATTACGATGGGAAAGGCGGACGCGGAAGGTATCGGAGAAATCTTCACCTGGTGCCGTACCTGGCACACCGGTGGCGGCATCGTGGGCGGGGGTATCTGGACGCTGCTTCAGAGCGCCTTCGGCGCGATCGGCGCCTGCCTGTTCCTGATCGGCGTGCTGATCATCAGCGTTGTGATTATCACCGGGCGCTCCTTCGTGCGCGGTATGTCCGACGGCAGCCGCAGGGTCTATGAGTCTACGAGAGAAAATATGGAGCGTCGGAGGGAGATCTCCGAGCAGCGGAAGGAAAGCCGCCGTGAGCAGAAGGCGAGCGGCGTCACGCCCGACCTGAAGATTCCGAAGCCCACGGAAAGCGGCCTCGTTGAGCTGGGCGAGGAGCCGGAAGAGAAGCAGGAAACTGTGGAGGAACAGCCGCCTGTAAAGACCACGGAAAAGCCCGTGGAAAAGGTTACGGAAAAGGCCGTGGAGGAACCGGAGCGGAAGCGCCCGTCCATTACGATTCATCGCCCGGAGCCGAGGCACTACGAGGAGGAGACGAGTCTGACCGGCGGCGTGCAGGAGATCGGCTTCAGCGAGGACGACCTGGTAAGAAATGCCCTGAGCAAGCGTGAGTTTGAACAGGAGCAGAATAGAGAGCAGACAGAGAAGACGCCAGTGAGCCGACCGGTGTCACAGCCGGAACCGGAGCCTGAGACGCCTGCGCCTGCTATCATACAGACAGCGCCAAAGAGGATGACAAAGCCTGCTCCAAAAGCGCAGCAGGATTACCAGTTTCCGCCGCTCTCGCTGCTCAAGATGCCGAAGCGCAGCTCCGGTCAGCGCAATTCCGCCGCGCAGCTTCAGGAGACGGCGCAGCATCTTCAGCAGATTATGGAAGATTTCGGCGTGAACGCCACGGTGACGAATGTGAGCTGCGGTCCCGCGGTGACGCGCTTTGAGGTACAGCCGGCGCACGGCGTGAAGGTCAGCAAGATTGTGTCGCTCTCGGACGATATCAAGCTCAATCTCGCGGTTCCCGACGTGCGTATCGAGGCGCCGATTCCGGGGAAGGCGGCGGTCGGCATCGAGGTACCGAACCGGGAGAATTCGGTCGTCCCCCTGCGGGAGCTGATCGAGTCGGAAGAATTCAAAAAGAACCCCTCGAAGATTGCTTTTGCGGTCGGCAAGGATATCGCCGGGAATATCATGGTCTCCGACATCGCGAAGATGCCGCATCTTCTGATCGCCGGAGCCACCGGTTCCGGAAAATCCGTCTGCATCAATACGCTGATCATGAGCATTCTCTACAAGGCGCGGCCGGACGAGGTGCGTCTGATCATGATCGACCCGAAGGTCGTGGAGCTCAGCGCCTACAACGGCATCCCGCACCTGCTGACGCCGGTCGTGACAGACCCGAAGAAGGCGGCGGGAGCCCTGAACTGGGCCGTCAATGAGATGATGGGCCGTTATAATAAATTCGCAGAGACCAATGTCCGGAATATCGAGGGCTACAACAGCAAGATCGAGGCGCTCGCGGATATCGAGGGGGAGAAACCCGAGAAGATGCCGCAGATCGTGATTATTGTCGACGAGTTGGCCGACCTGATGATGGTCGCGCCCGGCGAGGTCGAGGACGCGATCTGCCGTCTGGCGCAGCTTGCCCGTGCGGCCGGTATCCACCTGGTCATCGCAACGCAGCGTCCCTCGGTCAACGTGATTACCGGATTGATCAAGGCGAATATGCCATCGAGAATCGCCTTCGCCGTCTCATCCGGCGTGGACTCGCGCACGATCCTTGATATGAACGGCGCGGAGAAGCTACTCGGAAAGGGCGATATGCTCTTTGCCCCGTCCGGCATCCCGAAGCCGCTGCGCGTGCAGGGCGCGCTGGTCTCCGATACAGAGGTCGGCGCGGTGGTCGAGTTCCTGAGCTCCCAGAAGCGGGAGACGACGGAGGCCGAGGCCGAGATCGCCAGCCAGATTGAAAAAATGCAGAGCGCGGCAGAGAGCGCCTCCGCATCGGACGCCGGTTCAGCCGCGGGAGGCGGAAGCGGACGCGACGTGCTGTTCGCTGAGGCCGGAAAATTTATTATCGAGAAGGACAAGGCCTCGATCGGCATGCTGCAGCGCTGGTTTAAGATCGGATTTAACCGCGCGGCGCGCATCATGGACCAGCTTGCCGACGCGGGCGTCGTGGGCGAGGAGGAGGGCACAAAGCCCCGTAAGATTCTGATGTCCATGGAGCAGTTCGAGCAGTACATAGACGAGTATGTTTAAGGAAAGGACGCATTTTCCATCATGAAATGCCAGAAATGCGGAGCCGAAATCCCGGAGGGAAAGATTTACTGTGTGCAGTGCGGCGCGGCGATCCAGATGGTGCCGGACTACAGTCCCGAGGACGATATCGCGATCGGAGCCGAAAAAGAAGAGCCGGAGAAAACACCCTCGGAGAAATTACCGGAGGAAGCGCCTGCCACTGCCGGAAAGGCAAAAGGGGCGAAGCGCAGATATGTGCTTTGCGCTGTTTTGCTGATCGCGGCAGGCTTTCTTATCTTTCAGGCGGCCTACTCTCTGGCGGGCGGGTCGGGAGAAGTGACGGAGGAGCCCGAGGAGGAAGCGCCGCTCCTTCTCGCCGAACCCACCTTCAGTGTCGAACCCGGCACCTACAATCACAGCCTGCAGGTCGTGATCACGCACGAGGAGGCTGCGGACGGCCATATCTATTATACGACGGACGGGACGACGCCGGATGCCGACAGTACGCTTTACAATCGGAAGATTTACATAGACGAGGGCACGACGGTGCTGCGCGCGGTTTTTATCCGGAACGACGGCGTGCAGAGCATGGAGGCGGATGGCACCTATGAGATTGTCTTTATCTACCCGGACGAGCCGGTCTTCAGCATGCCCTCCGGCGAATACGCGGAGAGCTTTTATGTGACGATCACCGCGGGGGCGGACAGCAGGATTTACTACACGACGGACGGGCAGGAGCCGGACCGTTACTCCAGTCTCTATACCGGCGCGATCCAGATCAATCCGGGACTCACCGTTCTGCAGGCCATCGCGATCGACAGCGAAAACAGGGAGAGCGGCATCGAGGAAGTGATTTATCAGGTGGCGGAGCCGGAGGAGACAGAAGGAACGGAAGGGACAGAAGCGGATCCCGCGCAGACGCCGTGATCCGGAAAGAATTTTCATCGAAAATTTTTTCGGAATTTGTTGAATTATTCACAAAGATGCATTATGATAATACACAGTGATTTGCAAAAATCAAAGGAGGTCAAGTATGTTTAAAATTCTGGAGGCAGAGCAGCTCTCTGCAAGCGTCTACAAGCAGGTGATTCTTGCACCGCGCGTCGCGAAATCCTGCGAGCCCGGGCAGTTCATCATCGTGCGCGTGGACGAGACCGCGGAACGTATTCCGCTGACGATCTGTGATTACGACAGAGAGGCGGGTACCGTTACCATCGTATTCCAGCCCATCGGCGTATCGACCTATAAGCTGGTGAACCTGAAGGCCGGAGATTCCATCCTCGACTTCGTAGGTCCGCTGGGACGTCCGTCCGATCTGGTGACGGATGATTTTGAGGAAGTAAAAAAGAAAAAGATCGTCTTCATCGCGGGCGGCGTGGGCACCGCTCCGGTTTATCCGCAGGCGAAATGGCTGCATGACCACGGGATCGACTGCGATATCATCGTGGGCGCGAGGACGAAGGATCTGCTGATCCTTGAGGATGAGATGAGCGCGGTCGGCAACCTGCATCTGTGCACGGACGACGGCAGCTACGGCTTCAAGGGCGTCGGCACGGCCATGCTGGAGAAGCTCGTGAGCGAGGGCAGAGAGTTCAACCACTGCGTCGCGATCGGCCCGATGATCATGATGAAGTTTGCCTGTCTCACGACGAAGAAGCTTGGCATCCCGACCGTGGTCAGCATGAACCCGATCATGGTGGACGGCACCGGCATGTGCGGCGGTTGTCGTGTGATGGTCGG
>JAJQCG010000178.1:0-2442 GCA_021202815.1 Lachnospiraceae bacterium | reverse complement strand
TATGCCTGTGTGGACGGCCCGGAGTTCGACGGCCACAAGATCGACTTTGACCAGGCGATGAAGCGCGCCGCCATGTACAAGACAGAGGAAGGCCGCAGGCTTCTGAAATACCAGGAGGGCGAGACCCATCACGGCGGATGCGGATTATGCGGAGGTGACAAATAATGGCGGAAGGATTGACAAGAGTACCGGTAAGAGAGCAGCAGCCGAAGGTTCGCGCGACGAACTTCGAGGAGGTCTGCTATGGCTATAATAAGGAAGAGGCAGTAGAAGAGGCGCAGCGCTGTCTTGGCTGCAAGAAGGCGAAGTGCATGGAGGGATGCCCGGTATCGATCAACATCCCGGGATTCATCGCCGCGGTCAAGGAGGAGCGCTTTGAGGATGCGTTCCATATCATCAGCGAGTCCTCCTCGCTCCCGGCAGTCTGCGGCCGCGTGTGTCCGCAGGAGAGCCAGTGCGAGGGCGTCTGCATCCGCGGAAAGAAGGGCGATCCGATTTCCATCGGCAAGCTCGAGCGCTTCGTCGCGGACTGGGCGCGCGAGAATGGCATCAAGCCGACCCCGGCCGCCGAGAAGAATGGCAAGAAGGTCGCCGTCATCGGTTCCGGCCCTGCAGGTCTGACCTGCGCGGGCGATCTCGCGAAGCTCGGCTACGAGGTCAAGATCTTTGAGGCCCTGCACAAGGCGGGCGGCGTGCTGGTCTACGGCATTCCGGAGTTCCGTCTGCCGAAGGACCGCGTGGTCGCTCCCGAGGTGGAGAACGTGAAGTCGCTCGGCGTGGAGATCGAGACCGACGTGATCATCGGCAGGACCGTGAAGCTGGACGAGCTGATCGAGGACGAGGGCTTCGACGCCGTGTTCATCGGCTCCGGTGCGGGACTTCCGAAGTTCATGGGCATCCCGGGCGAGACCGCCTGCGGCGTACTCTCTGCGAACGAGTACCTGACCAGAAATAATCTGATGAAAGCCTTCAATCCGGATTATGATACGCCGATTGTCCATGGCAAGAAGGTCGTCGTCGTGGGCGGCGGCAACGTGGCGATGGACGCGGCCCGCACCGCGCTTCGTCTCGGCGCGGAGACGCACATCGTCTACCGCCGCAGCGAGGAGGAGCTTCCGGCTCGTGCGGAGGAAGTCCACCATGCAAAGGAGGAGGGCATCATCTTTGACCTCCTGACGAATCCGGTGGAGATCCTGGTCGATGAGAACGATGCGGTGAAGGGTGTGAAGTGCATCCGCATGGAGCTCGGCGAGCCCGACGCCTCCGGTAGACGCCGTCCGGTCGAGGTTCCCGGTTCTGAGTTTGACATTGACTGCGATACGGTCATCATGTCGCTCGGCACCTCGCCGAATCCGCTGATCTCCTCGACGACGAAGGGTCTGGAGATCAACCGCAGGCAGTGCATCGTTGTGACGGAGGAAACCGGCGCGACCTCGAAAGAGGGCGTCTACGCCGGCGGCGACGCCGTGACCGGCGCGGCCACCGTCATCCTCGCCATGGGCGCAGGCAAGACGGCTGCGAAGGGCATCCACGAATATCTGAGCAATAAATAAGTTCTGTGACAGTGTAGAGAGCAGCGCTTTTTAGCGAATAAGAGGCGCCGCTTTCCGCTTTCTGATTTACAATTCCGGCTGTTTCTGCTTTACGGAACCCACGGCAGACGCACCGAAACAAAAAGGCAGAAGAGCAGACTGCGATAGACGGCCTGCTCTTCTGTCTTTGTCCAAGCCTTATGAAAACAGCTCGTTGTAATAATTCTCCGTCAGCTCATCGGCGTAGGCGTCTTCGATCTCGAGGAACTGCAGCATGAGCCGTCTGCAGATTTCCTCTGAAACCATAAAGTACTGCAGCTCTTCCGTGGTGTCCGCGTCGACGTCCGCGAGCAGCTCCTCCTTCGCCAGATTTTCCCGCATCCAGGTCTGCACTTTCTCATCCAGCGTATCCTCGCGGGTGATGTCGTCCATAAGCCGCATCACTTTGCGGAAGGACTGCGCCGCGATAATCAGGAAAATGACAAAGATCACCTCCATCACGGCGAGAGAGAAGGTATTCAGCGGAAGCTTTACAACGCCGAGCAGCGCCAGCGTAATCACCACGAGCCCCACGCCGCCCACGATCAGAAAGGTCCAGGCGGAAGAACGGTTTTCCGACTGCTTCTCCCTGGCGGAGGTATAGGTATGCGCCTGCGACGCGGCGGCGCGGCGTGCGCGGATATCCGCTGCTTCCTCCGCGGTCAGTGTGGGAACCTCTTCTTTCTCCGGCTGCTCCGGCGGCAGCTCATCCACCAGATCCGCATCGCAGTCCGGGCAGTGCGTTTTCCCTTCTACATATTCACTCTTACAGACAGGACACCATGGCATCATCAGTCCCTCCTTTTCACGTTTGTGTTTATTGTACCAAGTCGCTAACGCGACGGCTAGCCTTGGATATAAATTTTTCTGC
>JAJQCG010000195.1 GCA_021202815.1 Lachnospiraceae bacterium | reverse complement strand
GGAGAGCGGGCTGGATATCGAGCGCTCGGTGAGTTAGGAGGATTGTATGGGAAAAATTACGGTAACGTCCGATAAAGTGGGAAAACTGCCGACGAACTGCTGGTTTCTGGTAAATGAGGACACGAAGGAAGCGCTGGTCTTTGATCCGGGCGAGGAAGCGCCCCGCATCAAAAGAAAAGCGGACGAGCAGGGATGGACGATTCGCGCGATCCTGCTGACGCATGGACATATGGATCATATCGGCGGCGTGGAAGAGCTGAAGGCGCTGAGCGGCGCGAAGGCCTATGCGCTGAAGGAGGAGCAGGATTTCCTCGAGGATGCAAAGAAAAATCTGTCTGTGTTCATTGGCGGCAGAGCTGTGAAGCTTACGGTGGACGAGCTGCTGCACGACGGGCAGGAGCTGACGCTTTGCAGTATCACATTGAAGGTACTGCACACGCCGGGTCATACGCCGGGCGGAACGTCGTACTACTGCGAGCAGGCGGGCTGCGTGTTCGCGGGCGATACGCTTTTCGAGGAGTCCGTGGGACGCAGTGATTTTCCAGGGGGGAGTCCGTCGGCGCTGATCCGGGGGATCCGGGAGAAGCTATTTGTCCTGCCGGAGGAGACGCGCGTCTGCCCGGGGCACGGGGCGGAGACGACGATCGGACATGAGAAGAAGCACAATCCCTTTTTGTAGAGAAGGGCTGAGATGAATATGATAGAAGTGATAATAAACAGGCCGAGCTTCGAGTATGATATTCACTCGCTGACGCAGGCCTTTTTTTCAGGACAGCGCGTTTTGGCGCGTGTGCAGGAGGAGTTTACAGAGGAGACGGCCATTCGTATGTCCGTCTTCTTTACCGATGAGTCGGTTGCCGTGGAGCTCACGGAGGACGGCGTGCAGAAGGGCTCTGGTTCGCGCTCGATCGACTGGAACGACCGGAAGGAGACGAAAAATCAGTTTAAAAGACTGATCTACGAGATTCTCTCGGCGTACACGGGGCGTACGCTGCCCTGGGGGACGCTGACCGGCATTCGTCCGACGAAGCTGGCGATGCAGATGCTTGAGCAGGGCAGGAGCAATGTGGAGGTCGCGGCACATATGCGGGACACCTGGCTTGTGAGCCGCGAGAAGGCTTCCCTGAGCGTCATGATTGCGAATCGCGAGCGCTATATCCTGCGAAATATTGATTACGAGGACGGCTACAGTCTTTACGTCGGGATTCCTTTCTGCCCGAGCATCTGCCTGTATTGTTCCTTCTCCTCCTATCCCTTATCGAAGTGGAAGGAGCAGGTCGACGCCTATCTGGACGCGCTGTTTAAGGAGCTCGATTATCTGTCCGGGCGCTTCCGGCATAAGAAGCTGAACACAGTCTACATTGGCGGCGGGACGCCGACGACGCTCGAGCCGCGGCAGCTCGACAGGCTTCTGACGAAAATACAGAGCTCCTTTGATCTGGAGCATCTGCAGGAATTTACGGTGGAGGCCGGGCGGCCTGACAGCATCACGCGGGAAAAACTGCAGGTACTGCTCGATCACGGGATCAGCCGCATTTCCATCAACCCGCAGACGATGAACGACCGGACGCTGGAGATCATTGGCCGCCGCCATACAGTCGCGCAGATCCGGGAAGCCTATGGACTTGCGAGGGGAATGGGATTTTCCGACATCAATATGGATCTGATCGTCGGCCTGCCCGGGGAAACCTATGAGGACGTGGAGCACACGATGGACGAGATCGCGGCGCTCGCGCCGGACAGCGTCACTGTGCACTCGCTCGCGGTCAAGCGTGCGGCCCGGCTGAAGCTTTTCCGCGACCAGTATGAGGAGATGGGCATGGAAAACAGCGCGCGGATCATGGACATGACCGCGCTGCGCTGCGCTGAGATGGGATTGTCCCCCTATTACCTCTACCGGCAGAAAAATATGGCCGGAAATTTCGAGAATGTGGGCTATGCGAAGGTTGACAAAGCCGGAATTTACAATATACTGATTATGGAAGAAAAGCAGACGATCCTGGCGGCGGGCGCGGGGGCGGCGACGAAGGTGGTGATGCCGCCGACGGAGCGTTACCCGGACGAAAACCACATCGAGCGGGTGGAGAACGTCAAGGACGTGGGGCAGTATATTGCGCGCATCGATGAGATGATCGGGCGGAAGGAGCGGTTCTTTTCCGACGTTATGTGGGATTCTGTATCTGCTCCGCACGAGGACTGAGCGCCTGGGTCTGGGGTCAGACTTTGAGTGGATGCCATGCGAATATGCATAAATGAAGAGAGAGGTTATGAATATGGCGATGAAGAAAAAACCGGTGACCGGTATGAAGGACATCCTGCCTGCGGAAATGCAGCTGCGGAACTACGTGACCGGCCTGATCAAGGATACTTACAAGAGCTTCGGTTTCTCCCCGATCGAGACGCCCTGCATGGAGCACATCGAGAACCTGTGCAGCAGGCAGGGCGGCGAGAATGAAAAGCTGATCTTTAAGATCATGAAGCGCGGCGAGAAGCTGAATCTCGAGACCGCAGAGAGCGAGGCCGACCTCACCGACAGCGGCCTGCGATACGATCTGACTGTGCCGCTTTCCCGTTTTTACGCGAATAATGCGAACAGCCTGCCCGCGCCCTTCAAGGCACTGCAGATCGGCAGCGTGTGGCGCGCGGACAGGCCGCAGAGAGGGCGTTTTCGCCAGTTCGTCCAGTGTGATATCGATATCCTGGGCGAGCCGACTGCGCTCGCGGAGATTGAGCTCATTCTCGCGACGACGACGCTGCTCGGAAAGCTGAATTTCTCGGGCTTCAAGGTGCGCATCAATGAGCGCCACATCCTGAAGGCGATGGCGGAGCGCTGCAGCTTCCCGGAGGAGCAGTATGACCTTGTCTTCATTATCCTCGACAAGATGGACAAGATCGGCTGGAACGGCGTGAAGGCGGAGCTTTTGGAGGCGGGCTTCGCGGCGGACAGCGTGGAGCGCTATGTGGAGATGTTCGGCGAGATGGAGCAGGCGGAGGATCCGCTCAGCTATCTGGAAGAAAAGCTCGCGGGCACGCTGGAGGACGGCGTCATTGACAATCTGCGTATGATCCGCGAGAGCGTGGAGACGGTTGCGGCATCACGCTTTGAACTGGTCTTTGACCCGACGCTCGTGCGCGGCATGTCCTACTACACAGGCACGATCTTCGAGATCGAGATGGCGGAGTTCGGCAGCTCTGTGGCCGGCGGCGGCCGCTATGATAAGATGATCGGAAAGTTTACGGGTAAGGACACGCCGGCCTGCGGCTTCTCGATCGGCTTTGAGCGCATTATTACGATTTTGATGGAACAGGGTTTCCAGATCCCCGGCGCGGCAGGAAAGAAGGCTTTCCTCGTCGAGAAAAATATGCCGGCGGACAGGCTCTGCGAGGTGCTGAAGACGGCGACTGCGGAGCGCGAGGCCGGAAATCAGGTGCTCGTGACGATGATGAATAAAAATAAGAAGTTCCAGAAGGAGCAGCTCGAGAAAGAGGGCTACATGGAGTTCAAAGAATTTTTTAACAGATAGGGAGAGAAAAAGACATGCAGGGAAGAACCCACAACTGTGGAGAACTCAGGCTCAGCGACGCCGGACAGAAGGTCCGCCTGGTCGGCTGGTATGAGAACCTCCGCAAGGTCAGCAAAAATTTAGGGTTTCTGATTCTGAGGGATTTCTACGGGACGACGCAGGTCGTGGTGGAGACCGAGGAGATCATGGAGCAGCTCTCGGATTACAACTATGAGTCGACGATCGCGATCGAGGGCGAAGTGCGGGAGCGCAGCAGCAAGAACGCGAAGCTGCCGACCGGCGAAATCGAGGTCGTGCCGGAGAGGGTCGAGCTGCTCGGCCGCTGCCGCTACAACGAGCTGCCGTTCCAGATCAATCACTCCAAGGAGGCGGACGAGAACGCCCGCCTGAAATATCGTTACCTCGATCTGCGCAATCCGGCGGTGAAGGAGCGGATCGTCCTGCGCAGCAAGGTTGTGGCCGATCTGCGCAGCAGCATGATCGCGCACGATTTCATGGAGATCACGACGCCGATCCTGACCTGCTCGTCCCCGGAGGGCGCGCGCGACTATCTGGTGCCCTCGCGGAATCACCCGGGTAAATTCTATGCCCTGCCGCAGGCGCCGCAGCAGTTCAAGCAGCTTCTTATGGCCTCGGGCTTTGACCGCTATTTCCAGATTGCGCCCTGCTTCCGTGATGAGGACGCGCGCGCGGATCGTTCCCCGGGCGAGTTCTACCAGCTCGACATGGAGATGGCTTTCGCGGACCAGGAGGACGTCTTCGCGGTGCTTGAGGACGTGCTGCCGCCGGTCTTCTCGAAATATGGCATTTATCAGGAGGCTTCCAAACCGCCGTTCCGTCGCATCGCCTATCTTGACGCGATGGAGCGCTACGGCACGGACAAGCCGGATCTGCGGATTAATCTGACCGTGCAGGACGCGACCGAAACGCTTGCGGACTGCGGTTTCGGACCTTTTGAAGGGAATAAGGTGAAAGCGATCGTTGCCCCGGCATTCTCCGGCACGCGCAAGGTCATCGACCGGCTGTGTGCGGACGTGGAGGTGCAGAGCTCTCAGAAGGCCTACTGGTTCCGCCTGGACGACAAGGGCGAGCTCGTCGGCGGTATCTCCAAATTCCTGCAGGAGAGAAAAGACGCGGTCGTCGCGGCGCTGGGTCTGAAACCCGGCGACTTCGTGGGACTTGCCGCGGGCGATCTGCGGACTGCGCAGAAGACGGCGGGCGTCCTGCGCACAAAGCTCGGCGGCCTCAGCGACGCTTATATGAAGAAGGACTGCTATGAATTCTGCTGGATCGTGGATTTCCCGATGTACGAGATCGGCGAGGAGTCCGGCGAGCTGGAATTCTGCCACAATCCCTTCTCCATGCCGCAGGGCGGCCTGAAGGCCCTGGAGGAGCAGGATCCGCTCGAGATTCTGGCCTGGCAGTACGATCTTGTCTGCAATGGTGTGGAGCTCTCGTCCGGTGCGGTCCGGAACCACGACCCGGAGATTATGGTGAAGGCCTTCCAGATTGTAGGTCTTGGCGAGGAGGATGTGAAGGCGAAATTCCCGGCCATGTACAATGCGTTCTGCTACGGCGCGCCGCCCCACGCGGGCATCGCTCCGGGCGTCGACCGCATGGTTATGCTGATTGCCGGTGAGGAGAGCATCCGCGAGATCATCCCCTTCCCGATGAACAAGAACGCGCAGGATGTCATGATGGGCGCACCGGCCGAGGTCGAGCCGCGGCAGCTTGAGGATGTGCACATCCAGATTGTAAAAGAAGAAAAATAATCAAAGTGTAGAAGGGAGTCTGCGGCGTATGCCGCGGGCTCTTTTGTGCAACTCTCACAAAAAATATGAACAATCTGTAAACCCCAGTGACACTTCCCGTTTCTTCGTGTATACTATCTCTATCCTGTCCGGCCGGACATTGACGGCGCACATTGCGCAGTGTGCGCTATCCTCTCATTTCCCCTATGGAATAGAGTAGTATGTATAGAAGCGGAGCGTAATTATGACCGTAAACTATGATTTGCAAGATTATCAAAAGCCAACTGAGTGGTCCGCACCGCCGGGAACGGAGGCAGAGGCTGTTCAGCTTCTGCGGAAATCCCCAGAACTGTTCACCGGATATCAAGCCATGAACAGGCACTGGCGGCAGCGCTTTCTTGATTTTCTGACCGGGAAGAAAAGTCTCCCACTCACCTACGATCCCTTTTTTAAACGCATCTTCCACCCTGACATTCATCAGGATCGCCTGGAAAGTCTTATCTCCAGTCTGTTAGGCGTGGAGGTAAAAATCGTCGGCATTCTGCCCAATGAGGACAGTATGCTGAGCGGTGAATCCTTCGTCGTCATGGATCTGCTGGTTCAGATCAGCGGAGGCGGCCTGTGTGCAGTTGAGATCCAGAAACAGCCCTATGCTTTCTCTGAAGAACGCCTTTCCTGCTACTCCACGGACCTGCTCATGCGGCAGTATACGCGGGTAAAAGGCGAACGAGGGAAAGACTTTACCTATCGGGACATCAAAAAAGTCTATGTCATCGTGATCTATGAGAAAAGCTCGAAAGCTTTCTCAGATTGCCCAGAACACTATGTCCACTACGGAAGAACCGTCTTTGACACCGAACTCGACATGGATCTTCTGCAGGAATACTGCCTCGTCTCCCTTGACGTATTCCGGAATTTCCCGTATCATAAACCTCAGAACAGACAGACGGCATGGCTATCGCTCCTCGCCACAGAGACGCTCGCGGACGCGGACGCATGGATACAGATTTATCCATGGCTGGAGGAGATTTATCAGGAAATTGCCATGCTTCGTACAAAGCCCGGGGAGGTGCTCGGAATGTATTCGGAGATGATACGGACACTGGATCATAATACCCTGAAGTTTATTGTAGAGGAACTCCAGCAGAAGGTCGAGGAAGTACAGGCGGAAAAGGAAGCTGCCGTGGAAGCTGAACGGACAGAAAAAGAGAAGGCCCTTGCCGAACTTGCAGAATTGAAGAAACGGCTTGCGGAGGTGGAAGGAAAATAACAGCGGGAGCCTGCGGCATATGCCGCAGGCTCCCCTTATTGCATGTCCCGGAAAGCTGTAATGACGGATATCAATCCCACGCGTCCCCAGTATACTTGGTATAGTTCTTCGTCAAAGAGAAGTTCTGGACTGCGTAGTAGTTATAATGCTTTGTGCCAATTTTTTCCGCGAATACGGAAACTGCCATTGACTTATACGTTGTATTCTTCATATTCGCTAAATGACCGGAGCTCTGGTACCACATTTGGTAGAAATTGCTGCCAAGGAAGGATGAAGTGTATTCAAATCCGTTGGACCCTGTCATCATTGCAATATTCTCACCAATCGACCAGGTACTTGAAACTTTCTCGCTTTCCGTCGGCCGGATGTGCGTATAGGAATATGTAAGTTCTAATGCTCTGCCATTGGCAAAGCTCTGCAGGTTCGCGTCTCCGGTCACAATCGTCAGCTCTGCAATCCCGTTCGATGATCTCAGTTCATTGACCTGCTCCGCGATCAGCTCCGCAGCCTCCGTATCGAAGTGCCCGATCACCATTTCCATGACTGGTTCACCGTTCTCATATCCGGTGCAGATATAGTATACGCCGTCTTTCCCGTCGGTGAGCAGCATGTCGGTCGTCCGTGTGTCCAGAACCTCACCGCAGTCCGCACAGCAGAGGCTTTCCTCGCCTTCCACGCCAAGATCCGCAGCTTTCGTTTCTACCCATTTGCCCTCCGTATGACCGGTTGCCTTGATGGTTTCCGTGTAGCTGTTCTTGCAGCCATCGTGGTCACAGGTGTAGGTGATGGAGCCATCTTTCTCGCAGGTAGCATCTGTTCTGCTGGTCTCCACGTAGTTGTGGCCCAGCTTCTCGATAGCCGTCGAATACTCGTCCCCGCAGTTATCACAGGTGTAAACGAATTTTCCGTCCGTCTCACAGGTCGCTGTAGTGACGCTGGTCTCTTTATAGGAATGGCCGCTTGCCGCAGCTGTTACCGTGTAGGAATCCCCGCATTTCTTGCAGATGTAAACGGTATATCCATCCTCCGTGCAGGTCGCCTTCTTTTGGTCTGTCACCTCGTAGTTGTGGGTGTGGGCCAGCTTTTCAATGACCTCGGTGTTGACCGTTTCCCCACAGACCGTGCACTTCTGGACTTTCAAGCCTTCCTCGTCTTCCGTCGCCTCTGTCTCCACTTCCCAGTCGCCCGGGGTATGGCTGAGTCTGGCGATGGTCTCCGTATAGGAGGTGCCGCAGATGCCGCATGTATAGGTCTTGCTGCCTTCTGTCTTGCAGGTCACAGCCTTCTCGTCCGTCAGCTCATAATCATGCGTGTGCGGCTCGGCCTTCTCGATCACAACCGTCTTCTTGTCACCGCAGGAGGAGCACTTATAGTAACCGGAGCCATACTCCTTTTCTGTGGATTCCTTCGTCACGATAAGCTCGCCATAGGAATGCCCGGTGGCCGCGATGGTTTCTGTTGTCAGGGTTTCGCCGCAGACAGTGCATGCAGTGTGCCTTGAGCCGTCTGCCGTACAGGTGGCCGCCCTTACCGTCTCCCATTCCCCTTCCGTGTGTCCGGTCGCAGGAATGACTTCCGTATATGTTTCGCCGCAGTCACTGCAGGTGAAGGTTCTTACGCCATCTTCGATGCAGGTGGCTTTTTTGTTATCTCGCCCTCATCATAGCTGTGTGTATGTGTGTTTTCTGTCGTACCTGAATTTTCATCCTGGGAGGGGGTTGTTTCCACGCCTGTGTCAGAGGAGCTGCCTGAGCCGGAGGCAGTGCTTCCACTGGAGGAGCTGCACGAACTGGAGGCAGCGGTTCCGCTGGAGGAACTGCTTGAACTGGTGGACGTTGTGCTTCCGCTGAAGGAGCTGTTCGAACTGAAGGTTGTGCTTCCGCCGGAGGAGCTGCTCGAACTGGAGGTTGTGCTTCCACTGGAAGAATTGTCCGAACCGGATGCCGTGTTCGCATTTGTGGTGTTACCTTCGCCCGCCGTCTTCTCTTCCTCGTCGGTATCTTCTTCATATGCGATGTACTCATAGTCGAGAATCTTTCCGCAGCTCGTGCACTTTTGCCCTTCGAAGTAGCCATTATCCAGCGCATACAGGTATCCCCATGCGCCGGGACTGTGGTCGGTTTTGGAGGTCGTCTCCTCATAGGAATAATCGCAGCTGTCCAGCTCGCAGTAGTAACGAACCATGCCGGAATTGCTGCAGGTGGCTTCCTTAAGTGTTTCCTGTGCCAGTACATGTTCGTGGGTACCGGTTTCCTCAGAGCTTTCGTCGGGAGTGCTGTCATCGCCTTCGTTCTGACTTTCTGCGGTATTCGCAGCGTTCTCGATCATTTCTAGCAGTTTGCCGGATCCTGAACCAGAGTCTGAAGTGGACTTTGCCGTGTTTTTCCACAGGCTGCAGCCGGACAGACTGATTACGGTCATTGTACACAAGAGGGTCATCAGCATTTTCTTTTTCATTTGATTTCATCCTTTCCGCGCATGTTGGCGCTTTTGCTTTGTGCGTATATGTTTTTCCCTTCTGGTACATAGTTCCCGAAAGCTTCCATCTGATTTTAATTTTTTTGAAAAAATGTAAAAAAAGATCGGCTGCGGAAAATTCGCAGCCGATGAAGGAAGGCAAAGTCGCCGGTATTTTTCTGTCAGGGTTCCCAGTACTCATAGGTATATTCGATCTCAAGATAATTGCCGCTGCTGGCAGGGTATTCTCCCTGAAAAATCAAATCTCCGCATCTTCCACGCTGGATTCGCAGTTGTAACGGTCGATATTCTTTGTCACGCAGTTGGTGTAGAGCTCATCCAGCATCTCGTATCCCTTATAATGTAATGTTACATTGCTCCAGAAACTTTCTTCCCATAAAAGCCGGCTGATCTTTTCTGAGCACAGGCTGTAATCGGTCAGATCTACCGAGCAGCTTCCGTCCGCTTCGATGACGAGGTCATAGAACGCGATGGTGGTATAATATTCGTAGGTCGTGTCAATGCCGTGCTCTTCGTTGTATTCATGGGACTGAATCTTGTAAACCATGTACAGGTCATTTTCCGTGCCGCCGTTCTTGGGCGTGAGAAGATAACTGCCGAGGCAGGTCATGCCGTTCAGAAACTGCGCTTCGGTGTTCCAGTCGTTCGCAACATAGGCGTTGATGACATCTTCACACTGCGACCGGAGCTGTTCCAGCGTGGAATCCGGAATCTCAGCCAGCGTCGTGACATAGCTGGCCAGCCCATCTACCGTGTATTCCTTTGTGGTTTCGGAGGGAACCATTCCATAGGTTTCCGCGAAATAGTCCATATCCGTGTTGGAGAGGGATACCACCACGGTATCGCCGTTGCTAAGGCCGCTCGAAGGATTCACGGAGAAGCGGAGTACCGAGACGGCGTCGAGGGTGGAAGAGTTCTGTACCTCCACATAGCCGTCCGGTGCGGTGCCGGAATAGACAAGCTCAATATCCGCGAAGGGATCGAAGGAAGCGACGCTTTCCAGACCCTCGACGGTGTATTCGATGTCGCTGAACTTGACGGAGTAGTTGAAGCACTCCTCGATTTCTTCCAGCGAGTCGTCCGAGATGGACCAGGTGAAAGTAATCACGTCGCCGTTCGACAGCCCGCTGCTCTGGTCGAGCGAACCGGATACATAGCTCGCCAGCGTCGACGGCGCGTCAATATAGTTCAGCCAGTCTCCGAAGGTGTCCTCCGCTTTGCTCGAAAACTTGATTTTGTCCTCGTAGTCGTCCAGAAAGCTCTCCGTGTCAAAGGTATAGGATGCATTGCCCACCGTGTCGTAGCCGGAGGCGGTGATCGTCAGATAGTTGTTCAGATTGATTTTCTTTCCGCCCATACGGGTGACGATGAGCAGCAGGAGTACGACGACCGCAACTGCGGCAATGATGAGCCCCGTCTTCTTTGAAGGGGTCGCTTTCCCGGAAGAAGAGGGTTTCGCTGCCCGTCTGCTTTCGTTGTCGGGAGTCATCACGGATTTCCGGACTGCCGCTGCTTCCGCAGGCGCGGCTTCGGGTGTCGGGACAGCGGTTTCCACTGTTTCGGTCGGTTCCGGCGCACCTACCCTTGCGCCACATTTTTCACAGAATCTCGCGCCCTCCTCAATATGGGCGCCACAATGATCACAAAATATAATCAAACCTCCTTTTTTCAGTTAAAACAGGTAATTCCACATGCCGCCCAGCGCCTTTTTCAGCGCGCTCACCACGATGCTCTTTCCGATGAGCAGCGTCAGGATGGTGAGGATCAGCGTCACGACCAGGAAAATATGATATCCCTTTGCGGGCTGTTCCCGGAAAGCCGTGCGGATGGCGCCCATATTGGAGAGCGTACCGACCACAATCAGCATAAACAGCATGGTCAGAATGAGCACATAATTGTCAATGCCGAGCAGCGTCAGCAGAAACAGGATAAGCGAGCAGAGCGCATCCGGTACACTGGCCGCGCACAGCAGAGCAATGTGATCCTGGATTTTCTGATCTTTGTCGCCGGAAAACAGATAGCAGCACACGGCGTAAACTGCTTTGATGACGAGCGCTACGAGACCCAGCAGGAACGCGGGACCGAGAGCTTCTCCAAAGTCCATGCCAATTCCTGTAAACAGCTTGATGACAAACAGGAACACAGTGATGAAATAGATGCCGCCGATGATGTACTGCGGGGTCTTGTCCGGGTCATCATGGGCGTCCTGCAGCGTCTGGAAGGGATTGCGGAGCATACCGGTCAGCAGTCTGCCGAGCTTTTGCGCGACGCCGCTCTCCTGAATCGCGGACTTGGCGTGCTGGATGGAATCCTGCATCGCAGCGGCCGCCTGCTGTGCGGCCTGTCCCGCGTCAGCCTGCTGAGAAGTCTGGTTCTCTGCGCTTCTTTCCTTTACACTCTCCGGGCAGTCGCAGAGTTCATTCTCCGCGAGCTGCTTTCCACAGTATTTACAAAACATAATACTTCCTCCTTTGAATTTGAATTTTGATTTATAGATTGTCCGCGCTCTGGCAGATCAGTCCTTCTTTTTCCAGCTGAATGACAATCTTTTTCCACAGCCTTCGGCGTGCCAGATCCTGTTCCAGCATCTGTTCCCGGATCTGCTTCCCGGTGCGTATGTTCCGCATTCCCGGGCTGCGTATCCTTGTTGATTCTCTCATGCAGATCCCTCCTTGTCAGTTTGTCTCCATGTCGGAGATGGAGAAGAGAAAGAGACTACTGTCTGCTCTCGCCGCATAGGCGTTTGGTATGATGACGAAGGTCATTTCCACTTCAGCACCTTGCGCGGTGCTGTACGAGGTGCGCACGCTCCAGCTTCCATCACCATTGTCTTCCCATGGCTGTATGCTGTAGTCGTCGACCCACGGCAGATCACCGAGCAGAAACCGGTAGGTGCCATCCGCATATTCCACCCATGAGGTCCCGGCTACCTCCGGCAACCCGGTGAAGTCCGCAAACACGGCGGCAGCGACCTGCTCCACGACAGAAGCGGAGTAGCTGATATACTGATCGGAAATGCTACCTTCGGGGAACCAGGATTCGCCATAGAGGTAGCTGACGACTGCGTCCATGATATTCCAGAAAGAGGCCGGGTCATTCACATTGTAGTCGGCGTAACCATAGCCGGTGAACATGCTGATCGGATAGAACAGATCCTCGACGCGGGCCTGCTGCTCCTCCATCAGCTGGGGAATATCCGTTTTGGCGTTGTCTTCATATGCTGTAAGATCTGCAAAGCGGCTGTATTCGTACTCGATGCAGGAATAGCTGGTCGCATTTAACGGATTGTCGTCAATCATCCCATAGGAAGAAATCTTGGAGGCTATATTTCCATATTCATCGTAGGTGTAGGTGACTAGTTCCGTCTCGCCATAAAGCTCTTCCGTTTCACTCAACAGGAGTCCGTTTTCGTCATAGGTGTAGCTGCGGGTCGATGTCTCTTCGCCGTCGACAGTTTCCTTTGACAGCACGTTTCCGTTTTCGTCGTAAGTATAGAGATACTCGACAGTTGAGGAAGGTGTCGTTCCACTCGCTCCACTATAGTAATTTTGTTTTATTTCATTGCCATAAGAATCATATTCGTATGTGTAATAGGAATTGATTTCCGAATAAGAATCCTTATGTGTACTGTATTCTGCGATTCGGTTCCCATTTTCGTCGTAGCTGTATTCTACTGTATCAGACAGAAGAAACTCCCCGGAATAGTACAGCGTATACTCTTCTGTTACCTGGTTTCCGTCGGCATCGTATTCCCATATGTATGAGTAGTCGGTCTGCCCTGCACGGTCATACTCGATCTCACTCAGCAGATTGCCGTTTGCGTCGTAGCTGTACTCGGTCCGGTTGGAGACTTCCGCAACCTCCTCGTATGGATCCTGTTCGGTGCCAACTGTCGTTTTCTGTATGAGCCAGCCATTCTCGTCATAGTAGTAGTCGATCATGTATTCCGTTGGCCAGCCCTTATAGTAGCCGGTATAGAGCTCTCTGGTGACGAGGTATTCAGGGTGGGGCGTTTCCTGACCTTCGGCCTCTTCTGAAATTTCTTCTGCCTCTTCCACAATGTTTTCTGCTTCTGCGAGCTCCGCCTCCGTCTCCTCTGTGATGGCTTCCGAAGCGTCATCGGAGGAGAGCACCCCGGACGTGGCGAGGTATGCTCCGCCGCCGATGAGCGCGCAGGCAGCGATCGCGATCGCCGCGATCTTCGCCCCGCCGATGGAGGCTGCAGCCGCACCCGCGGCACCTCCGGCAGCGCTTCCGGCCGTCTGTGCTGCCTGCGCGGCGGAAACGGTCCGGCTTGCCTGCACAGAAGCAGAGGAGGTTCCACTTTGAAGCTTTTCCGCGATCGCGGCGAAGGAAGCTGCGCCTTCTGCCCCTGGAGCAAGGGCGCCCTTTTCCCGGAACTGCGACATGATCCACAGGAAGAAGGGGATCGGTGCGAGGCCGTAGAGCTTTGTACCTTGCTTCTCCAGCAGGAGGACCTTGCTCTTTATTTTTTTCTTTGCATAATTTACGTTGCTGTTGACTGTTCCCTTTGGAATATCCAGCTGTGCGGCGATCTCGGCGGTGGACAGTCCCTGCTGCCAGAGCGAGATGCATAGACGCTGCATCTCGGGCAGATCACCGATCATCACGTCCAGCAGTCGTTTGGTCTCTGCGGCGTCCAGTTGAGCCTGCGGATCCGCGAAATCGCCATATTCTTCATCCGCAGCGATGGCATCCATGCCCTCGTATTCATCATCTGAATTCTGAGGACGAAAATCATCGAGTCCCCAGTGGCGATCGGCAGTGCGGATGTGATGCAGCGCTGTGTTCCGGCAGATTCCCTGCCCCCAGCTCAGAAAGGATTTCGGTTCCGCCAGCTTGTCAAGACTTTTATAAATCTGGATGTAAGCCTCCTGGAGTATGTCCTCGATATCCTGTTCACTTTTCAGCATCGTATACAGATAAGCCCGGAAATTCTGGATGGACTTATTATATAGAAACTCGAAAGCCTCCATGTCGCCCCTTCGGGCTGCGTTAACACTGTCTGTAAAATCAATTGTAGCCATGTTTTCTCCCTCTCAAATCATAGGACTTTTGAATGCTCTGTTCATCATAGCGTATTTTTTTTCAATGGGTCTTTACAGAAAAGAGCTATTGCTTGACAAAACGTTCTCCGTACACAACGCCTCTGGTAACGCTCAGGTCGCCGTCGTCGACCACCGCGTCAAATACTGTATCTGCGTACCAGCCGCCGCCTTCGATTTCGAGCCGGTTTCCTTACCGCGTGTGGCATGGTCGGACTCAGCGTTGCCCCGCAATTGGTGCAGAAACGTGCCTCGTTGTTAACAGTTGCTCCACATTTTGTACAATACATTTTTTCTTCCTGCCTTTCTTTTGTTTTGTCTTACACCGGATAGTTCCCGGTAATTCTGATTTGATTTTATTTTTTTGGAAATTTTTTAAAAAATTTTTTCACGCGGACTAAAGTGGGGAATTTATGTTAAATTTACGAAGCCCAGGTAAAATATGATCTGACCGGGGGATTTTGAAGGCCCCCGGTTGTTTTTACCCCCGAAAAATTGTATACTGAAAGACAGCACGGAGAACGGAAGGACTGGAGGAGCGATGGAAAAACAGACTGAGGAGAAAAAGAGAAGTCTTCCGCTTGTACCGCTTATCTGTGGTGTTCTGGCAGCGCTGCTGCTGGCGGTATACTGCGGCGGGGTGATTTACTATCAGAATCGTTTTGTGAAGGGGACGGTTATCAATCAGGTGAACGTGTCCGGTATGACGATTGCGGGACTGGAGGAGCAGATCGGTAGCTACACGCTGCGCGTCCTGGAGCGCAAAAGCGACGGAACCACGCTGGAGGAGGAGATTCCGGGCACGGATATCGGGCTTTCCTATGCCTCTACGGAGCCGCTACAGGAAATACTGGAAGGGCAGAATGTCTGGCTCTGGTTTCTCGCACAGAATCTGGAATACGAGCTGGAGGATGCGCTTTCCTGGGATGAGGATGCGCTGGAGGACGCGGTAGAAGCGCTGCAGGGCTTTGACGACGATTTCACGGTCGAACCGACGGACGCGCATATCT
>JAJQCG010000035.1:13763-15225 GCA_021202815.1 Lachnospiraceae bacterium | reverse complement strand
TAGATAAAAGGTGAAAAGAAAATTTTAACGACTCCGATTACGGATAAAGATCTTAAGGACATTTATATTGGAGATATCATCTACCTCAATGGAAGCCTAACGACTTGCCGCGATGTGGCACACAGGCGCTTGGTGGAGGGACATCGTGAACTACCGATTGATGTACGGGGGAACGCGATTTTTCACGCAGGTCCCATCATCCGCCCGTTAGAGAATGGCAGGTTCGAGATGGTATCTGTCGGGCCGACTACAAGCATGCGTATGGAAAAGTACGAAAAAGAATTCGTGGAACGAACTGGAGTAAAAGTGATTGTTGGGAAGGGCGGAATGGGTGCCAATACGGAATACGCGTGCAAAACCTTCAAAGCAATTCACTGTGTATTTCCAGCAGGTTGTGCGGTCGTTGCAGCAACCGAAGTAGAGGAGATTGTACAGGCAGAATGGTGTGACCTTGGGATGCCAGAGACCCTGTGGAACTGCAGGGTGAAGGAATTTGGTCCGTTGATTGTCTCCATCGACACGGAAGGACATAATCTGTTTGAGAGAAATAAAGCGATTTTCAATGAACGTGAGAAAACTGTCTTGAATGAGATTTGTAAACATGTGAGCTTCATCAAGTAGATGAATATCAATTGAGACTTCAACTACCTGGGAAGGGATGCCGGGTAATTCACAGTCCCTTCCCTATAATATATGTTTGAAACTACAGTGCTTCGACATCCACCCCGGCCAGTCTCCGGTTCTCATAGATGCGCGTGTTCTCCCCGTCCAGGATGTAGGCGCGGTAGATGAGGACGCACATCGGCTCGCCGACACGCACCGGGCGGCGTTCGAGCGAACGGTTCGTCGTGAGCTGTATGCCGTTCACGTCGAGTGTCAGCTCGAGATAGCTGCCGCGGAAAGCGATATTGGTGATCACGCCGGACTCCGTGTCCGCGATCAGGCTCTTAAATTTCTCATTGTCGCTCTTGAAGGCCTCGACGAACTCGGGGCGGACGACGGCCTGGCGACCGGCCGGGACGTCCTCAAAACCCTTCAGGCCGCGAAAATCGGAGAGCACCGCGGAGCTGCCGATGAACTGCACGACGAAGGAAGTCTTCGGGTTCTTGTAGATGTCGATCGGGGCTCCGGCCTGTTCGAGCCGCCCCTCGTTGATGACGAGGATTTCGTCGGCGACCTCCACGGCTTCGTCCTGGTCGTGCGTAACGAAGATGCTCGTGATGCCGACCTGGGAGATCATGTTTTTGAGCCAGAGGCGCAGCTCCTTGCGCACCTTCGCGTCGATGGCCGCGAAGGGCTCGTCGAGCAGCAGAAGACTGGGCTCCGGCGCGAGAGCGCGCGCGAAGGCCACTCTCTGGCGCTGGCCGCCGGAGAGCTGGTTCGGATAGCGCTTCTCGAGGCCGTCGAGCCCGACCAGGTGAATCAGCTCCATGACGCGCGCGTCGATTTCCGCTTTCTTTCG
>JAJQCG010000035.1:8106-13753 GCA_021202815.1 Lachnospiraceae bacterium | reverse complement strand
GTCCGAAGGCGATATTTTCATAGACTGTCATGTAGCGGAACAGCGCGTAGTTCTGGAAGACGAAGCCGATGCCGCGCTCTCCGGCGGGGACGTCGTTGACGACCTTCCCGTCGATCAGCACGTCGCCGGAATCCTGATGTTCGAGCCCGGCGATGATGCGCAGCAGCGTCGTCTTGCCGCTGCCGCTCGGGCCTAAGAGCGCCGCCATGCGTCCTTCCTCGACGCCGAGGCTGACGTCCTTCGCCGCCTCGTAATCGTCAAATTTTTTTGTAATATGATTTAACTGTACATACATTTTCTGCCTCCATTCCGCTGTCTTTTTCCGGCAGCATGCAGCCTGATCAATCAGCGTATCGTATTTGAGATCCCTGTCCAAGTATCTGAGGGCATTTTCTGTGTGTGTAGTTGGAATACGCGGGCGTAACGGGTTGCAGTGGAATTAATTTCGTTGTGTCATGCTTCTTCATTGCGCTTTGCACGGTACTCTACGACCTGCTTGATCAACAAAATAGCGACGGCGATAATCACGAGCAGCGACGATACGGCGAAGGCCTGCGTGATCGAGTCCGCGCCTCCCGCCATGTAGAGTGCGTCGACTTCGAGCGTCAGCGTGAAGGTCTGCCCGCGCGTCTTGGACACGGCGTAGACCGCGCCGAATTCGCCGATGGCGCGCGCGGCGCAGAGGATCATGCCGTAGAGCAGGGTCCACTTGATATGAGGGAAGGTGACCCTGCGGAAAATCGTGAAGCCCTTCGCCCCCATCATCGCGGCGGCCTCCTCCTCGGCGTTCCCCTGCGCCTGCATGACCGGAATCAGTTCGCGTGAGACGAAGGGAAAGGTGACGAAGATCGTCGCCAGCACGACGCCGGGTACCGAGAAGACGAGCGCGATGTCCGTCCCGAGCAGATTGTTGATCCAGTCGATGAAGGGCGTCGCCCAGCCCATCCGCCCGAAGGTCATGATGAAGGCCAGACCTGCGATGACCGGCGAGATCGAGAAAGGAATGTCGATCAGCGTCGAGAGCACCTGCCGCCCGCGGAATTCGAATTTTGTGATCAGCCAGGCCGCACAGAGCCCGAAAATGGTATTGACCGTCACCGCGATCGAGGCGGCGATCAGCGTCACGCGCAGAGCCGACAGGGTATTGGGCGCGGTGATCGCTTCGACATAGAGCGCAAGGCCGTCCTTCAGCGAGCGGTAGAGCACGATGACGAGCGGCAGCACCAGCATGAGGATGAAGAAGACGACGCTGATCCCGATCAGCAGAGCGGGAACAATGGATTTTTTCTGATTTTTCATAAGCGTCCTCCTCCTTTAAGATACCCTGCGGCCCGCGGCCAGCTGCACCATGTTGATGAAGAAGAGCAGCAGGAACGAGATGATCAGCAGGACGAGCGCGATCGCCGCCGCGCCCTCGTAGTCCGCGCTGCCGGAATTGAGCTTCTGCATGATGACATAGGAGACGACCTGCGTCCCGTTTTTCTCACTGTTTCCGGAAATATAGATTACGCTGCCGTACTCGCCGATACCCCGCGCGAGCGCCAGGCCGAAGCCGGTCAGCAGTGCGGGCGTGAGCTCGGGCAGGATCACACGGCGGAAGGTGTATGCGGGGCTTGCACCCAGCGTGGCGGCGGCCTCCTCCCAGGAGGGGGAGAGCTTCTCAATCACGGGCTGCAGCGCGCGCACGACGAAGGGGATGCCGATGAAGACGAGCGCGATCGTGAGGCCGATTTTCGTGTAGGAGATCGAGATATCATATTTCGCGAAAAACTGTCCGATCAGTCCCTTGTCGGAATACATTTTCGAGAGTGTGATGCCGGCGACGGCGGTCGGCAGCGCGAAGGGCAGCTCGATCATTGCGTCCATCAGCCGTTTCCCGGGGAAATCGTAGCGCATGAGCACCCAGGCAAGGATGAGTCCGAAGACGCTGTTGATGAGCGCAGCGATAAGCGCGCAGGAAATGCTGGTGCGGAACGCGCGCACGATGTTCTGTCGGGTGATCAGCTCTATAAACTCGCTGAAGCTCAGGCGAAACGAGTAGGTCAGGATCGAGGCCAGCGGAATCAGGATGAGGAGCGAGAGCATCGTGATGGTGACGCCCATGGTGAGCCCCCGCCCCGGGATGACGCTCCTGCCCTTCGTATGCCGGGAAGAAGCGCCGGTTCTGCGGGCTGTGGCTCCTCGGCGCTGTTCTTTTGATGCATGATGATTGTCAGTTTGCGTAGATTTCATCGAAAATCGCTCCGTCCTGGAAATAGTCTTCGTATGCCTGGTCCCATCCACCGAAATCGTCGATCGTGCAGAGCACGACGGAGAGATCAAAGGTGTCGGAGAAGGTGCTGAGAATCTCCTCATTGCCCGGGCGGTAGAAATGCTCGCCCGCCAGCTGCTGCGCCTCGTCGCTGTAGAGATAAGTGAGATAGGCTTCCGCGATCTCGCGCGTGCCGTTCTCCTCGACATTCTCATCGACGATGGCGATGGAGGGCTCCGCCTTGATGCTGACGCTGGGCGTAATCATCTCAAATTCGCCCGGATACTCCTCGATGGCGAGCAACGCCTCATTCTCCCAGGCGATCAGCACGTCGCCCTGCCCGTTCTCGACGAAGGTCGTGGTCGCGCCGCGCGCGCCGGAGTCCATGACGAGCACATTGTTGTAGAGCGCCGAGACGAAGGCCTTGATCTCATCGACGTCGCCGTCATAGGTGAGATCGGCGTAGTACCAGGCCGCGAGGAAGTTCCAGCAGGCGCCGCCCGAGGATTTCGGGTCGGGCGTGATCACGTCAACCCCCTCTTTTATAAGATCGTCCCAGTCCTGAATGTCCTTCTCATTCCCGGCGCGAACCAGGAAGGTGATCGTGGAGGTGTAGGGAGAGCTGTTGCCGTCGAACTCGTCGATCCAGCCCTCATCGATCAGTCCCTCCTCCTCGATCAGCGTGATATCGTGCGCGAGCGCAAGCGTCACGACGTCCGCGTCGCTGCCTTCAATGACGGAGCGCGCCTGCGAGCCGGAGCCGCCGTGCGACTGCACGACCTCGACGTCTACGCCAGCTTCTTCCTTATAATATTCCACGAAAAGCTCATTGTATGCCTCGTAGAATTCCCGCGTGGGGTCGTAGGAGACGTTGGTGATCGTGATCGCGTCGGAGCTCTCGTCCTCCGAGGTGGAAGAGCTGCCGCCGCAGGCGGCGAGGGAGGCTGCGAGCAGCGATACGGTGATGGTAAGCGCCAGTTTCTTTTTCATAGGAAATCTCCTTTTCTTAAGAGGATGTGCAGTCGGACAAAGGTTTTCAGAACACGCGTAAGCCTCGGTTCCTTTAGAAAATCATGCCCGCAAATAAGCAAACGTTTGCTTTATAGAGTTGACTGCAAATCAAATTTATGATACTGTATTTTACATAGATTAACAAAAAACACAAGCGATATTTACACAAACGTTTTCTTTGCGCGCCGGAAGTCATGCGTGGAGTAATATACAAGTCTGAACCCTCGCGAATCGAAGACTGTATAAAGTTGTGCTATATGCGATTGGCAAAGAGCGGTGCAGAGAGGAGAAAGCATGTCTTTAAAAAAAATCGCGGAGCTGGCTGGCGTATCTGTCTCCACCGCATCGAGAGTCCTGAACAGTGCCTCGCCGACCTGCGCGTCGCGCGAGACACAGGACCGCATCTGGGAGGCGGCGCGTGCGATCGGCTATGTGCCGAACGAGGTGGCCAGGAAACTGAAGAAGGCGGCGGGAACGCAGACCGAAAGGCGGACCGAAACGCGTTCCGTCACGATCGTCATGGCGCGTGTCGCCTCCCTTGAGGCCGATCCCTTCTTTTATGAATTGTTTCGCAGTCTGGAAGTCGAGCTGATGAGGCAGAGTATGGTGATCGGACAGATTCTTTACGCGGAGGAATCGCTCGCAGAAAGTCCGGCGGAAACAGACGGCTTCATCATCCTCGGGCGCTGTTCCCGGCAGCTGCTGGAGCGGGTCAGCGCCTGCAACCGCAACATTGTCGGGATCTGGCGCAATTCGATGGATTTTGACGTCGATGAGGTCCTCTGTGACGGGGAGAAAGCCGCCGAGCTTGCGATGGAACATCTGCTCGCGCTCGGCCACCGGCGGATTGCCTATATCGGCGACTGCTCCTACGAGAGCCGCTACGTCGGCTACTGTAATACCCTGTTTCGAAATCATATCTCTATGGATTACAATCTGACCCGGCCGACCGACCAGACGAGGGAGCAGGCGGAAGCCGCGTTTCAGGAGCTTCTCGGAGAGAAAATTTCGGGGAAAGCGGATTTTTCCGCGGTATTCTGCGCGAACGATGCGACGGCGGTGCGCGTGCTGGAAATCCTTGCGAAGCAGAAAAAGAAGCTGCGCGAGGCGATTTCCGTGATCTCGATTGACGACATCGAGGAGTCGCAGAATACGAAGCCCTTTCTCACGACGATCCGCATACCGCGCGACGAGATGGCGCATATGGCGGTGAATCTTCTGCTCGATCGGATCGCGCGGGGGCATAAGGAACCGGTGCGGATCGAGTTCCCCTGCAGAATCGTGCAGCGAGAGAGCTGTTATCCCTGTAAAATTTGACAGTTCGCGACGGGAAAGTTATAGTAGATATAAAAGTAGAAAAGGATGGTATCTATATGATTGCCGGAAACATTGCATATGCGGAGCGGTACAAAAAGATGGGCGGAGGACTGGAAACAGCGCTTGCCTGGCTGGAAAAGGGCGATTTTTCAGTTCTGGAAAAAGGGCAGGCCGAGATTGGCGGGGGTCTTACCGCGAGTCTTCCCTGCGTGGATTTGAAAAAGCAAAAGGACTGGGAAGCTCACAGGAAATTCGCAGATCTTCATTTTTGCCTTGAGGAGGGTGAGATCATTTCCAGCATGGATGTGAAGCTGGTTAAAGATTTTGGGGAGTACAGTGAGCAGAATGATATCATGTTCGCTCCGGCTACCGGCGAGGGAGTCCGCGTGCCGATGCATAAGGGAGATTTTGTCGTCGTATTTCCGGAGGATGCGCATATACCCGCGGTCGCGATCGACGAGGAAAAGACGATTCGCAAGATTATTATAAAGATTCCGATGTAAGGACAGAGCAAATGGCGGGGCACGGACCCCGCCTCTGTGTTTTGCCCTTTTTGAACTGAAAGAAGGGAAGAACTGTGTTCGGAGAATGCCATGCCCATGCGATCATGGACGGAGTCAATTACAAGGCGGCGGTCGCTCTGCATGAGACGGGCGTCTGCGAGGCGGCGGTCCGCCGGAACCTGGAGGCGTACCGTGCCGCAGGCGTTACCTTTGTGCGCGACGGCGGGGACGCGAGGGGCGTGTCGAAGCGCGCGCGGGAGCTCGCGCCGGAGTATGGGACCGACTACCGGACGCCGATTTTTGCCATTCATAAAAGGCATCATTACGGCGGCATCGTGGGACTGCCCTTTGACGACTGGGCGGAGTATGAGACACTGGTGCGGCGCGCGAAGGCGGAGGGTGCGGATTTCATCAAGATCATGGTCAGCGGCATTCTGGATTTCGCCCGCGCGGGCGTGCTGACGGAGGAGGGGCTCGACCGGGAATCCATCCGGCGGATGATCGGCACGGCGCACGACGCGGGAATGGCGGTCATGGCGCACTGCAACGGCGATCGCACCTGTTT
>JAJQCG010000035.1:0-8096 GCA_021202815.1 Lachnospiraceae bacterium | reverse complement strand
GTTTTTACACACTGGAGGCAGGCGTGGACAGTCTGGAGCATGGATTTTTCATGGAGGACGAGACGCTCGCGTTGCTCGCGGAGCGCGGGACGGCCTGGCTGCCGACCTTCGCGCCGGTGGCCAATCTCCTCGGACACGGGCGCTTTCCGGAGGCGGAGGTGCAAAAAAACCTCGCCATGCAGGCGGAGCGGGTGAAAAAGGCGGCGGCGCTGGGAGCGCATATCGGCCTCGGCAGCGACGCCGGAGCATGGATGGTGCCGCACGGGCAGGGAACCGTGGATGAATATCAGGAACTGAAAAAAGCAGGCGTCTCTGACCAGAGTATTCAGGAGACGGAAGAACAGGTGCGGAGCGTGTTTCGCAGATGATTTTCATCCGGATACAGGGTCATCAAAAACATTCGTTTTCGACGACAGCAGGCAGATAGACTGTGGGCAGCATCAGATTCCAGGAACGTCTACTGCTCAAGAAACAGTGCGCACAGGTCAGCGAACGTGTCAATCTCATAGTCCGCCCGCTGCGCCTCCCCATATCCGTAGGAAGCGAAGCAGAAGGCGGCTCCGGTCTCCTCCGCCGCGACGCGGTCCGCGTCGATATCGCCAACGTAAACCGGCTTTTTCAGCTGATAGCGGTCCATGATCAGACGGATGTTCGGCCCTTTGACCAGTCCGGTGTCCGCGGGGCAGAGATGATCTTTGATGAAGGGCGTGAGTCCGGACTTTTCCAGAAATATCTCAATATAGCCGGCCTGGCAGTTACTGACGATGAACAGCGGAATATGCGCCGCGAGCGCGCGAACCGTGTCGGCCACGCCGGGGTAGAGCATGTCGGGCTGCGGCTTCTGCAGGTGTTTCTCCTGGCAGGCGATGCATTCCCCGATTAGAGCATAGCGCTCCTCCGGGGCAAGCGACGGGAAAACCGCGTCGGCGATCGCCGGAATGGGCCGTCCGAACAGGCCGCGCAGCTGACCGGCGGTGACATGGGGCGAATCCATCCCCCGGGCCGCGATGGCGTCGTTGTAGCCGTCGGCCGCGACCGGTATCGCGTCCCAAAGCGTGCCGTCTACATCCAGAATGATACCGTCCGTCTTCATAAAATCGCTCCCTTATGTTATTCGCAGCAGGTTCTGCGGTATTTTCACCTTTTGTGGGCTTACGATGCCCATTGTGGGCTGCCCGCTCCCCATTTTACAAAAAATGTTGAGGAAAATCAAGTATCTGTGATATACTTGACTGCGGAGCAGGAGATGGACGAATGTTGGAACAGATTGTAAGGCCGCTGCTCACGTGGTATGATGAGCATGCGCGTTCTCTCCCCTGGCGGGAGGAGCCGACGCCCTATCGCGTGTGGGTGTCGGAGATCATGCTGCAGCAGACGCGCGTGGAAGCGGTCCGGCCTTATTTTGAGCGCTTTCTGCAGGCGCTGCCGGATGTGCGGGCGCTCTCGGCATGTCCGGAGGATGAGCTCCTGAAGCTGTGGGAGGGTCTTGGCTACTACAATCGCGCGCGAAATCTGAAGCGAGCCACGCAGATCATAGTGGAAGAGTATGACGGGCAGTTTCCCGCGGACTATGAGGCGCTTCTCGGGCTTCCGGGCATCGGCAGCTACACGGGGGGTGCCATCGCCTCGATCGCCTTCGGGATTCCGGTTCCGGCGGTCGACGGAAATGTGCTGCGCGTGCTCTCGCGCCTCATGGCGAGTTACGACGATATCCTGAAGCAGTCGGTGAAGCGTGACTTCGAGCGGCGGATCCAGGAGATTATTCCGCGAGAGCGGGCGGGAGATTTCACCCAGGCGCTGATCGAGATCGGAGCGCTCGTCTGCGTGCCAAACGGAAAGGCGAAATGCGCGAAATGTCCGCTTGCCTCACTTTGCCGTGCGCGTGCGCTGGGCGTGGTGGATGAGCTGCCCAGGAAAAAGAAGCCGAAGGAGCGCCGCATTGAGGAGCGCACCGTGCTGGTGCTGCGGGAGGGCAGCCGCGTGGCGATTCGCAAGCGCCCGCCGAAGGGGCTGCTGGCAGGACTCTACGAGCTGCCGAACGTTGAAGGGAAGATGACAGAGCGCGAAGTGCTGGAAACGCTTCGCAGATGGGGACTTGCCCCGCTGCGCATCCTGCCGCTCGCCGACGCGAAGCATGTTTTCAGCCACGTGGAGTGGCACATGAGCGGTTACGCGGTGAGCCTGGAGGAGACGGACGATATGGAGGAGAGCGGCCTGCTTTTCATTGAAGCGGAGGAGACACAGGAGCGCTATCCGATCCCGGCGGCCTTCGCGGCTTATGCGGGATATATGAACATTACACTCGGACAGGAGAAATACGAGGAGGAGAAAGTGCATGTTTGACAGCATCATCATCGGAGCCGGCGTGGCGGGCTCTGTGGCGGCCAGAGAGCTGGCGGAATCGGGGCGCAGCGTGCTCGTGCTCGAGCAGCGCGGCCACATCGGCGGCAACTGCTATGACGAGCCGGACGAACACGGGATTCTGGTTCACCGCTATGGTCCCCATATTTTCCATACGAAGGAGCAGCGGGCCTATGACTATCTGTCCCGTTTCACGGAGTGGCACGCCTTCGGGCACGAGGTCGTGGCGAATGTGCACGGGAAGCTGATTCCGGTGCCCTTCAATCTGAATACGCTGCATATGGTTTATGATGAGGCGAAGGCGGATGAGCTCGAGAAGAAGCTGATCGAAGCCTTCGGCGAGGGCAGCCGCGTGCCGGTGCTGAAGCTGCGCGAGCATGAGGATCCGCAGATCCGCGAGATCGCGGAGTTTGTCTACGAAAATATTTTCCTTCATTATACGATGAAGCAGTGGGGACAGACGCCGGAGGAGATCGACCCGGCGGTGACCGGGCGCGTGCCGGTGCTGATTTCCCATGACAACCGTTATTTCCAGGAGCCGTATCAGGGCATGCCTCTGCGCGGCTACACCGCGATGTTTGAGGCGATGCTCGACTATCCGAAGATCACGGTGCTGACGGGTGTGGATGCGCGCACGCGCATTTCCATCCGGGAAAAGGAAGTGCTGCTGGACGGTGCGCCCTTCGCAGGCGAAGTGATTTATACGGGACCGCTGGACGAGCTGTTTGACTGCCGTTTTGGCCGTCTGCCCTACCGCTCGCTGCGCTTTGATTTCGAATATTTTGATCAGGAGGATTTCCAGGGGCACAGTGTGGTAAACTATACGGTGAGCGAGGACTTCACGCGGATCACGGAGTTCAAATATCTGACCGGGCAGAAAGCGCCGGGTACGACGATCGTGCGGGAATATCCCTTCGCCTACACGGGTGTGGCGGGTGAGATTCCCTATTATTCGATTGCAAATGACGCGAACCAGGCGCTGTATGAGCGCTACCGTTCGCTGCTGAGCGGCGTTCCGCAGGTCCATCTGCTCGGCCGCCTGGCGGAGTATAAATATTACAATATCGACGCGATGGTGCTGAAGGCGCTGGAGCTGACGGAAAAGATCAAGAGTACGAGAGAGGTGCGAGAATGAAACTGTTATCCATAGCAGTACCCTGCTATAATTCGGAAGGCTATATGCGAAACTGCATCGAGTCCCTTCTCCCGGGCGGGGAGGACGTGGAGATCATCATCGTGGACGACGGTTCCACAAAGGACCGGATGCCGGAGATTGCGGATGAGTACGCCGCGAAATATCCGGGCATTGTCAGGGTCGTTCACCAGGAGAACGGCGGACACGGCGAGGCGGTCAACACCGGCCTGAAGCATGCGACCGGCGTCTACTTCAAGGTCGTGGACAGCGACGACTGGCTCGATAAGGAGAATTATCCGAAAGTGCTGGAGCGGCTCTCGGAGCTGGCGCGTACCGGACAGACCGCGGATATGGTGCTCTGCAATTACATTTACGATAAACAGGGAGTAAAGCACAAACGAACGGTTCGCTATACATCGGCGCTGCCGCAGGACACGCTGTTTACCTGGAAGGACGTGAAGCACTTCCATCTGGGGCAGTATATTCTGATGCACTCCGTCATCTACCGCACGCGGATGCTGCAGGACTGCGGGATGGAGCTGCCGAAGCACACCTTCTATGTGGACAATATTTTCGTTTACTATCCGTTGCCCCATGTGAAGACGCTTTACTATATGGATGTAGCCCTCTATCATTATTTCATCGGGCGCGCGGACCAGTCGGTCAACGAGCAGGTGATGATCAGCCGCGTCGACCAGCAGATCAAGGTCAATAAGATCATGATCGACCAGTATGACATTGGAAAAATCCGGAATAAAAAGCTGCGGAACTATATGGTCAGCTATCTGAACATCATGATGACCGTATCCTCGATCATGCTGATCCGCTCCGGCACGCAGGAGAGCCTCGTGAAGAAAAAAGACCTCTGGCAGTACCTGAAGAAAAAGGATCGCCGCCTCTATTACCGCCTGTATTATTTCAGCATTTTCGGACGGTCGATGAACCTTCCCGGAAAGGGCGGGCGCAAGGTGTCCGTCGCGCTGTACAAGATGGCGAACCGGGTGATGGGCTTCAATTGATTTTACCGCCTGAAAAATGGGAAACACCGCTGGAAGGTTGAAAAATACTCTGAATAAGTGTAAAATATTTTTAATATTTCTAAGGATGAGTACAAGGAGGTACCTGTGAAAAAGTTAAACAAAACCGGAAGAGTCCTGTCGATCCTGTATCGACTCATGCGTGGCGAAAAGATCACGATCCCGGGAGGCGCGGAGGAGTATGAAGTCTCGACCAACAGCATTCGGCGGGACATCAGCGCGATCCAGTCCTTCCTGTCGGAATATCGTGAGCTGACGGGAAATCTGGAATTACTGCGTGAGAAGCCGAGGGGCGATTCTCGTACTTATCGCCTGTCGAGTCAGGATATGATACAGGCGTGTGATCTGCTTCTGATCCTGAAAATTCTTCTCGGCAGCCGGGCATTGGATAAGCAAAGCCTGAGCAGTCTGCTCGAGAAGCTGGCTGTTTACAATACGAAGGAACAGCAGGATTTCCTGCGGGAGATCTGTGAACGCGAGCTGAACGATTATTACCCGGATGAAAAGGATGCAGGAGCCAGCATTGCGGAGCGGATGTGGCTGCTGGAGGAGGCAATCCAGAAGGGACAAGCTGTTCGCGTCGTGTATGAGGGGCAGGACGGAGAGCAGGAGGCTCTGGTATTATATCCGATTGCAACCCGGTTTGACCGCTCTTATTTCTATCTGCTGGCGTACAGGGCTGACAAGGAAGACAAGACAGTAGTCCATTTCCGTATGGACTGGATATGTGATGTAGAGCCGCTTGAGGAGCCGATTCCGGTCGGCATGGAGGAGCGCCGGAAACTCGAATCGGCGGAGCAGGACAATTAGAATATGTTCATGGGCGAAGGCGCCGGACAGCGGGTATTGCAAAATATCCGCTGTTTTTGAACGACCGAGGAAATATGACCGGTAAAAAAAATAAAATATGACTGGATGAAAATTACAAATATGTAGGGTTGAAATTGACAAATCTATATGGATGGGATAAGATATAGGAAATCAAAAATTTGATTTCAAGGAGAACGTGCTATGAAAAATGAGGCATATAAACCCAGAGTAATTGATGAAACAGTTTTCCAGTATCTGACTGCATTTGGCGCTGTTTGCATAGAGGGGCCGAAATGGTGTGGAAAGACATGGACCTCCCGCCTTCATTGCAATAGCGAGTATTTGGTGGGAAATCCTGATAATAATTTTCAGAACCGACGCCTGGCAGAAATGTCACCTTCTCTGATTTTACCCGGCGAAACGCCTCGTATGATTGACGAATGGCAGGAAGTTCCTCCCATCTGGGATGCCATCCGCTATGAAGTAGACAAGCGAGGAGTAAAGGGACAATTCATTCTGACTGGTTCTTCTACCCCCAAGGTCAAGGGAATCCTGCATAGTGGAGCCGGAAGAATTGGAAGGCTTCGTATGCACACCATGTCTTTGTATGAAACTGGTCGTTCCTCCGGCCAGGTATCTCTGAAAGCTCTTTGTGATGGAAACCTGACCCCAACCCTTACCGGGGAAGTAGATTTGAATATTCTGATCGATGCTATTATTCGCGGGGGCTGGCCGGGTAATCAGGAGAGCCCTTTAAAAGAAGCGGCTCTGCTGCCATTGGAATATATGAATGCTGTGGTGGAGGATGAGGTACATCGTATTGACGGAATACAGAGGGATAAGCACAAGGTTATGCTTTTGCTGCGTTCTCTTGCGAGAAATGAAACCACAACGGCCTCTAATAAGCTTCTGAAAAAAGATGTAAAGGGCATAGATGATGAAGATATTGACATTGGTACGATTACAGCTTATCTGGACATTTTTAATCGTCTCTTCCTGACTGAAAACCAGGAACCTTTTTCCTCCAATATTCGCTCCTCCGTTCGGGTTAAGCAGGCAGAAAAACGACACTTTACGGATCCCTCTCTCGCCTGTGCATTGCTCAGGGCGACTCCGGAAAAATTGATTGGCGATTTGAATACGCTGGGTTTTCTTTTTGAAGCACTATGCGAAAGAGACTTAAGAATTTACGCGGAATCCTTTGGGGCAAAGCTTTATCATTATCAGGACTATGCCAATCGGGAAATTGATGCGGTCATTGAGCTTGAAAATGGAGACTGGTGTGCTTTTGAGATTAAGCTTGGGGCGAATAAAATTGACGAAGGTGCCGAGAGCTTAAAGAAAATTCAGGAAAAGATCACGGCTGACGGCGGCAAGCCACCGAAAATTTGTTGTGTCATTTGTGGGTTAAGCAATGCGGCCTATCAAAGAGAGGATGGCGTATATGTTGTTCCGTTGACGGCACTGAGAAACTAAAAACTTGTATTCTGGCTGATTGTACAGTCAAATTTCCCCTGCCAGGTATCACGGACCTTCATGCTGTGACGAATATCATTCAGAACCTGTTTTTTGTGAAGGCTCCACTCCGGCGCCTCCAGAATCGACCGCGGTTTGTCTCCCGGACAGCTTCGTTTTTGCCTGTTCAATCTGTTCCGTGATTGTGAGCTTCCGATCTGCGGCGAAATCTCCGGAACCGCCTGCGCTGCAGAAGATGCAGCCCCTCGTATCGAGCGTCCCATCGCGGTTCGGACAGGTAAAGCCGCCGTCGAGCGCAAGCTTATAAAGTTTCTGTCCATATCTGGACTTCATTTCATAATCGAGAGAATGATAGCGTTTGTCAAGCCACATGGAAATCGTCCATTTATAAAGGCATCCTTTTGAGTGCTGCCAGTTGATCGCGTTTTTCGTAAATAATCGCAGTTGTCCAAACGGTCTTGTTAGATTCGTCTATCTAATAATACACAATGAAATTTTTGACAATCATCCTGTGGATACCCTCAGAGTGCCATGGTTCATCGTCTACAAGTTGGTACTGAGACGGTTGAAAATCAAGCTTTGCTATCTGGTTTTTGACATAATCTGACCATGCCATGGCAGTATCCGGCGATAGAAGAGTTTCAGATATATACTTTACAATATCTTGCATTTGCTCGATGGCGTAGTCGGTGAGTTTTACTCTGTAATGTGTATTCATATGCTCTCGTTGATTTTAGCAAATGCATCTTCAAGGTCAAGTCCCTGACCGTTTTTTGCCTGGTCTAATCCTTTCCTCATTATCTGGTCAAACTGTACCTTTGATAATGAATCTTTTGCCTGGATGACTGGTACGGTTAATGAGTATGGAATGCCGTTCGTCATGATAATCTGGCGGTAAAGAGAATCAATCAATACGGAAACAGGTATACCAAGCTGTTCTAAAACGCTTTCAGCCTGTTGCTTGATTTCCGGTTTTACACGAGCTGTTACGTTCGCAGTTTTTGTTGCCATAGTAGATACCTCCTGTATGGAATACATTTTACCACGATGTATAACTGTTTGCAATACAAAATAGAAAAAGTAGTAGAAAAGTACATGAAGAAATAACCGGTTGTTTCAAAGGATATCAGCCTGATTTATAAATGCACCAGTTTTATCTGACTTTTCGAAATCGTCACGCACTTCGTGATGAATTGAGTTGGGCGCGAGTTGGACGCAGTAAAATAATTTTGGTGGTGGATAGCTGCTGTTTATGGTATACTCTAAAGAGAAATTTG
>JAJQCG010000137.1 GCA_021202815.1 Lachnospiraceae bacterium | reverse complement strand
CTTAATTTTTCAGAATTGTTTCAATTGTACGTTGAGTTTCCGAGACCACTCTGATCTGGAAAAGAGTTTCAACGATGATGGAAACACCGTATATCTGTCCGACAGTGGGACAATATATTATACGAAGATAGATGAAACTGGAGACTGGGGTACTACAGAAATTTCGCCGGACGAAGCACTGACGTTCACAAAGACCTACAGCTCTCAGAGCTTTAACGTGTATGTGGAGGGTGAGACGGAGGCAATTGCGAATTTTGAAACCGGAAAAGATTTCGCGGGTTACTCCTTCACACTGCCGTATGTGCTGAACGATAATAAAGAAACCGTAGATGGCTATTATTATACATATGCAAGCAGCGAAGTGACTACTCTTGACGGGAAAGAATCCGGGGATGTGGCGACCATCAGCCTCAGCGATCTGGACTCCTTTGGAGATGACTACAGCCTGACGATCAGCCGCAGCATTCATAAAGAGGAGACAGACACCTACGAGAGCTTCGTGGCGGATGTGAATGAGTCACTTGAGGATGCGGGAGTGTCCGGCAGTATCGTCCTGCTGATGCAAACCAAAGAGGATCCGGATTCGATGGGCGCAGAGGTGGTGAAGTCGATTGTGCTTCGTCTCTCTCCGAGCAGCAGCCTGACTGTCTCTGAGCTGATGGAGGCGGCGACGGAGGCCTTTGCGGATGTTATCAGAGATCTGAGCTATATCGGGATCGACGGAGAAACCTTCTATAAACAGAATACAGAGTTGAATCTTCAGGTTCTGGCGGATTTGTTCCTGAATGAAGAAAACATCAACTCTGCTTATATAATAGATGCTATTAATGCGGATGGAACGATCGCAGACGAGTTGAAAGACGATCTGAGTTCCGCCAACATATCTGACGGGAATGGCGCCTATAGCGAAGATCTGGGTGGTAAATTTGTAACCTCCGATCTGTCGATCGAAGAAAACGGTACTACGGTAGATTTCTACGTGACACTGGCGCCGGATACGGAGACGCAGAAGGATTATCTGGCGCAGCTGCGCCAGCTGGTGAACGCTCTGCAGAACCGCGGTGTGACATTCGAAACGGGCGAAAATGAGGAAGGCGAACCCGGGCTGACAGTTAATTTTGACATGACCCTGGCGTCGGGAGACCGCACGCTCTATAAATTGTATCTGGCCGTGCTTGCCATGACCGGGCAGGTGGATCTGTCCGAACTCGCTGATGAGAACAGCAGTGAGATCGCTACGCTGGCCGAGCAGGCGCAGGAACTTCTGGACGCCGGACTGAAAGATGTACTGGCCAGTGAGGATCTGACAGCGCAGACGCTCCAGAATTCGCTGGAAGCTCTGGGCGTGACGAGTACCCTCGATCTGACACAGTATGCAAATGTAATTGATCCGCTGCTGAAGCGGGTGCGCAATCTGGTGAACGATGAGGGCAACCTGAGCATCGACGGGACGACATTTGACAACGCGCTGCAGGGCATGGACAGCGATGCCAACTCCCTGAACTTTGATCTGATTTATGACACATATGATCTGATCAATAATAAGTTCAGCGGCAAAGTCTATTCGGAGCTGCTGGGAAAACTTTTCGAGACGGAAGAAGATTATCTTGTCACAGTGCCGATCACGCTCGAGGTGCAGACGCTGAATACGGACTATGTAGCCATCGTGATGGACATGGGCGCGAGCGGAGCAGCGAACAAGATCACGCTGGCGACGGACCTGAAAACCACGCTGGCGTCGGCTGCGGGTACGACGCTGGTATGGCTGCAGAATGATGTAGCCGAAGACCTGGAGTTCAATACGCAGACGATTCTGAATCTGAACGGCCACACGATCACCGGTAATATCACGGCGAATGCCGCGCTGCGGATCGTGGATACGATTATGGACGCTGAAGAAGTCGGCGGAGTAAAAGGAAACTTTATCATTGGAAGTGACGGGAGCGTCCGGATCGCGGCCGGTTACTATACGGTTGACGTCGAAGAACTCGGATATTGTACCGGCGCATATGTATGGAATGAGACGACCGGCTGTGTAGAGAATCAGTATTACACAATCACGAAGGACGCCAGTGGAAATCTGACGCTTGCACTCGCTTCGGATCTTGCGAACGTGGCGGAGGAGAACCTGCAGATGATCGCTCTGGAGATCGCGTCCGATCTGATCTTTGAGTTTTACTCGAGTGCGTCGCTGACAATCAGCGGCGGCGGACTGAGCGGCGACACAGAGATTTACGAGATTGTGATTGAGGATCTGGTCGATACCTATGGGAGCAACAGTACGATAGAGGATATCGCGAAAGACCTGCTGAATGGCCTGAAGTATGAGGGGACGAACGCGGTGCTGAACGACCTGATTGCTCAGCTGAGTGGTTACAGCAGTCTCGCTGACGCCGCGATGAATGGCAGCGATATCGTTTCCTATATGCTGACAACCTGTGATTATCAGATCAGCTCCAGGATCGTGGGCAGCGGTGACAGCACGTATGTAACGGCTGATATAGAGCCCTCCGATGATGAGCAGACGCGCACCGTGACGATTAAGTTTGCGGAGAAGAGTAATGATCTCGCGTATATGTTCCAGAACCTTGCCAAGGTCGTTACGAAGAACGAGGTGGAAGTAACCGTCTTCAACCCGGATTACAGCGTAGAAGATGGATTCTCGCTGAACTGCGACATTACTGCCGATGTGGCCGTTGATCTCTCGAACGGGGAGGACGCGTCGCTGTACACGGAAATCCTCGGCGTTCTGATGGCGAACATAGAGGATGATGCAGAAGAAAAAGCGGATCTTGTAAACTATATCCGGCTCTATGCGAGCGGCTATGATCAGGCGTATCTGAAGGAGGCAGTCGATCATCTTACCATCGGCGAGCTGAAGACCATGATCACGAAGATCGGCGACAGCAGCTTCGCGGAGATCGTGGAAGAGCTGGAACTCTCTGATGTACTGACGGAAGCGGTCGCGCTGGAGAGCTACTACTATACAGTCCTCAAGATCGCGGGCGATCTGACCACGCGGATGGAAAGTTTGCTGGATCAGTCCAGACTGGCCGCATGGTATGAGAGAACGCTCGGCAATACGGATGAGGGGGATTATGTCTATGACGGATACTATTCCAATACTCTGACGGTAAGCCGGACGGTGGCGAGCACGGATGTAAGCCTGATTGGCAATATGGATGTAAATGCGGCTCTGACGATCTTCTCGGAAGAGTATGTGGCGGAGTTCGAGCAGATGATCGCCGCTCTGGAAGCACTCAGGAATGGCTCTTATGCTTACTGGTATGTGGAAAATGATGAAGTAAAAGTCGAAGGTGCGCAGCTTATCATTGACAGGCAGCCGGTCATCAGCTACCTGACCACCGCGCAGAATCTCTATAACTCCTGGAGCACGGAGATTCAGGAACTGTTTGCGAAGTATTATGAAGTTTACAGCGCCGCGTACACAGCGCTTCTGAATGCGTTCACCAATACCGAGACGGAGGACGGTTCGAGACTGGGACTGTGGGTAGAGGACATCGCGCCCGTGGTTTATACAGGTTCTGCCCAGAAACCGACGGTGGTAGTGCATGATGGCCTGGACACGCTGGTACAGGGTGTCGATTATAAGGTTTCTTATGCGAACAACGTAAATGCGACCAGGATGCAGGAACCGATCGACAGCATGACGCAGAGTGTCGTGAGCGCCAACTACGCGAGAGTTGTGATTACCTTTACGGGCAAGAGCAACTTTAAGGGCACGATCTACCAGTACTTTATCATCAATCCGATCGATCTGGATATGGTAGATGAAACCTGTATTGAGGTAAGTGATGACGAGCTGGATTCTGTAGCTATAACGCCATATCAGGACGGGAGCACATATTATTTCGATGATGACGACCATACTACTACCTACGCGGAGTATTACGGACTGACGATCAGCGATGTATACAGCGCTTACACGGCAAGCACATATGGGAAGCCGACGATCAAGGTGAACGGAAAAACGATGAGCGCCTCGCTCTTTGACTTCAGCTGCCCGACCTATCCGACTACGAAAGCGGAAAGGAACGCAAATGCAAACATTGGTAAAGCTTATACAATCACCATTACGGCAAAACCGCAGTCTGGAGTGCAGAATTTTGTATCAAAGTCCCAGACAACGGCAACGCAGTATTCCGGCCTGTTGATCTCGAAGGTGTCCGTGGGCAATAAGAAGGGAAGTTATTCGTGGGATATCGCTAGTGGCACACAGTTGACGGAGATCCTTAGTGGGACGAGTACTGTCGATAGTTACAACACCTTGTATAAGCTGCTGATAAAACACAGCGGAACAACGTTGGATTACGGCGAAGATGAAGAATATACAATCGATGAGATCAATGTCGAAGTGCCTGGAACCTATACCATCACTATCCGTGGCGTGGAGACAGTAGATGAGGAAGCGAGTAAGGAACTGGAAGGCTATGACGATGGAGAGCGAGTGCTGACCAGTAACTACCTGGGCACCAAAACCATTTCCGTCAAGGTGACGGGAACCGCGCTGAAGGCCGCCTGGTTCAGCATCGTGAAGAGCAGTACCGCTTATACCGGCGACGCGATCACACTGACCTATAATAAAGACTATACGGCAGTGAACGCTGTCACGGGTGAAGCGCTGGTAGAAGGCGAGGACTACTCGGTCACCTACAAGAATAACACCAAGAAGGGCACTGCGACGGTGAGCTTCAAGGGTCTGGGCAAATATACGGGAACCATCAATAAGACCTTCAAGATAACAGCCGTCAACATGTCAGACGTGACGATAAGTGGCTCCCTGACCGGCCTGACAGCCACCTATACAAAGGGCGGCGTGACGACGGGTCTGACCGATCAGCTGACGCTGACATACAATAATAAAGTCCTGACCCTGGGGACAGACTACACCGTATCCTTCCGGAACAACGGGAAAGTGCGTACCGACGCTCAGTACCGCATCGTGGGCAAGGGCAACTTTACCGGAAATCTTGGATGGCAGTATTTTGAGATAACGGCCGGAAGTCTGAGCGCCCTTGCGGACAGCGGCACGGTGACTGTCACCGACAAGCTGTATAACAAGAACGCGAACAACAACTACATGCCGGCGTCGGTGGTCATCAAAGACTCGAATGGCAAGACACTGGCGGCGGGCACGGATTATTACGCGATAACGAATATCAGCGATGGCGCCACGACATACGCATTGTCAGAGAGTAATATAAAGTATGACAATGATAGTAACCTGAAAAAACTGTCCGCATACCTGGTCAATCAGAGAAAAATTACGCTGAGCGACACCAACTTTGACGATAACGGCGGCTTCGGCATGCAGATAACCATTGTCGGCAGGAACAACTATGCAGGCAGCACGCTGACAGTGGATTACAACATCTACCAGAAGAGCCTCAGCAGCGCAAGCGTCGTGATTCAGAACACAGGCAGCTGGGACTACGGCGTCATAAAGTACGTGCCGGAGATTACGGTCAGGTACAAGGTGAACGGCGAGTGGGTGACTCTGACTCGCAGCACAGATGGAGGAGAAACAGGCGATTATATCCTGGAGTGGGATACCGATGAGAATCTTCTGTATCAGCTGGCTGGAGTACACACAGCCACGATAACCGGTGTCGGCCAGTATGGAGGAACCCGGAAGGTTGTGTACCGCGCGCAGCGGGTGACCGCGATCCAGTCCGTCCTGAACGGGAAAGAGGCTACCTATCAGCTTCTGCTGAGCTACTACTTAGCGAAGTAGAAAGACATAATTTCGGTTCGGCGCCGCTACTGCGGTGTCGGGCCTTCTGAAGAAGGCAAAGGGACATGGCATATAAGGCAGACGAGAGAATCAGCCGTATCCTCCTGGGAAACGGCGTACTGACAGAAGAACAGTGTGCGGAAATCAGCGCGCGCTGCGAGGAATCGGGGAGGACGGAGAACTCCGTAATCCTGGAGTCCGGCTACGCCACGGAGATACAGGTGGCCGAAGCGATCTCTCAGAAGATGGATCTGCCGCTGATCAGTCTGCCGGACCAGGAGATACCCGAGGAGCTTCTGCAGATGGTGGATCCGGCTCTGCTGAAAAAATATGTTGTGCTGCCTGTAGAATTTTCGGAAAAGAAAAAACGGACGATATGCCTGGCCATGGCCGACCCGATGAATTTTCTGGTGATAGACGATATTTCCGCAATCACCGGGTATCGGGTGGAGGCCGTGGTCGCTACGCCGCAGGATATCCTGACCACGATCGACCGCTACTTCGGCGCCGAGCAGGCGCAGGACATGGCGAAGCTGTACGCGGAGGAACGCGGAGAGCTCTTTCAGGAAATACAGGAAGATCAGGAAAATGATGAAGTAAATAATTCACCGATTGTAGTACTGGTGAATACCATGATCGAACAGGCGGCGAGACAGAGGGCCTCCGATATTCACATCGAGGCTCTCTCGAACTGCGTCAGGGTGAGATTCCGCATTGACGGCGTGCTCTGTGAGCGTATGGTGTACAGCACGGATCTTCTGCCTGCAATCGTCGCCCGCATCAAGATCATTGGCGGCATGGACATATCGGAGAAGAGAAAACCGCAGGATGGCCGCATTGCCGTGACCGTCGACCGGCGTGAGTATGATATCCGCGCCTCGGTGCTGCCGACGGTATACGGGGAGAAATGCGTGCTGCGTCTGTCCTTGAAAAAAGGAATCCTCAGGAGCCTGGAGAAGCTGGGGCTCAGCGAGGAGGAGCGGCAGAAATTTGACAGGATTCTGTTCCGCCCGCATGGGATTGTGCTCGTGACCGGTCCGACCGGCAGCGGCAAGACGACGACGCTCTACGCGGCGCTGACGGCGCTCAATCGCCCGGAAGTGAATGTGCTCACGATCGAGGATCCCGTGGAGGCAAATGTGGACGGGATCAATCAGCTGCAGGTGAATCCGAAGGCGGGGCTGACCTTTGCCTCGGCGCTGCGCTCGATCCTGCGCCAGGATCCAGACATTATCATGGTCGGTGAGATCCGTGACGACGAGACGGCCTCGGCCGCGATCCAGGCCTCGATCACAGGGCATCTGGTTCTGAGCACGCTGCATACGAACAGCACGGCGAATACGATCACGCGCCTGCTTGACATGGGCGTGGAGAGCTATCTGATTGCCGACGCGCTTACCGGCGTGGTGGCGCAGCGGCTGCTGCGTCGGCTCTGCTCCTACTGCAAGGAAGAGTACGAGGCGACAGAGGAAGAAAAGATCGGCCTGGGCGTCTCTCCGGAAGAAAGTCTGCGTCTGTTCCGTCCCTGTGGCTGCAGACGCTGCAATAATACCGGCTATCACGAGCGGATCGGCGTCTATGAGATCATGGAGATCACGCCGGAGATGAAAAGGCTGATCACCCGGCACGGCACGACAGACGAGATCAATGACCTGGCCATGAAGGAAGGTATGAACACACTGATGCAGAGCGCCGGTCGGCTGGTAAAGGAAGGAATCACAGCTTATTCAGAGATGATGAGACTGGCGATGGAGGAATGACCATGATGTCTTTGAAGGAACTGTTCCGGGCGACAGAGGATCCGGGATATTCGGACTATCATATTTCCGCCGGCGCGCCTGTTGTTGTACGCTATCACGGAGCGCTGCGGAATTTCTCTGATGAAGTTCTGACAAAATCGAATGTGGACAGTCTGCTGCGCGAGGTCATGTCGGATAAGCAGCTGGAGACGCTCGAGATGATTGGCGAGGTCGACTTCGCCAGTACGCTGGATGATGGAAGCCGTCTGCGCTGCAATGCGTACCGGGAAAAAAATGGCTATGCCCTGGCGCTGCGCAAGCTTCCGAGCGTGATACCGAAGCTGGAGGAGGTGGGCACGCCTGCGTCTCTGGCGAGAACCGCGCAGCTGCGGCAGGGACTGGCCCTGATCACCGGGCCGACCGGAAGCGGAAAATCGACGACGCAGGCCGCGCTGCTGAACGATATCAATCTGCGGGAGAGCCGCCACATCATCACACTGGAGGCTCCGATTGAATATGTTCATGAAAATCAGAAATCCCTGATCCACCAGCGTGAGGTCGGGGAGGATACAGTGAGCTTTGCGGAAGGACTGCGGGCGGCGCTCCGGCAGGATCCGGACGTGATTCTGATCGGCGAGATGCGTGATCTGGAGACCATCAGTACGGCGATCACCGCGGCGGAGACCGGACATCTGGTCTTCGGAACGCTGCATACCAAGAGCGCGGCGCAGAGTATCGACCGTATGATCGATGTCTTTCCAATCGGTCAGCAGGAGGAAATCCGCGCACAGCTCGCGAACGTGCTGGAGTGCATCGCCAGCCAGGAGCTGGTACCGTCGCTGGACGGAAAACGGGTTGCCTGCCATGAGATTCTGGTGATGACGCCCGCGGTAAGAAACCTGATTCGCGAGAAAAAGGTATTCCAGATCAGCAGCACGATGCAGAGCAGCCGCAAGGCCGGTATGATCGTCCGCGACGACGCACTCTACGATCTGTACAAGGACGGCGTAATCAGCGACGAGATGGCACTCGCCTACGCGACGGACAAGGAAGCCATGCAGCGCAGACTGCTCTACGCTGTCAGAGTTGCCAGGGAGGGTATCTGATGCCTGCTTATAAATATACTTCTATAAACCGCGCGGGAAAGCAGATAAAAGGGACGGTCGAGGCGAAGACCATGGACGCGGCCATGCTGGTGCTGAAAGGCCGGGGAGAGATTCCGATCGACATGAAAGAGGAGACGGTGCTCTCGAAAGATATCGAGCTGCCCTTTTTCTCGAAGATTCCGTCCCGCGCGTACAGCGTGTTCTGCTGGCAGCTGAAAAGTATTCTGGCCGCGGGCGTCACGATTGTGCCCGCGTTGGAGATGATGGCGCAGCAGACGGAGAATAAGAAGCTGCGCGCTGCGGTGGCGCGGGTGAAAGTGGATGTAGAAAAGGGTGAGAGCTTCTCTGACGCGCTGGCGCGGCAAAAGGATGTGTTCCCACCTATTTTTATCAATATGATGGCCGCCGGCGAGGCCTCCGGAAATCTCGAGACATCGCTGGAGCGCATGGCGGTGCATTTCGAGAAGGATGGGAAGCTGAAGTCGATCGTGCGAAATGCGATGATTTACCCGATCATCCTGATCATCGTGATCATTGCCGTGATGGTCGCGATCCTGACCTATGTGATACCGAGCTTTACCGACACCTTCGACGAGCTGGGTATTGAGCTGCCGCTCGTTACGCGCATGGTGCTGAGCTTCAGCAATTTTTTTGTACAGAACTGGCTTATCATATTGATCACGGTCGTGCTGCTCGCGGTCGCGATTACTCTGTTCCGAAGGACGGACAGAGGCCGTCACTGCTTTGCGTGGCTGAGTATGAAGCTGCCGCTCTTTGGAGACCTGACGGTGAAATCCGCGAGCGCCATGTACGCGCGGACGCTGAGCACGCTGATGGGAGCCGGCATTCCGGTACTCGATTCGCTGGAGATTACAGCGGAGAATATGAGTAATGTCTATTTTCAGGAAGCGACCTATCAGGTGCGCGAGGATACAGCGCAGGGACGCAGGATGGGGGAGTCACTGGAACGGACGGGCCTCTTCCCGCTGATGCTCTGCCATATGATGAGCATAGGCGAGGAGACCGGTGAGATCGAGGACATGCTGCAGCGTGTGGCGGACTACTACGATGAAGAGGTGGAGAATGCCACGAAGGCGCTGACCTCCGCAATGGAGCCCGCGATTATCGTCGTGATGGGGCTTGTCGTGGGGACGCTGGTGATGGCGATCTTCATGCCGATCATGTCTATCTATCAGGGCATGGATCAGTATATGTGAGCAGGAGACGAGTGAATGTATATAGAGGAAATCATGCTGTATGTGATGAGCGGACTGTTTGGACTGGTCTTCGGGAGCTTTCTGAATGTGCTGATCCTGCGGATTCCGCGCGGAGAGGAGTTTGTGCTGACGCCCTCGCACTGTATGAGCTGCGGACATCCGCTGAAATGGACGGATCTGGTGCCCTTTTTCAGTTATGTTTTCCTGAGAGGGCGGTGCAGGTACTGCAAGGCGAAAATTTCCGTGCAGTATCCGGTGATCGAGCTTCTGAACGCAGTACTGTGGGTGATCAGCATGCTTGTCTGCGGCCTCACACTGTATGGTCTGCTGGTCTGCTTTATGAGTTCTGCCCTGCTGGCGCTGGCCATGATCGACTGGAGAACCTATGAAATACCCTTAGGCTTCAACATCTGGATTCTGCTCCTGGGCGTCGTGCGGATCGCGCTGCAGCCGGAGCTGCTGGTCTCCGGCGTCGCGGGATTCTTCGCGGTAAGCCTGCCGCTGGCGGCGATCTTCTACATCAGCCACGGCAAGGCGATCGGCGGCGGGGATGTAAAGCTGATGGCCGCGGCGGGCCTGTTCCTGGGATGGAAGAATATTCTGCTGGCGCTGATCCTGGGCTGTATTCTGGGTTCGGTCATCCACATCATCAGGATGCGTCTGGCGGGCGCCGGGAGAGTCCTCGCGATGGGACCGTATCTGGCCGCGGGTATTCTGATCAGTGCATGGTTCGGGGATGCATGGATTACATGGTATATATCGTTGCTTTAAAGGAGTCGGCTTGAGATGGATATTACGGTAGGTACCCCTCATGTACTGGGCGTAGAGATAAATGAATACAGAACCAGGGTTGTGGAGATGAATTATCGCTCCAGGTCGCCTAGAGTCTATCAGTTTTTTGACTTTGAGACGCCGGCGGGAACCCTTGAGGACGGTCTCGTCGTACAGGCAGGGGATTTCGCGGACAGGCTCCGTGTACAGCTTGCCGACAGGAAGATCCGGACAAAACGGATGGTACTCTCCATTATGTCGAGCCGGATTCTGGAGAGAGAGGTACTTGTTCCGCAGGTAAAGCAGTCCCGTCTGAAGGATCTGCTGCGCCTGAACGCGTCGGACTACTTCCCGGTGAATGTCTCCGAGTATGTCCTTTCCTATGATATTCTGGAGCGGGTGGAGGAGGCCGGTCACCGCAAACAATACAGGCTTGTGGTGCGCGCGGTTCCCCAGGATATTCTTCGCTCCTGCAATGAGCTCGCGGTGGCCTGCGGGATGCAGCTTGTCCAGGTGGACTACGCGATGAACGGGATGCTCCAGACCCTGCTGGCCATGGAGAAGTCAGAAAGCTCCTCCCACAGCAGGAAGAAGAAAAGAGTGGAGGAAGAGGAAGGTCCGGAACTGAAGCTGTACCTGCAGCCGGGCGAGGAATACACCAGGCTGATTCTGATGAAGAGTAAGCAGCCGGTTCTGCAGAGAGTCGTTCAGCATCCCGCAGAAGAGGAGCAGGAGATTGTCAGAAGCGTGTCGAGAATTCTGGATTTTTATCTGAACCGCTCGGGAGGGCGGGAAGAATCCTTCTCCGTTGTCCTGATGGGAATGGAAGAATATGATTACCTGCAGCTGCTTCTGCAGGATCGCCTGGGGGCGGAAGTCACCATGCTTCAGACCGCTGACACCAGGGCATTTCCGGCCGACGCCAGGATGACAGGCGCTGAGCTGGGAGACTATGCTGCGGTGATCGGTTCCTGCATCCACCCGCTCGGTCTGCGTGTAAAGAGCGAAGTCTCCGGCGGAAATGAATTTTCACCTCTGGAATTTCTGCTGAGCGATGCGGTGCAGACTTCTTTTGCCATGATGCTGGTCGCGGTCGGTGTGATCTGCGGCATGATGGGGGCATACTATATGGTGGCCAGCCTGCGCGATTACTCGGATTATGAAGAGGCGATCCTGGATCAGGCTTCACAGGTCGCGGATCTGAACCGGCGGAAGACAGCGAAGGAAGAGTATGAGGCGGCCTACGCAGAATATAAAAGCATGCTGGAAATCGGCGACTATATGAATACCGCCAACGACTATGTGGTGGAGTTCATCGAGGAGCTGGAGAGTATTCTCCCCTCAGACGCGGAGGTCACGTCGATCAGCTTTTCGGAGAGCGGCGCTGCCGTCGAGCTGCAGGTTACGTCATGGAGCTCACTCGCCTTTACGATCATACAGTTCCGCGATATGGAGACGGCCACACTGATGGAGGACAGCCTGCCGACGTCTTATTTGGATACCGGCTCTTCGACTTACGGTTCAACGGAGAGCACGACAGAGAGTACGACGACCGATTACAGCAGCTGGACGATTCAGCAGCTGCGAACGGAGTGCATCAATCGCATGGAGACTTATCCGGAGCTGCTGAATCTGGTTATGGCGCAGAACGGGGTGTCCATGACTACGCAGGAGCTGACGGATTACATCAACGCACAGGACAGGTCGAACCTGATCCTGGCTCTGCAGCAGTCGGACAGCTATATCGCCTCGCAGGAGACGGAAGAGGAGGAGACGGATACGACGCCGGAGCATCTGTACACGCTCACTGCGCAGTTCAGCTACAACTTTGATGTCCTTCCCATTACGCAGTATATCGAAGGAGGCGGCCTGACATTCGAGCTGGGCGATGAGGAAGCCTCTGAGGAGACAACGGAGGAGACCGGTGAGGACGCCTCGGGTGAGGACGCCGGAGAGGAGGCTGCGGAATGAAAATCTATAAGCCGATTATCGGAGCGCTGATGCTGGTTGTCTGTATTGGATTCCTGTTTTTTGCAAAGACAAAGTACTATGATCCGGCGCTCGAAAAGGACGAAGAGCTGGAAACGCAGATCGCGGATTATAATACGCAGATCGAGGCACTGAAAGAATATCGCGACATTGACGCGGACGCCGCGGAGGCGGCAGTAGAGGAGATTCAGGAGAAGGAAGAGGAGTGGCTCGGCGGATTTCACGGACTCTATCAGGATGAGGATATACTCCTTTACGTGAGAGACATGGAGGTGGATCTGTCAGCGGATATTTCTCAGATCACTCTGGGCACTTCGGGCAGCATCACCGGCATCGGGGATTACACGCTGTCAGGCAAGCTGCTGACTTTCGATTATTCCGCCACTTATGAAGAATTTAAGTCATATGTGGAGTATATTACCAGCAAGTTTCCGCAGACCTCCATCTCCAGCCTGACGATGGCGTACGATGGGGAGGAGGAAACGGTCAGCGGAACCTTCAGCGTCATTCTCTACTATGTGGAGAAGGAAGACTATGAGGAGCCGGACGTGATCATGGATCAGGGCATTGAGAATATCTTTGAAGCGGAAGGCAGGCTTACAGAGTGATGAGGTGAGCGAGATTGGGCGATAAGAGAAAACAGGATAACAGAGGCTTTTCCCTGGTAGAGGTGGTCGTATCCGCGGCTATTCTTGCCATCATCGGCAGCGTGATCTTCTGCTCCTTCTCCATGGCCGTGCGGATGAACGCGCGGGCGAAGCAGACCTATCGTGCCGCGAACTACGCGCAGAAGGCGATGGAGTATCTGATGACGGATGAGGATATTGAGACGGCCGTGAAGAGCGCGGTACAGGGAGTATGTAGCAATGCAAATGTCGCAAGTCTTACAGCAGCCGGAAATACGTTGAAGTGGTCTGATGTGAGCAATAAGGCGAGTGGGGCGGTGTGTGGTTCGACTGGTCGTTGGCCCGCTGATGGTGATTCAGATCGAGAAAGTCGATGGAACACCTATTGGTCAGGGCATGATCTGGGAATTGCCACAGGCGACAGCGTGACAGTAGACTCTGTGACAGCATCGGTAAATAAGGGTATAGGGGATACGATAGAGGTAACCATCGAATTTCAGGTGACAGCCAGTGCAGACGGTGCGGAGGTCACGCTGAGCGGAAAGAGGACGATCAATCTGACTCTGACGACGTGACGCCCAGCTTATAACAGGAGAGAGCGGAAGCTGAGTAACACGGCAGTATTTTCTGTTTTGAGCGGGCAGGGCAACGGTGCTCCTGCAGATCAAAACAGAACAAGCCAAAAGGAGGTGGCGACCGATGAAACTTGCAAAAGACCAGAGCGGCAGCGCGTTGTTGACCGCGGTTCTTCTGATTGCGGCGATCGCCGTCATGGGAATGGCGGCCCTGGGAATGTCGCTGAAGAATTATCAGACGGCGCAGGGTTGGGTTTCAGAGATGAACAGTGATTATTCCGGAAGCGGCGGTTATAACGGTTATGACACGTCGGCATCCGTGACAGTGGATAATATGCCGATGACAGGCAGCGAATAGGAGGCCGGAGGATGAAGATCAGAGAAAACAACAGCGGCTTCACACTCGTGGAGATGATGGTCTCGATTGCAGCGGGCGCGATCCTACTGGTCGCGGCGTCGGCAATGCTCGTGACGGCGATCCGCTACACTGGCCTGGTGTATCGGCAGGCTTCGTTACAGCAGGAGACAATCGGTGTGGAGCGCGTGATGAAGATCGCGGCGCAGAATACGGACATCGTCTCCGGGATAGGAGAAGATTCCTCGAGCCTCTCTACCAGTGGAAGTTTTTCGATAAACAGTGAATCGGATACGGGCTGGGTATATTTTAAGAATAATAGCGATGGTAAATATTACATCTTTTACCTCGGGGACGGTAAGGTGTGCTACGAAGTGAGTGATGATCCGGATACTCTTGTCGTTGCCGATATGACCATCCTGTCGGAGAACCTGACAGCGGCGGAGGTGGAGTATACCAGCTCAGACAAGCTCAGTGTGAAGCTGACCCTTGCAGACAGCGCGACCTCGGCGGAACCTATGAATGCGTGCTGGATATTCTGAGCAGCGTGAAGTCTTTGGAAGCGGTGCGCCTGTTTGCATTGGCTTCGGCGTAAAAAGCGGAATTACGAAGGAGTAACAGATTATGAAAAAAAACGGAAGAAAGCTGGCGGCGCTGGCCTGCATACTGGCTCTGCTCGCCTCTCCCTTCGCGGAGATTCCTGTGAGGGCGGCCTCCTCGATCGCGATCACCTACACGTCAGGCATGTCGGTGAACAGTGTGATCAGCGCTCTGAATAATCAATTTGGTCTGTCCAGTTCATCGACCGACTGGACCTGGTATACCACGACGACGGCATCGCTGACCTGCACCTCCTTCCTGATGGAGTACGAAGATACGACGACAGACCTCGCGAGTTATCTGACAGATGAGTATGTGAGTCAGTACGGCAATACAGACGCCTACTGGTATTATTCGAGCTACATGGATTACTATGCGCAGCAGGAGTCCATCTCGGGCTATTATCCGCTGAAGGGCGGTTCCGAGACGATTCCCTCTACGACGGTTGATCTGGGAGAAGTCTATTACTCTATGGTGACGCCGAAGGCTTTTGAGGGTTACAGCCACACAGTCATTACCTATACAGGGACGCGGTCCTGGTCCGGCTTCGGCCTCTCCATGGCCGCCGGTAAGA
>JAJQCG010000162.1:9693-15356 GCA_021202815.1 Lachnospiraceae bacterium | reverse complement strand
ACCTTAATTTTTCAGAATTGTTTCAATTGTACGTTGAGTTTCCGAGACCACTCAACATCTCTATCCCGGCCCGTATCAGGTCGGTAATCGGCTGAGAGAAAAGCCCCAGACCAAAATTCATCAGAATCAATGCTACCAGCGCGCCGATTCTCCCGAGCGTCGGGTGAATGCGCACATCCTTATATTCCTCCGGCGCGCCGACCGGCGTATAGATTCGCACGACCGTGTGCAGAAAATAGATCGTGTTCAGGATCGTACTGATTGCCAGCACGATCAACGTCGGCAGCAGCTTTCTCTGGGAGCCGTCTATCACCGCCGTCGCGAAGAGAAGCTTCGAGATAAAACCGGCCAGCGTCGGGATACCCACCATCGAAAGGCTGCCGATCAGGAAAGCGGCACCGGCGAGCGGATTGCGGAAGGCCGCGCCCTGCAGCGCGGGGTAGACGCGCTTTCTCCCCGAAGCTTCATTGAGCCCCTTCGCCGAGAGGAAAAGCAGCGACTTCGTGACTGCATGTGTCAGAATATGGAACACCGCCGCGACCATCCCCGCCTCCGTCGCGAGACCGATCCCCATGTAAATATAACCGATCTGGGCGACCGACGAATAGGCGATCATCCGGTAGATTTCCTTTGCCATAATTGCGGACACAGAGCCCATGATCATGCCGATCAGGCCGAAGACAAACAGCACATTCACAATCTTACTCTGCACGATGAGATCGAAACTGATCACGCGGTAAAAAAACTTGATCAGCAGGAAGATATAACTCTTCGACACCAGTGACGACAGGATCGCGCTGCTCGAAATCGTGGCGTAACCGTAGGCGTCCGGCATCCAGGAGTGGAATGGATAGAGCCCGCTCTTGATCGCGAGGCCGACCGTGCAGAAGCTGATGATCACGAGCAGCGGGACCTGGTACTGCCCGCTCGCCGCCAGCTCCAGGATCTCCACGTGAATATATTCCATCAGCAGATTTCCGGTGACGCCATAGAGCATCGCGATGCTGATCAGGAAGAGGCCGGAACCGATCAGGCTCATGACCATGTAGCGCGTCGCCGCGATCAGCGAGCGCCCGCTCTCCCGAATCATGATCAGGCCGCAGGTCGAGATCGTGTTGATCTCCACAAACACATAGGCCGTGAAAAGATCGTTCGTGTAGAGAATCGCGAGCAGCGAGCTCAGCAGCAGATCGACCAGAATAAAGTAAAGATTTACCTTGTCCTCCGCGACATCCGTGAAGATCAGATCCATCCCGCCGAGCAGGGAGCAGAGCACGACCAGCGAAAAGACCGTCACGAGCAGCGATTCCAGAAGACCCGCCCGCAGCTCATTGCCCCACGGGGCCGGGAAGCGCCCCATCGTGTAGGTAAAGCCCGTGCCCGTGGAAATGATGTAGAGCAGCGTCGCGAAGGACAAAAGCGCCGCGAGCGACACGACAAACAGCGTCACGCGCTTCGCCCCTTTTCCCTTCAGCGGCGTCGAGATAATCCCGGAAGCCATGCACAGGACGATCGAGAAACAGGGGAAATTCTGAACAAAGCTCATTTCAGCTCCTCCCTCTGCATCCGGATCAGGATCTCATCCAGATCCAACGAGTGATAACGCCGGTACATGCGCACCGTCAGCGCCAGCATCAGCGCCGTCACACTGACGGACACAATAATGCCGGTCAGAACCAGACCGCTCGGGATCGGATTGATATAGTATTCCGCGTCGGTCACGCCGTTCTCCACGATCGGCGCCGCACGTCCCTCGATATAGCCCATCGCCGCCAGAAAAAGGTACACTGAGGTATCCATAATATTGAGGCCGATGATCTTCTTGATCATATTCCGGTGAAGCAGCAGCGTCGTGAAGCCGATGCCAAAGAGAATCACCGCCGCGACCTCCTCCACATTCAGCGCAAGGTTCGGTCCCATTTCACATTCCCCCTCTCCGGAACAGTGCGAAGAAGCAGTACATCGTACAGGCCACCTCGAGTCCAACGAAAATATTGATCGGCAGCAGCAGACCAGCACTCAGAATATTGCCCGCTGTACCGGTTCCAAAGAAGCTCGCGATCCCGTTCGCCCCCGTGTAAAAATAATAAATCATCGTGATGCTGTACAGCGTCAGCGCGCTGACCTTCACGCAATCGTAAGTCTTCTCATTGAAGAAGCGCTGCATCCTGTGGAAACCAAAGGTCGTCACATAGAGGATCAACCCCGCGCCGATCACCGCGCCGCCGGAAAAACCGCCGCCCGGCGAGAGATTTCCATTTAAAATAATGTAGACGCCAAAGAGGAAGAGGACCGGCGTCAGAACCTTCGTGACCTGCTGCAGGATCGCGTCCGGCTTCGGCTCATATTTCCAGTCCGTCTCCTTCGCCTTCTCAATGTCGTCGCGCCGTCTGCGCAGCAGCACGATCACACAGGTCGCCGCAATGAACAGCACGCAGGTCTCCCCGAAGGTGTCAAAGCCGCGGTAACTTAGGATCATATTGCTGACCATGTTGACCGCGCCGACCTCCTCCATACTCTGTTCAATATAGCGCTGCGAAACCTCATTATTCGCAGGGGCAGACGCGTCTCCAACGACCGGCATCCACGACACCGCATACAGCAGCGCCGCAATCAGCAGCAGGCAGAGCGCCACCGAACCGAGTCGGTAGACCACCCGGAAAGCTCTCACCTCCGTATTGCGCTCCACATCATCGAGATAGCGTTCGACCCGCACGCGATCGAGGCGATCCGGATCGTAGACCGACTCGCCCTTGAGCTCTGCCTCGCGCAGGGGCTTCATCTCCATCTTCCCTTCGAGCGGATCCGTTTCCCCGTTTATCCAGCGAAGCAGACGCCGGAAGCGGCTGTTTTCATAATTATCCCTGACTCTGCTCATCCTTTTCCTCTCCCTCGCCGCCATGCAACGCCTGAATCTTGCGCAGCGTCACAAAGAACAGAATGCTGCTCACGCCCGCACCGACAGCCGCCTCCGTGATCGCCAGATCCGGCGACTCCAGCAGGAACCAGATCACTGACATGACCAGGCTGTAGGACATAAAGACGATCACCGATATCAGATAATTTTTAATAAGGCTGACCGAGACCGCGCAGAGAATCAGGAAAACCAGTAATATGATCTTAAAAGTCTCCATCGTCCGGCACCTCGCATTCTTCCTCCAGATGTTCGTTCGTCAGCACTTCCATCTGCCCGATCATATGGCTCGAGACCGGTCCCGCCAGCCAGAAGAAGACGATGATCAGCGCGAGCTTCAGCGTCCCCAGATTCAGACCGCTCAGGATCATCAGGCCGATGATGATGAACAGGATCCCCAGCGAATCTCCCATCGCCGAGGCATGCATCCGGTTCAGCACATAGTGAAAGCGGTAGACCCCGAACACGGCCACGCACAGCGTCAGAAGACCGATCACGATAAAAATGCCGCCCGCCGCCAGCTGTATCCAGGCAATTATTCGTCCTCATCCTCCTTTCTCTCGTCCGTCTCCTTGATCAGCAGCTCGCCGCGCTGTTTCTTCTCACGGTAAGCTCCCTCATAAATCTTTGTCAGCACGACAACCGCCAGGAAGCTGATCATCGCATAGATCAGACAGACATCGTAGAGATAACTCTCCCGCATATAAAGCGCCAGCATCGCGATCTCCACGATCGTCATGGTCCCGATCATATTGATCGATACGATCCGGTCGCCGAGCCGCGGCCCCAGAATCGCGCACAGCAGACACAGGATAATCAGCACGGCGATCACAATCATGCACAGCAGCAGAAAGCCGTGATAAACCTTCTCATACATCTATTCCACCGCCTCCATCCTCTTCAGAAGCTTCACAAACACGGAAGTCTCCAGATCCGTGTCAAAATCGGAGTCGAGACAGTGCACATAGAAATCCGCTCCCTCGAGCCCGACTGTGATCGTTCCCGGCGTCAGCGTAATCGAGTTCGCCAGGACGACCCGCGCACTCTCCGTCTTCAAATCTGTCTTAAAATGAACGATCCGCGGCTCGACCTGATAGACCGGCGTGACGATATAGTGCAGCACCTGCCGGTTCGCCTTCAGGATCTCTACGATCAGCGTGACGATATATTCTGCGGCCAGCGGCGTCAGCTTCAGCAGACGAAGATCTTTTTTCATGCTGTAGCCGAGAAATCTGCAGCAAAAAAGAAAAAGTGCGCTGCAAAGGACGATCCCGATCAGCAGGATCTCCAGAGTCACTCTTCCATTGAAAATAATCCACAAAAGCAGAAACGCGATATACATAAGAGCCGCTCCCCCATTCCTCGCTTATTATATACTGATTTTAGAAAACAGGCAATCCGCTTTTGCGGTTAAATCTTTGTTTAAATCTTGCTACTATGATAACAAGAGAGGAAAGGGGGTATCTACCATGAAGTTAGGTTTTGTCGGAGCCGACCACGAGGTCACCGGGAGCTGTCACTATGTGGAGGCCTGCGGGAAAAATATTCTGGTCGACTGCGGGATGGAACAGGGGCGGGACGCCTACGTGAATCAGGACATTCCGGTTCCCATCCACCACATTGACTACGTACTGCTGACGCACGCGCACATCGATCACTCGGGGCGTCTGCCTCTTTTGTATAAGGAGGGCTTCCGCGGGGACATCATCTCCACCTTCGCCACCAGCGACCTGTGCAGCATCATGCTGCGCGACAGCGCGCACATCCAGGAGTTTGAGGCGGAGTGGCGCAACCGCAAGGCGAAGCGTGCGGGCGAGCCGGAGTACGTACCGCTCTACACGATGGAGGACGCGCTCGGGGCGATCAGCCGCTTCCATCCCTGCGACTATGAGCAGAAGATCGATCTCTGCCCCGGGATTCAGGCGCGCTTCCGTGACGTGGGACATCTGCTCGGTTCCTCCTCGGTTGAACTGTGGATTACCGAAGGAGATGTCTCGAGAAAGCTCGTCTTCTCCGGCGATATCGGAAATATCAACCAGCCGCTGATCCGGAACCCGCTCCCCACCGAGACGGCGGACTACGTGATCATGGAGTCCACCTACGGAGACCGCGTCCACAACGCGCCGCCCGACTACGCCACGGAGCTCGCTTCCGTGATCAGCCGGACGCTGAAACGCGGCGGCAACCTGGTCATCCCGGCCTTCGCAGTCGGCCGGACGCAGGAGCTGCTCTACTTTATCCGCGATATCAAAGAACGGAAGCTTGTGGACTTCGATTTTCCGGTCTATGTGGACAGCCCGCTGGCGATCGAGGCCACTTCCATTTTCAATAAAAATTACCAGTCCTGCTTCGACGAGGAGGCGATGGCGCTCGTACAGGCGGGCATCAACCCGATCCGCTTCGCGGGTCTGCACCTCGCGGTTTCCAGTGAGGAATCCAAGGCGATCAACTTTGACAAAACGCCGAAGGTCATCATCTCCGCCTCGGGTATGTGCGAGGCCGGCCGCATCAAGCACCACCTGAAGCACAATCTCTGGCGGCCGGAGTGCACGGTGCTCTTCGTCGGCTATCAGGCAAACGGTACGCTGGGCCGCGCGCTGCGCGAGGGCGCGGAGCAAGTAAAGCTGTTCGGAGAGACGATTGAGGTGAAAGCCGAAATCCGGAACCTGGAGGGGACCAGCGGACACGCCGACCGGGACGGCCTTCTGAAATGGGCAGGCGCCTTCTCGCCCGCGCCGAAGATGGTCTT
>JAJQCG010000162.1:0-9683 GCA_021202815.1 Lachnospiraceae bacterium | reverse complement strand
CGCGCCCTTCTCCGGTGCGATTTTCGATCTGGCCGCAGACGCCTGGGAGCGGGAGGCGGAACCCGTGCCCGCCGCGGCGAAGCCCGCTGCGAAGCGGAAGTCCGAAGCCTACGCACGGCTCCTCGAGGCCGGCAAGCGGCTACTGCAGGTCATCGCCCGCAACGAGGGCGGCGCGAACAAGGACCTCGCGAAATTCACCGGGCAGATCAACTCGCTGTGTGACAAGTGGGATCGTTAAATATAAAAGTCGATTGCTACGCACTTTCAGCACAGATACGCATAAGTTTGATCACGGAAATCAAAGATTTTCTGTCTTTACAATACAATATGATATAGAACCGGTCCGATCAGGGTGGGCAATAAATTGCCCACCCTGATTTTCCGATCAAAGAGCAGATTCACGCCCACGCCGAAGATCAGCACCGAGCCGACCGCTGACAGATCCGTGATCAGCGCGTCGCTGAGGAAAGGGGCGATCAGCGTCGCGGCCAGCATGATGCCGCCCTCCCAGATCGCGATCGGAATCGCAGAGAAGAGGCTACCGACGCCGAGCGTCGAGGCGAAGACAATCACGATCGCGAAGTCCAGCGCCGACTTGATGATCAGCATGCTCGCATCGCCGCTCAGGCCGTCCTCGAGCGCACCGACGATCGCCATCGCGCCCACACAGACCACGAGCGAGGTCGTCACGAAGGCCTCCACAAAGCGGGCGTTCTGCTCCGCGTGCACTTTCCGCTTCAACCATTCCCCGAACTGCTCCAGCTTTTCCTCAATATTCAGAAATTCTCCGGCCAGGCCGCCGAGCGTCAGCGACAATACAAGAAGCAATGTTCCCTGCGAGCCCAGACTCCCGTCCTCTATAGTCAGCATGCCCTGCAGTGCGCCCACGATGCCGACAAAGATCGTCGCCATGCCGAGCGCCTGCATCATGATATCCTGATAGCGCTGCTTCATGCCGCCGCGCACAATCAGGCCGATGCCGCCTCCCGCGAGCACCGCAATCACATTGATAATCGTTCCCAAACCTTTCATAACCTTTACTCCTGCTCTACCACCTGCAGATAGCTGCTGATACAGTACAGCGTCTGCCCGTTATATTCTACTCTGGACCAGCCCACGTCGGAGACGCCCGTGCGGACGATCACCTCGCCATTATAAAGCTGCACGATGACCTCCGAAGGATCCTCGACGCTCGGCCGATTGCGGAGGTTTGTCACGTCCTTCGCCGTCACGTACTCGCTGACCGTCGTAAACTTCGTCTTAAAGCCGTCATCGTCCTCTTCCTCCGACACGGGCGTATAGGACAAATCCGTTGTCAGATAACTCGATACCGCATAGAGCGTCTCTCCATTATATGTAAGACGCGACCAGCCGTTATTGCCCTTTCCGGTGCGCGTCGCCACCTCGCCATTCTGCAGCTGCGCCACAATATTGCTGCTGTCAGTCTGGTCCATCGTGCTGCGCAGGTTCGTCACGTCCTTCGCCGTCACCTGCTCGTCCACTTCCTCAAAATCCACGCCAACCTCCGGGTCCGCCTCGACATACTCCGCCGCGCTCTCATCCTGCGCAGCCGCGGACTCGCTGTAGCCGAAATACGCGATATCGAGATCCACATAGCCGTCGATCCCCGGCACGGAGCCCATGTTCGTGTACTGCCACATCACATATTCCCCGTCATAGTCCGGCGCCTCAGTCGTGTAGGAGGAATACTGCGCCACCCAGATGCGGTATCTCAGTTCAAGCTCGTCCGTCTGCCAGAGCAGATTGTCCGCAAGCTCATTGCGCGCCGCGTAGAACATACCCGTATAGCCCTGCTCCTCGATTTCATCCAGAAATACGACGGCGAGATCCGAGCGTTCCTCCACGCTCAGCCCGGCCTGCCTGCTCGACCCGTTCTGAAAGCCCTCGCAGTTGTAGGCCACTGGATAGGTGATCGGGTAACCGGCCAGCAGCTCCGCTGTCCACTCAGCTTCCTCCCTTGCTTCCTCCTCCGTCACCGCGGTCGAGAAGAAATACGCGCCGAGCTGAATGCCGTTTGCCGCCGCTTCCTGCAGATTATAGCGGGCGCAGGCATCCTCAGCGATCTCCCCGCCGCTCAATGTGCGGTAGCCCACGCGCACCATGGCAAAGTCAACGCCGGAGGCCGCGACCTGCTCCCAGTCGATCGTTCCCTGGTATCCGGACACGTCGATGCCCACCGTGATCTCATCCGTCTCGCTGGCGATCTCCTTCACGGTGCTGATCGCCGTCTCCGCGCCTTCTTCCGCCTCGACGAGTGTCTGCGGGTCCGTCTCTTCCTCTTCTGCCAGCGTTTCCACCTCTTCCGCGACGACTTCCTCCTCCTTCGTCCCGCCGAAGAAAAGGAACCAGGCCGCAAGCAGCAGAAGCAGCGCTCCCAGCGCCGCCAGAAATGCGGTCAGAAACATACGCCTCTGCTGTTTTTTCCTTGACATGCTTTCGCCCTCCTCCTGATCCGTCCAGGACTTACATACCCCTGCATGCAGGAACCTGTTCAGGGCATTTACACTCTTCAGGCTACCAACTGCGCGCCGAATTCTTTAGAGTATGCCGTACACATCGCGGTCATTCGTAACTTTTTATATGTTACCACAATTTTTTTATATGGAAAAGCCATAAAAAACTTCCTTTCGGGAACACTGTTCCATGAATGGAAAGGAGTATGGAAAGATATGAAAATTCTTTTCTTTGACACCAAAAACTACGACCGGGAATCCTTCACAAGGGAGCTTGCTGCCCATCCGGATATCGAAGTGAAATTTCTGAAGACGGAGCTCGCGCCCGTCACCGCCAGGCTCGCGCAGAGCTGCGACGCCGTCTGCGCCTTCGTCAACGCGGACATCGGCCGCGAGACGATCGAAGTGCTGCACAGCTGCAATGTAAAGCTGATACTCCTGCGCTGCGCCGGTTTCAACAATGTAAATCTCGCCGCGGCCGCACACTGCGGCATCCGTATCTTCCGCGTCCCGGGCTACTCTCCCGAGGCGGTCGCCGAACACGCGATGGCGTTCGCGCTGGGCGTAAACCGTCATCTCCACAAGGCCTATGTGAAGGTACGGGAAAATGACTTCAGCCTCAGCTCCCTGATGGGCATCAATTTCTACCAGAAAACCGCAGGCATCGTCGGTACGGGAAAAATCGGCGCAGCCATGGCGAGAATCTGCCATGGCTGCGGCATGAAGGTCATCGCCTATGACGTGTACCGGAATCCGGAGCTTATGGATTTCACGACCTATGTGGCGCTCGACGAGCTGCTGGCCGCAAGCGATCTCATCTCCCTTCACTGCCCGCTCACGGACAGCACGTACCATATGATCAATACGGAGAGCATCCGGAAGATGAAAGACGGTGTGATCCTCGTGAACACCTCCCGCGGCGCGCTGGTGAAGACCGACGACCTGGTCGAGGGCATCCGCGCGCACAAGTTCTTCGGCGTCGGACTCGACGTCTACGAGGAGGAGGGACCGAACGTCTTCGAGGATCGCTCCGACGAGATCCTGGAGCACTCCGTCACCGCCAGGCTCCTCTCCTTCCCGAACATGATGATCACGTCGCACCAGGGCTTCTTCACGCGGGAGGCGCTGTCGGCCATCGCCCGAACGACGCTGGAAAATGTGCGCAGCTTCGAGCGTGGCGACAGCTCGCCGAATGAAGTGAAATAGGCTACTTCACCGCGATTGCTTCCACCTCGCAGAGCACCCCTTTGGGGAGATCGCGTACCGCCACGCAGCTACGGGCCGGTTTGGAGATAAAATATTTCGCGTAAACTTCATTGAAAGCGGCAAAATCCGCGATGTCCGCCAGGAAGCAGGTCGTCTTGACCACCTTGTCATAGCCGCTTCCGGCAGCCTCGAGGATCGCGCCGACATTCTTGCAGCTCTGCTCCGCCTGCGCCGCGATGCCCTCCGGGATGTTTCCCATAGCCGGGTCTACCGGAATCTGGCCTGAGCTGAAAATCAGGCCGTTTACTTCAAATCCCTGCGAATAGGGGCCGATCGCCCCGGGGGCTTTTTCTGTCGCAATGATGTTCATAGTCTGTTCCTCCTGTGATCTTTTTTTATTCAGAGTAGCAGGCCGCAGACCGCCTGCTTCGCAGGCTATATGCTGCTGCTCTGAACTGATAGATTCATGATACCGCAGCTTTGAAAGTTCCGCAAGTTTTCCTTGCAGGAAATGCTTTTCTTCCTTATACTGTTGATATGAAGAGATTAATGATTTTACTCGCCGCAGCCCTGCTGCTGACCGGCTGCGGGCTTTCAGACATCACGGAATATGTGCAGCGCCTGCTGGGAAACGATATGCAGACAGAGGAGACGCAGGAACGAAGGGTTTCTGACCAGACGGAGTCTGAGGAAGCGGAAGCGTCAGTCGAGGAACCGGAACCAGAAAGTATGGAAACAGCCCCGGAGGACTCCGAAGAGTCCTCGCCCGAGATGGAGACCATCGCCGCATCCATTCTCTCGTCCGACATGTCCGAATATGAGACGGTCAAGGCGATTCACGACTATCTCGTGTACAACGTGGACTACGACTATGAAAATCTCTATGCGGACACCCTGCCGGAGACAGCTTACACAGCCGAGGGCGCGCTGCTTTTGCATTCCGCAGTCTGCGAGGGCTATGCAAGAGCCTTCAATTACCTGTGTGAGCAGGCCGGGCTCGAAAGTCTCATGGTTTACGGAAGCGCCAACGACGGAACTACCGTGCTGTCCCACGCCTGGAACCAGGTCCGCGTGGACAGCGCCTGGTTCAATGTAGATGTCACCTGGGACGACCCGCTCGTAAACGACGAGCTCGTCACAGACGGCTCCAACATTATCTACGACTATTTTCTCGTGCCGGACAGTTCCATCGAGGACACGCATTTCGCCGAGGGGCCGGAGGACCGGCATGTCTGCTCCGATACGCGTTATCTGGAAAGCAATCGCCTCCTGAGCATCGAGCCTTATCTGGAGGAACCGTACTGCTTCGTCTCTTCCGATGAAGAGATCCCTTCCGCCGTTCAGGCTTATCTCTCCGGCGGAACCTATCAGTTCCAGATCGTCTGTGACGCCACCGCGGAGCAGGCGGAGGGCAAAATGAATCTCGTTCTTGACGCCGTATCGGACGCGATGCAGGAGCTGCATCTGTCCGGGCAGATCGCGGTGGGCGTGGAATATGGAGTTGCCAACTACGCCGTCGTCACGATCACCATCACTCTCTCATAGATTCAGACTGTCCTCCACGCACAGTTTTCCATAGCCCGCCGCTGTATTCGGATAATCAGAAAAAGCAGGCAGCGGACGGGCGCCGCGCCTCAGATACGCTTTCACCTTTTCCCCGTAGAGAAACGCGTCATGACCATCCACGACGCCATATTGCATGAGCAGCGCTGCCGCTCCGGTGGCAAAAGGCGTCGCGAACGAGGTTCCGGAACGGCTCTGGTATGTGCCGCCCGGCGCGGCCGCTGTGATCTCCACGCCCGGTGCAACCAGATCCGGTTTCTGCAGGCCGCTGCCTGCCATTCCTCTTCCGGAAAAATCAGCGATCGCGTCCGTCCGGTCATCGTAGGCTCCGACCGTGATGAGGCTCGAAGCCGTCGAAGGAATCGTGAGCATATTTTCCGGCGCAGGGGCGAGGAATCGCGTCGCGCTCCCGACTGCCTCGCCGGACGGAAGCCACATCTGCCAGTCCCCGTCCACAATCTTTCGCGGGGCGAGGCGCAGACTCCAGATCCCGACGTCGAGATAGCTCCCCTTCGCAATCCATTCCACGAATATTTCCTGTTCCACGCTGTACGGGCGCGGTTCTCCATAGTAAATCAAGAGCTCCGTCTCTCCCAGAAGATACCGCTGCGCCGGAGGACTCTCATGCAGCGGTCCCGCCGTCTGCCCCCGCGGGTGCACAAGATATATGTCAAAGCGATCCGCATAATTCTTCCAGATCTGCAGGTTCAGCGACGTTTCGTAGTCCGCGATGGAAATTTCCACTCTCTGTTCCTTCGCATCCCGCAGATTTCCCGCCGCGTGTCCGGCGCGCGTGCCCTCATTTCCACTCCCCACGCAGATCACCGTTCTTCCCTGCCTGCTCACCATATTCAGCCAGGTTTCGAGAAGACTTTGTCCTGTATGTGAACCATAGGAATTGCCGAAACTCAGGTTCACGGCCAGAGGCATCCCGTACTCCCGCGCCCTGCGCAGCGCATACTCCACGCCCTGCATCAGCTCTGTCGTCCGCGGAAAGCCATTCTCCCGCGCAGTCCCCAGCTTCACAATCAGCAGCTCGCTCTCACAGGCCACGCCCTGATTTCCGGCGGCGATCGAGAGTACGCCGGTACCGTGGCCGCTTGCGTCACCGGGAAGCGGCGCGCCCGTCTGCAGCGCCTCGTTCAGCTCCTCCCGCGTATATTCGGTTCCTATATGGAATCCCTCCGGCGGCGGTCCCTCGCCCGTCTGATCCCAGAGCGCCAGAATCCGGCTCGTCCCGTCCGCCCTCCGAAATTCCGGATGGCGGCAGTCAACGCCGGAATCCAGCACAACGACAATCACGCCCCGCCCGGTAAGATTCAGCGGTGCGCGCTGTGCGGCACTCATACAGGAAGCCCGCTTCCCCTCCGTCTGCGCGAAGTACAGCCGCCGCGGTTTCTCAATGTATTCGACCTCCGGCAGCTCCTCCAGCGCGGTCAGTACCGACGCACGCACGACCAGCACCGCGTAGCCACCGGAAAGCTCCGTCGTCTGCTCCGCCAGCTCACTCAGCCTCTCCACACTCCCGGAATATTTCACGATCAGCTCCCAGGTCTGCTCCTCCGGATTGTAGCCATCGCTTAAATCCAGCGCACGCTCCCGTTCCTGCTCACTTAAGTCCAGCGCGAGGTTCAGCTCATTTTCGGCCTTCTGGCTGTCCACTGTATTGCCCCTCCCACAGCGTCTCTCTCCTTCTCAGATTATTTCGGTTTCTCCTTTTTCGTGTCAGTACACAGCCTCTTAAATAGCCGGACTTCGTGTGCAGGACAGCCGATTATTGTGGAAAGCACGTACTTGTACAGTATTTCATTAATATCAGGCTACGTTAAAGATTTTCTGTTTTGCTATCAGAAAATGAACCATATTATTTGCCTAAAGGTTTTCGATACGATATACACGTATCTTATGCGCTTGTAAAAAATCTTATTTCGAAGAAGCTGCATCTGCTTCCAACGCTTTCTTTCTACGGCTTAAGATTCCCCCGATGCGCCCGGTCTCCCGCGCGGACAGCGCTTTCCAGCCGCCCTCCCGCACCTTTTCCAGCAGTCCCAGCTCCTCGGCAATCTCATATTTCATCCGGTCGTTCGGTTCCAGTTTTTCAAAATCCATGATAACTACTCCTTTTCCTTTTTCTACAGGAAGTATGACCGGATTTTCAGGGCCTTATACCTTCCTGCGAATGCTTGACAGATTTTTCCGGGAAAGCTACACTTGATGAAGATTCAAAGCTGCACAGAGATTTTCAAGGCTGTGCTGTCAGGAAAATAAACGGGCAGAATACCTGACGATTTCAGATTCTGCCCCCAAGCAGGAGGAGTTCGATGTACCACACTAACGCTGAAAAAAGGGGAAGGGCGCACCGTCAAAGCGGGAGGCGCATGGATTTACGATAACGAGATTGAGAGCGTTGCCGGGCATTTTGAAGACGGAGATATCGTGGAGGTGCACGATTTCGACGGCTACTTTCTGGGATACGGCTTTCTGAACCGGCATTCCAAAATCCGGGTGCGTCTGCTGGCGAGAAAGCGCGAGCATGTCATCAACGACGCTTTCCTGGAACAGCGTGTGCGCGACGCCTGGGAGTACCGCAAGGCCACGACCGACACCGGCTGCTGCCGCGTAATCTTCGGAGAGGCGGATTTTCTGCCCGGCCTAGTGGTCGACAAATTTTCGGACGTGCTCGTCGTGGAATCGCTCGCGCTCGGCATCGACCGGCTGAAGCCGCGCATTCTGGACCTTCTGAAAAAGGTACTGCTCGAGGACGGCATCGCCATCCGCGGCGTCTACGAGCGCAGCGACGCGAAGGTGCGCGAGCAGGAGGGCATGGAGCGCTTCAAGGGCTTCATCGGGGAGCCCTTCGACACGAAGGTAGAGATCGTGGAAAATGGCGTGCGCTTCCTGGTGGACGTACAGGACGGCCAGAAGACCGGCTATTTCCTTGACCAAAAATACAATCGCCTCGCCATCCGGCGTCTCTGCAAAGATAAAAAAGTTCTCGACTGCTTCACGCACACGGGCTCCTTCGCGCTGAACGCGGCGGTCGGCGGCACAGCTCAGGTGCTCGGCGTGGACGCCTCGGAGCTGGGCTGCGCGCAGGCGCGGGAAAACGCCCGCCTGAACGGAGTGGAAGACCGCGTGTCCTTCCAGTGCGCCGATGTATTTGAACTGCTTCCCGAACTGGAACAGCGCGGCGAGCGCTACGACGTCGTGATTCTCGACCCGCCCGCCTTCACCAAATCCCGCAGCTCCATCAAGAACGCGGTCAAGGGCTACCGCGAGATCAACCTGCGCGGCATGCGCCTCGTGAAGGACGGCGGCTTCCTCGCCACCTGCTCCTGCTCCCACTTCATGGATCCGGAGCTCTTCGCGAAAACCCTGGGCGAAGCCGCCCGCGCCGCTCACAGGCGTCTGCGCCAGATCGAATTCCACACGCAGGCCTGCGACCACCCGATTCTCTGGGCCGCAGAGCAGTCGTATTATCTTAAATTTTACATCTTTCAGGTGGTGGAGGAATTATAGAGCGGAAAAAGACTGTAAAATCAACATTTTTTCACTTCCTCAGAATGCGGATTTCACCGCTTGACACAACTTTTGACACAACTTTTCAAAAAAGGGCAGAAAAACAGCAGGCTCATGCACTGGCCTGCTGCCCTTGTCTTATAACGCCGCCGCGACTTTCTTCATCTCCTCGCGCTTCGTCTCCTCCATCACATCGACATACAAATCAACCGTCATGGAAAAGGTGCTGTGTCCGAGAATCGCCTGTAGTATCTTCACGTCCATGCCGTTCTCAATGCACCTTGTTGCGAAACAATGCCTCAGTGTGTGAAATGTGCATGTCCCGATCTCCACACCCACCAAAAATATTTGCTCCTGTGTTGTCACTTCGTTTCTCTCCCTTCTTCCAAGAGCCGGTGCCCGGCTTCCTCCTTCGGTATCTTCTTCACACTGACCACCCGCTCCCTGCGTGACCGCGCATAGAGTTCGATCAGCAGATCAAGCGCATGATCTAGTAATTCATAGATGGGCTTCCCGTCAGCCGCTATTCCTATTTGATTCATTGTCTTCGTCGCAAGTTCTCCTTGCGCCTTGCCGCCGGATATGCTATATTGGGGATAGAAAAGGGAAGCCAGAGAAGCGGCCTACCCTCAAATAATGTTTAGCTTAACCCTTTACAGGGTCAGCCGTCACTATTGCAGTAGTGGCGGCTATTTCTTTCCCCTGAAGATCTGATAACACAGACCGACAAGGGCGACAATGAGTATACCTATCTGGATCAAGTCCGAATATGTAACCATTGGCCTCCCTCCTTTCTTTCGTCTGGAGGGTCAGCCCCTCCGAAGTGGAGGGCAAGCCGCCTTTGCTCTCTGGTTTCCCATGCGGTCATTGTACCAAGTCGCTAACGCGACGGCTAGCCTTGGATATAAATTTTTCCGAAAA
>JAJQCG010000017.1:13682-15432 GCA_021202815.1 Lachnospiraceae bacterium | reverse complement strand
TCCCTGTTTTGTGTATTAATTCACAAAAAAAACAGAAATTTCAATAAAAAATTCTTTCAAAAATAAGTTGGATTTTTTAATTGTATCTTATTATAATAGGGAACGAACTCGGAAGCAGGGCTTCCGGGAAGTCTTTTAGAAAGGAAGTGCGGTTATGGGAAATTTGGGCGAATCGCTGATGGAAGAACTGACCTGCGAGACGGTGTTTACGGTCGGCGGGATCGGGATCTCCGAGTCGGTCGTCGTCACCTGGATCATCATGGCGGTATTTCTGATCGCGGCGCTTCTGCTGACTCGGAATCTGAAGGTGGAAAATCCCGGGCGCGGCCAGCTGATGCTGGAGTACGCGATCACCTGGCTGCAGGGAGTCGTTGAGGGCATTATCGGTGAGGAAGGAAAAGAATACGTGCCGTATCTGGCCTCAATTCTGATCTACATCGGGACGGCCAATCTGATCGGTATCTTCGGCTTCAAGCCACCAACCAAGGACCTGAACGTGACAGTTGGCCTCGCGCTCATGAGCATCGTGCTCATTCAGATTGCCGGAATCCGGAAAAGGGGCGTAAAAGGCTGGCTGAAGAGCTTTACCGAGCCGGTCGCGATCGTGACGCCAATCAATATTCTGGAGCTCGTGATCAAGCCTCTGTCGCTGTGCATGCGTCTTTTCGGCAACGTACTCGGAGCCTTTGTCATCATGAAGCTGATTGAGTATGTTCTGCCGGTGGGCCTGCCTGTCGTGTGCAGCATGTACTTTGATCTCTTTGACGGTCTGATTCAGGCCTATGTATTTGTGTTTCTGACAGGACTGTTTATCAAGGAAAATATTGAGTAGAAATTAAGAAGAAAAGGAGAATGAACACTATGATGATTGCAATTGGAGCGGCTCTCGCCGTATTGACAGGTATTGGAGCAGGTATTGGCATCGGTCTGGCGACCTCAAAGGCCGTGGACGCCGTCGCAAGGCAGCCGGAGGCCAGCGGTAAGATCACGAGTCTTCTGTTGCTTGGTTCTGCACTGGCTGAGGCGACCGCCATCTATGGCTTCGTCATCGGACTTCTGATCATCATCCTTCTGGGTTAAGAGAAAGGCGGAAGGCTGACATGTTAAGATTAGACATCAATCTGGTATTTACCATCATCAATCTGCTGATCTGGTATGTCCTGATCCGGAAATTTCTCTTTAAGCCGGTGAATAAGATCATCAGTCAGCGGGAGGCCGCGATCGGCGCGCGCTATGAGGAGGCTCAAAAGCTCTCCGACGAGGTGCAGGCCGCAAAGCAGGAATATGCGGATTTCCAGACCCGTATGGACGAGGAGAAGAGCCGCGTGATCGCAGAAGCGCAGGAGGAAGCCCGCGCCCAGTATAAGCAGATCGTAGCGGACGCGCACACAAGGGCGGACGAGATCGTGGAAGAATCGCAGAAAGAGGCGAAGCTTCAGAAGGAGCGCATTATTGGAAAGGCGCAGCAGGAGATCCGCGGTCTGATCCTTGACGCGGCGGAGCAGTCGCTTGGCTCTGCGCAGAACGACGGAGCTCTCTACGATCAATTTTTAGCAAAAGCAGGTGAGGCGTCTCATGCAGAATCGTAATACATATCTACCGTGCGTTCTCGAGTATGTGACGGAGCCGACGGACGTGCAGTTTCAGGGGATCATCGATTTTCTGAAGCAGAAATATCCGGACCGCGAGCCCGAGATCACAAAGAAGCAGAATTCGGAGCTCGGCAGCGGTTATATCCTGCGAGTGGGAA
>JAJQCG010000017.1:4554-13672 GCA_021202815.1 Lachnospiraceae bacterium | reverse complement strand
CCGCCGGACGGCGAAAGCTTCTGCTGGAAAAGATTGACGCCCTCGATCTGACAGACCCGGAGGCGGCTTTCTCCCACAAAGAAGTGATCAGCATCCTGAAGGGTTCTCTTGACGATATTGAGATCGAGAGCCAGGAGATCGGTACAGTCAGCCGTGTGGGCGACGGAATCGCCTACATCGAGGGCGTCGACTATGCGATGTATGGGGAAGTGCTGGTCTTTGAGAGTGGTCTTCGAGGCATGGTGCAGGATATCCGTGAGGATGAGATCGGCTGTATCCTCTTTGGAAAGGATTCGGAGATCTCGGAGGGCAGCAGCGTTTCCCGCACTGGCCGTATGGCCGGAGTTCCGGTCGGCGACGCCTATATCGGACGTGTAGTAAACGCGCTTGGCGCGCCAATCGATGGAAAAGGAGAGATCGAAGCCTCCGATTACCATCCGGTGGAGCAGCCCGCTCCCGGCATCGTGGACCGGCAGTCCGTGGACACGCCGTTGGAGACCGGTATCCTCTCGATTGATTCGATGTTTCCGATTGGTCGCGGACAGCGCGAGCTCATCATCGGAGACCGCCAGACCGGCAAGACCTCGATTGCGACCGACACCATCCTGAACCAGAAAGGCAAGAAGGTCGTCTGCATCTATGTGGCGATCGGCCAGAAGGCTTCGACCGTATCCAAGCTCGTGCACACCTTTGAGAGTGCCGGAGCCATGGATTACACGATCATCGTCTCCTCGATGGCCAGTGATCCGGCTCCCTTACAGTATATCGCACCCTACGCAGGTACCGCGCTGGCGGAATATTTCATGCACCGCGGCCAGGATGTGCTGATTGTCTACGATGACCTTTCAAAGCACGCGGTCGCCTACCGTTCTCTGTCACTTTTGCTGGAGCGCTCACCTGGACGGGAAGCCTATCCAGGCGATGTTTTTTACCTGCATTCGCGTCTGTTGGAGCGCGCGAGTCGTTTGAGCGACCGGCTCGGCGGCGGTTCGATCACGGCGCTGCCGATCATCGAGACGCAGGAGGGCGACGTTTCCGCCTACATTCCGACCAACGTGATCTCGATCACGGACGGACAGATTTTCCTCGAGAGCGACCTCTTCTTCGCCGGCATGCGGCCTGCGGTCAATGTCGGCCTCTCGGTATCCCGTGTCGGAGGAGCGGCGCAGACGAAGGCTATGAAGAAGGCAGCGGGCAGCATTCGTATCGATCTCGCGCAGTATCGTGAGACGGAAGTCTTTATGCAGTTCAGCTCCGATCTTGACGCGGTCACGAAGGAGCAGCTCGAATACGGCAAAAGGCTGATGGAGCTCTTAAAGCAGCCGCTCGGCGCGCCGATGTCGATGGCAGATCAAGTGATTACGCTGGTTGCGGCGACGAAAAAACTTTTCCTGGATGTGCCGGTAAAAGAAATCAAGTCCTTCCAGTCCGGCCTGCTGCAGTTTATGAATCAGAAGCATCCGCAGATTGCGCAGGAGCTCGATCAGACAAAGATGCTGGATAACGCGCTCGCGGAAAAGATTGTGGACGCGGTAAAGGAATATAAGAGTCAGGCGGTGAGGTGATATGGCTGGTTTACGGGAAATCCAGAGCCGGATCAAGAGCATTCAGGACACCAGAAAGATCACGAACGCCATGTACATGATCTCCTCCACCAAGTTGCGCAAGGCGCGGCAGGAGCTGGAAAAGACGGAGCCCTATTTTTACACCCTGCAGTCTGCGATTGACCGGATCTGGCGGCATGTGCCGGACATGGAGCATATTTATTTCGAGCAGCCGGACGCGATGCACACCAAGATCGGCCTGCTCGTGATCACGGGTGATAAGGGCCTGGCCGGGGCCTACAATCACAACGTTCTGAAGCTCGCGCAGCGCTTCCTTGACGAAGCGGAGAATGAGGTGCAGCTCTTTGTGGTCGGCGAGCTCGGACGGCAGTATTTCACGCGGCAGCATGTGTCGATTATCGAGAACTTTCAGCACACCGTGCAGAACCCGACCTTCAGTCGCGCGCGCTGGATTACAGAAACCATGCTGGAAAAGTTCTATGCGAATGAGATCGACGAGCTGCATGTGATCTATACCCGTATGGAAAATGGCATGTCGAGCGTTGCGGAGGATAAGCAGCTCCTGCCGCTGAAAAAGCCGGAGGCACTGCCTGTGCCGATGGAGGTCTATCAGGAGGAATTTCTGCTGGAGCCCTCCGCGGAGGAGCTTGTGGACACGATCGTGCCGAATTATATCGCCGGTTTTGTCTACGGCACACTCGTCGAGTCCTTCTGCAGCGAGCAGAATGCCCGCATGAGCGCGATGCGCGCGGCCACGGACAACGCGGACGAACTGCTGCATGACCTGGGTATCATGTACAACCGGGCCCGGCAGGCCGCGATTACGCAGGAGATCACAGAGGTGAGCAGCGGTGCGCGCGCACTCAGAAGCTCAAAGGTAAAGGAGAGGAATGTCTGATGAATACAGGAAAAATCATACAGGTATCAGGCCCTGTCGTTGACGTTATGTTCGAGACAGGCAGTCTTCCGCATATAAAGGAAGCGCTGCGTGTCCAGGTAAATGGACAGGAGCGCGTGATGGAAGTCGCTAAGCATATGGGAGGACGCGTGGTCCGCTGTATCATGCTCTCGGCCAGCGAGGGCCTTTGCCGCGATATGGAAGTGAGCGCCGACGGCAGCGGTATCAAAGTTCCGGTCGGCGAGCGGACGCTGGGCCGACTGTTCAACGTGCTGGGACAGACCGTGGACGACGGCGGAGAGCTGCCGAACGGAGAGTCCTGGAGCATCCACCGCGATCCGCCTTCCTTCGAAAATCAGAGCCCGGTCGTCGAGATCCTCGAGACCGGCATCAAGGTGATCGATCTTCTGGCTCCCTATGCCAAGGGCGGAAAGATCGGCCTCTTCGGCGGCGCCGGCGTCGGCAAGACCGTGCTGATCCAAGAGCTGATCCAGAACATCGCGACGGAGCACGGCGGCTACTCGATCTTCACCGGCGTAGGAGAACGCTCCCGCGAGGGCAACGATCTCTGGAGCGAGATGAAGGCCTCTGGCGTGCTGGAGAAGACCGCGCTGGTCTTCGGACAGATGAACGAGCCGCCCGGGGCGCGTATGCGCGTGGCGGAGACCGGCCTCACGATGGCCGAGTATTTCCGTGACGAGATGAACCAGAACGTGCTGCTCTTTATCGACAATATTTTCCGTTTCGTGCAGGCCGGTTCCGAGGTCTCCGCGCTGCTTGGGCGCATGCCCTCAGCGGTGGGTTACCAGCCAACGCTGGCCACCGAGATGGGAGAGCTGCAGGAGCGCATCACCTCCACGAAAAACGGTTCCGTCACCTCCGTACAGGCGGTCTACGTGCCGGCCGACGATCTGACCGATCCGGCTCCGGCAACGACTTTCACGCATCTGGACGCGACCACCGTGCTCTCGCGTAAGATTGTTGAGCAGGGCATCTACCCGGCTGTCGATCCGCTGGAGTCCACCTCCCGCATCCTTGAGTCGGATGTCGTGGGAGAGGAACACTACGAGACTGCCAGAAAAGTACAGGAAATGCTCCAGAAATATAAGGAGCTGCAGGATATTATCGCGATTCTCGGTATGGAGGAGCTGTCAGAAGAGGATAAGCTGACCGTCAATCGCGCCAGAAAGATACAACGCTTCCTTTCACAGCCTTTCCACGTGGCGGAGAATTTCACCGGCATGAAGGGAACCTATGTCCCGCTGAAGTACACGATCAAAGGCTTCCGCGCAATCATCGACGGCGAGATGGACGACTATCCGGAGGCTGCCTTCTTCAATGTCGGTACGATCGAGGAAGTCAGGGCAAAGGCGGAGCTTCTCACGAAAAATACGGCTGTCCAGGCGGGGTGATGAATGATGGCAACCTTTCATCTGAAAATTGTGAGCATCAACGGCGTCTTCTACAATGCACAGTGCAACTGTCTCGTTATCCCTGCCATTGACGGGGAACGAGCGGTCATGGCGCATCACGAGGAGATGGTCATCGCCGTCAAATCCGGCACCATGCGCCTGCAGAGCGAGATGGGCAGAGAGTGGCACGAGGCGGTCGTCGGGCAGGGCTTCTGTCAGATCGCCAACAACCGTGTGACGCTGCTCGTCGATACCGTCGAGCGCCCGGAGGACGTGGACGCGAACCGTGCCCGTGAGGCGCTCGAGCGCGCGCAGGAGCGCCTGCGGCAGCAGCAGAGCATCAAGGAATACTACATGACGCAGTCGGCCATGGCCAGAGCGCTGGTGCGGCTGAAGGAGACGGAGAAGTTTACACACTGATAATAGGAAGCCAGGGCAAGCCGTTGCGGCAAGCCCTGGCTTCTTGACAGAGGAACTCGATTTTATTTAAGTTCCAGCGCGTACGCATTTCGGTATCTTTTTATTTTCCGTTCGCTCCCTGCCTGGTACGAAATATACATCAACCAGGCAGTTTCCTTTTCTATGCGTGGATTCGTCAGGCACACGATTTCGATCACGCCTCCGGGAAGCTCATGAGTATGCAGGTAACTCTCGAGGGCAGAGCAGTAAGCCTCCGCATATTTTCTCCGTTCCCGCACTTCCTTCTCCGCGCTCTGCACCTGCGCCGCGACGGCGGCGTTATGTGCGTCCGTCGCTCCCATGAGTACAATGTCACGGATGCTGCCCATGGTCTGGTAATTGATTTCTCTGGCGTAACCCAGTTTTATGGAAAATAATACACCGTCCCGCTCGACAAAAGCGGTCGACTTTGACAGATTGCACATCTCATTCCGGTAAACCGCGAGCGCGATACAGACGACCCAGATCCCGATCAGGTAGATTGCCAGAAGTGGCGCCGGACAGTCCACAAAAATGAGTCCAAACATTCCGCCAAAGAAGAGCAGCAGCGTCACCACCGTATAAATGGCGAAAGCCAGATGCGGACTGCGCTCCCATATCTGGTCGCCTCTTTTGTATTCTTTTAAATATATGCGATATGATACTTCGTTCATGGTGACACCATCCTCTCCGGGGCAGTTATTGTAAGAAAATCAGAATTCCAAGAAAAATGAAAATCATGCCCAGAATCCGATACCGGATCGCCGCATTTTTTTCTTTCCGGTCCCGCAGCTCATAAAAGCTTTCAACGCAGAAGTGAAAATAATATTCTACTGGTTTTCCATTGATTCCATAGTGGCCGGAGCGAAGATCCTGCTCGGTTCGCTTCCAGTAATAGATGCTTTCCTGCGTCCTACATTTTGGTATGTGATATTTCTCCGGTTTAAAAGTAGAAGCGGCAAAGCGGTCATCCATTCCCAGCACCTCTTCCCCGCCGATGCAGAAGGACGCCGTCCATCGCTCCGCAGCAAAATTTTCCGTATGCAGCACCGTTCCCTCTGTGACGGGATAACCCGTGTAATCCGTGCTTTTTCTACGGATCCTGGAAGCTGCGAGAAACCATACAATCCCTATGCCTGCAAACAGTATTGCGCCAATGATATTCATATCGCCACCTCAGTCTGTATTCCCCCATAGTATACGATGATTAAAACAAAAGATCAAATCCTTATCTGATGATAAAATCCGCTGCTCAGCTCTGAAATTTTTAAATTTTTCAAATTCGTGAAAAATCAGACAAATAGAATTGTAAATTTCGGCGAAGCAGTTTATAATGATAATAGTTCCGGAGAACTGAAATAATGATAAGGTTTTCAAAAGGAATGTATGACGAACTAAAAAACAGCAGACATGTGAAAGGAGGAAACAAGATGGCAGTTATGGAAGGCTGCGAGAGCAAGTACAAGACACCGGTGCTGGAGGAGCGTGTATGCCCGACCTGCGGAAAAGAGGTTGAGGTGTTCACCGTCGCGGGCAGGATCGTGGAGGACGCCACCTGCGCCTGCGGTTACGTGTTTAAGGCAGAAGAGCAGCAACCATTGAAAGTCGACAGGCCGGAGGATTAACCTCCGGCTTCCTGTAAAATTTCTGTTAAAGTTCGCCGCATTCATGGACAATCCAAAGTTGTTAAACTATAATATAGAGTAGGTAGTTTTGAATAACTGCAGGAGAGAAAGACAGACTTTACAGAGATATCTGCAAAGGGCTGTATTTCTTTTTGGGAATGGACGGAACAAAGTCAGCCGTTCACAGTAGGTGGGAAAGGACTGTCCCTTTATGGGCAGTTTAACAGAGGTACACAGGATTGACAGAAGATAAATACATAAAACAGACACTGCTCGCGGGGGTCGACGTGGGCTCCACCACGACGAAGATCGTCGCAGTAAATCCGGAGAGTGGGAAAATCGTATATTCGGAGTATCGGCGACACAACGCGGCGCAGGTACAGAGCGTGGCGGACGCGCTGCGAAGGCTCTCGAAGGAGTTCCCGGATGTGAAGCTCCGGCTCTGCCTGACTGGCTCCGGCTCGAAACTGATCGCGGAGCAGCTGGACGTTCCCTTTATTCAGGAGGTCGTCGCGAATTCGCTGGCATTGCGCGAGCAGTACCATCACGTGCGCACCGCGATCGAGCTCGGCGGACAGGACGCGAAGATGATTTTCTTCAAGGAAGATGAAAACAGCGGCATTCTGAATGTGGCTGACATGCGCATGAATGGGAGCTGCGCGGGCGGCACCGGCGCTTTCATCGACGAGGTCGCCTCGATTCTGAAGGTCTCCGCGGAGGAGTTTGACGATCTGGCCGCGCGGGGAACCTGTGTTTACGATATTTCCGGGCGCTGCGGCGTCTACGCAAAGACTGATATTCAGCCGCTGCTGAATCAGGGCATCGCCAAGGAGGATCTGGCGCTGTCAGCTTTCCACGCGATCGCGAAGCAGACGATCGGCGGACTGGCCCAGGGACTGGACATTGAGAAGCCGGGGATCTTCGAGGGAGGCCCCCTGACCTTCAATCCGACCCTGATCCGGGTCTTTTCCGAGCGTCTTGAGCTTTTGGAGGAGGAGGCGATCGTGCCGGAGCATCCGGAGCTGATGGTCGCTTACGGCGCGGCACTGTCGCTGGAACAGATGTATGCGGAGGACACGCGTAGCTTTGACGCTGCGAATCTGATCAGAAAGCTGTCCGAGGAGCAGCTTTCGCTCTCCGGAAGCTCCATCGGCGGCGCGAAGCCGTTCTTCGCCACGGAGGAAGAGCGGCGCGCCTTTGAAAAGCGTCATGCGCACAGCGCCTGTTCGTGGAAGAAGCCGGAGAGGGGAGAAGTGATCAACGCCTACCTTGGCATTGATTCCGGCAGCACAACGACGAAATTTGTGCTGATGGACGAGGAGGAGAATATTCTCGATTCCTTCTATTCCCTCAATGAGGGCGATCCGCTGACTGTCGCGAAGCAGGCGCTGATCGCGATGCGGGACCGCTATCGCGAGGCCGGGGCGACGCTGAACATCATTGCGGCCGGAAGCACCGGCTACGGAGAAATGCTTTTTGCCAGGGCCTTCGACACGGAGTGCCATGCCGTGGAGACGGTCGCGCATGCGCGCGCCGCGGGCAAATATGTGGATGACGCGACCTTCCTGCTCGACATCGGCGGCCAGGACATGAAGGCGATCTGGCTCGACCACGGCATTATCACGAATATTCTGGTCAACGAGGCCTGCTCTTCGGGCTGCGGCTCCTTCCTGAGCAATTTTGCCTCGTCTTTGCATATTCCGATGGAGGAGATCGCCGAGGCCGCCTTCTCCTCAAAGAATCCCGCTGCGCTCGGCAGCCGCTGCACCGTCTTTATGAACAGCAGCATTATTACCGAGCAGCGCAACGGGCGGCTCCCCGAGGATATCATGGCGGGGCTCTGCCGCTCCATCATTGAAAATGTCTTTACCAAGGTCATCCGCATTTCCAATGTGGATTCCCTCGGCGACCGCATCGTCGTGCAGGGCGGCACCTTTGAAAACGACGCGGTGCTCTGCGCGCTGGAACAGTATCTCGGCAAGGAAGTGATCCGTGCGCCGTATCCCGGTATCATGGGAGCGATCGGCGTGGCGCTGCTCACGAAGGAGCAGCATCAGCGGCAGGAGAGTAAAAGCAGCTTTATCGGCCTCGACGCGATGGATGATTTTTCCTACACGCGGGAGGCGAATCTGCCCTGTCCCTTCTGCACGAATCACTGCAAACGTGCGATTGTCCGTTTCTCCAACGGCAATTCCTGGGTCACCAATAACCGCTGCGAGCGCGGCGAGATCCTCGGCGACCCGAAGGATGAGGCGGTGCGCAAAAAGCTGAAGGAGACGAATCAGGGCATGGAGTCTGTCCCGAATCTCTTCGACACGAGGGAGAAGCTGCTGTTCCAGGATTATCCCTATCCGCAGCTTGCGCCGCAAAGAGATATCACCATCGGAATTCCGCGCGTGCTTTCCTTCTGGGAGACGATGCCCTTCTGGACGACCTTTTTCCGCGCGCTGGGCTTTTCGGTGCGCATCTCCGACAAGAGCACGCGGAAGATCTATGAGAGCGGGCTTTCCGCTGTAACCTCCGATACGGTGTGTTTCCCGGCAAAGCTGGTGCACGGCCACATCCGCAATCTGGTCAAGCATGGCGTCGACCGCATTTTCATGCCGACGATCACGACCGTGACCTCGGAAAACACGGCGGACACAAGCGAGTCGATGTGCGCGATTGTCAAGGGCTATCCGATCGTCGTGCGCAATTCCGACAATCCGGAGCGGCACTGGAACATTCCCTACGATGCGCCGCTGTTCCACTGGTATAAGAAAAAGGACCGTAACCGCCAGCTCACCGCCTATATGGAGGAGACCTTCGGCGTTTCACAGGAGCTGACCAGGCAGGCCATGGAGGCCGCTGACGCGGCGCAGGAGAGCTTTGAGAGCAGCCTGAAAGCGGAAGGGCAGAAGATTCTCGATGATGTGACGGCAAAAGGGAGCTACGCCGTTGTACTGGCCTCGCGTCCTTATCAGAACGACGAGCTCGTCAATCACGATCTGCCGAAGATGTTCACCAGTATGGGCATTCCCGTGCTGACCGCGGATTCACTGCCCGAGGTGACGAAGGTGGATCTGAGCATGAGTCGGCTCGATATTGTCAATAACTACCACGCCAGAATGCTGTCCTCGGCGATCCTGGCGGCCCGGAGCGAACATCTCGAATATGTCCAGATCGTGAGCTTCGGCTGCG
>JAJQCG010000017.1:0-4544 GCA_021202815.1 Lachnospiraceae bacterium | reverse complement strand
TCTCCGATGAGATCATCCGTCTGATGAAGGAAATTTCCGGAAAGACGCCTCTTGTCCTCAAGCTCGACGAGAGCGACATCCAGGGACCGCTGCGCATCCGCGTGCGTTCCTTCATCGAGACGGTGGAGATGAGCAGGCGGCAGCATCCGGATCTGGCCGTGCAGGAGCTTCATGATCCCTATCCAACCAAGTTTACGAAGGCGGATAAGAAGGAAAAGATTATCCTTGTACCGAATACCTCTCATGCCTTCTGCCGGGTGATGTCGGCGGCCTTCGCGAGCCAGGGGCTGCGCACCGTGCCGCTCGACGTTGGACGCGAGGAGGCAATCAGGCTTGGTAAGAAATATGTACATAACGATATCTGTTTCCCAGCGCAGATCGTCATCGGTGAGATTCTGGCGGCGTTGCGCAGCGGAAAATACGACGGACAGGACGTCGCGGTGGCGATGGCGAAGTACATTGGCGACTGCCGCCTGACACACTACAGCGCGTTGCTTCGCAAGGCGCTCGACGACGCAGGCTACGCCAATGTGCCGATTGTCACGAACGACGACGCGGATTCTCATCACCTGCATCCGGGCTATAAGATGAGCATCGGCGCATCGGTGCTGCTCGCGGAGTCCATGCCGATGATCGACGCGCTGGAGGAGCTGCTGCGCAAGATTCGTCCTTATGAGACCGTGCCGGGCAGCGCGAACCAGGCCTTTGAAGATGCAATGGATGCTCTGGTGGACGGCATGTATCACGGCGTCCACGGCACGAGAAAAGGATTTAAAAAGGCGATCGAGATCATGAAGCGCGTGGAATACGACCGCTCCAATCCGAAGCCGTGCGTACTGATTGTGGGAGAGTACCTGCTCAATTTCCACCCGGGCGCGAACCATGACATCGAGGATTACCTTGAGAAAAACGGCTTTGAGATCATCGAGGCAAAGATGACCGATGTGATCCGCAAGACCTATTTTTATCAGGGCGCGCAGATCCGGGAATATCACCTTGACCGTCCTCTCGACAAAAAGGTCTGGTTTAAGACGGTCGATGTTGTGTTCAACTGGGCGCACAACATCACCGATTCCATCGCGAAGGAACATCCGCTCTACGAGCCGGCCTGCAGGATGCAGGATCTGGTGAAGGAGAGTGATCCGATCATCCATCATACCTTTGATGCCGGCGAGGGCGTGCTGATCCCGGGCGAGATCCTGCACCACGCGAAGCATGGCTGCAAGGCCTTCATCATTCTGCAGCCCTTCGGCTGCCTGCCGAATCATGTCGTCGGTCGCGGTATCGCAAAGAGACTGAAGGAGCTCTACCCGAACGTGCAGATCCTGCCGCTCGACTACGATCCGGACGTCAGCTTCGCGAATATTGAAAACCGCCTGCAGATGCTGATCATGAACGCGCGGGCCGCGGAGGAGGAGAGTAGGTGGGAGAATGAAATGGAGCAGGAGAGTCAGCAGCGCGGCGCGTGAGTGCTCGTATACGGCAAGGCCGCTGTCACAATCCGTCTTCGCTTTCTTGCAGCTCACATCCAGGCGTAACAGTCTGTTGAAAAATAATAATCATGAGTGTATTGTGTATTGGCTCTGCGGTGATCGACATCACTGCCTGTCCCGTGGAAGCCAGCGTGACATGGAAAGAAAAACAACGAATTTCCGATATCCGTATCCTACCGGGCGGCGACGCAGTGAACCAGAGTGTTCGTCTGGCTGCGCTCGGTGTCGATGTGGCTCTCTGCGGCTGTGTCGGGGATGATCAGAACGGACAGCTGCTCGCGGACGCTCTGCGTAATCGCAGCGTCGATACTCGTTTTCTGCGCCGGAAAACGGATTTTCAGACCACTGCTTCTCTTATCCTTGTAAATGGGGTGGGAGAGCGCCATACCTTTTCCGTAAAGGGCGCACACAGTACATTAGCGAAAGAGGATCTGCCGGACGAATTTCCGGCAGACTGCCAGGCGATTTCCCTGGCAAGTCTGTTTTCCATGACGAGCCTGGAACAGGACTGTCTGGAGGGATATCTGAAGCAGGCAAAGAAAAATGGAATTCTGGTTTTCGCGGATCTTGCCTCCGATAAGCTCGGCCAGGGACTTCCCGGAATCCGGTCATTTCTTCCTTATATTGACTATTTCCTTCCCAGTCTCTACGACGCACTGCCCATGACCGGTACGAACGACGCAGAGTCCGCGGCAAAGGTATATCACGATCTCGGCGCCCGCCATGTCATTATCAAGTGCGGCGAAAAGGGATGCTTCTGTCTGGACGATGCCTTTTCCGGCTGGATTCCGGCAATTCCGGTGAAGCCAGTCGATACGACCGGCGCGGGAGACTGCATGGTTGCTGTTTTCCTGGCGCGCATTCTGGCAGGCGATCACTTTGCCGATGCCTGTCGCTACGCCTGTGCGGCGGCGTCCTACAGCACGCTGTTTATGGGGGCTTCGCAGGTTGAACTAAGTGATCGGAAAATTCGCGAATTTATCGAAACGCAAACACTGAGAACACCATAATCTGGCATCATCGGCGGCATTGTTCTGATAAAAGATAACTACGTGGCATGGACATCTTGCCAGTCAAATCCGTGTGACAAGCCAAATGTCGTCATAACTTTATTTAATTAGCAACATATAGTATACATAACATTATTATGTATACTGTGAACAGATACAAGTCTCCCTCACGGTACAGAAAATTATCCGGAACTTTGGGCGGGATCATTCGTTAAGAATCCGTATCCTGGCCATCGGGTTTCTTCTCGCGAAGCTGCACAATATTCGCGGCTCTGCGTTTATTTTCCTCCTTCATCGCCGCGTAGTGTTTCCGCGTTGTATTGACATTCTTATGACCGAGCACGTCGGCAACCAAATAGATGTCATTGGTTTCCTGATAGAGCGCTGTGCCATAGGTACTGCGCAGCTTATGCGGTGTGATACGCTTTACCGTGGCGGTGGAGGCATATTTCTTTACAAGGCGCTCGACGGAGCGAACTGTGATTCTTGTATTGTTCTGCGAGATAAACAACGCGTTCTCATGTCCTTTTTCCGTCTTCATGGTGAGCCGTTCATCCAGATAGTTCCGCAGCACTTCCTCAGTTTCCTCCCCAAAATAGACAATATCTTCATTGCCACCTTTGCGGATCACGCGCATGGCGCCATTGTCAAAGTCCAGATCAGAAATGTCCAGTCCAACCAGCTCCGTCACCCGAACACCCGTTCCCAACAGCGTAACGACAATCGCCAGATCGCGTATTTTGTTTTTCTGATGCCAGACTTTTTGCTGTTTTGTAAGTTTCTCGCCGGATTCAATATTATCGATCAGCTGAGCAACCTCGTTCGCGTCCAGGCAGATAATGTTTTTCTCCTTAACTCTGGGAACATCCACAACAGACGGCGCGTTTTTCTCAATTATTCCTTTCTTATGATAATAGCCAAAGAATGTGTTCAGCGTCGCCAGCTTGCGCGCCTTGCCTTCTTCATGATTTCGGAAAATCTGGCCGTCCTTTTCATAAGATGTCAAAAACGACAGATATTCCTCAATATCAATCGGCTGGATATCGTCAAGAATCGAGACCGGAAGCGTCCGTATATCCTTATCTCGGAAATAGGGATTTTCAGTCTTCAGGAAGTAAAAAAAGGTGCTTAAGTCATACGCGTAATTGCGCCGGGTGTTCGTTGCCTTTTTAATTTCCATGGCGATGAAATAGTCCTTCGTGAACGCAGGGAGTTCCCGCATCAGTTCCCGAAGCTTATGAATGTTTTTATCGTCCATCTGTTCATGATAAGAAAGATACGTCGACACTTAAATCACCTTTTCTGAAAATATTTTTATAGATATATTCTAATCTGCAAACACCTGAAATTCAATTTGTTTTGTGTTAATATATGTACGGAATGGACTGGTCTTTTTAAATTCCCGACGCCATCGCGTCGTAAAACTGCCATTTTGCGACACGTTCAGTATAGCACACTCTCCCCACTTTTACAAATGAATATACCAGAAAACTTGTACAGCAGAGAAAAAGGAGGAAAAGGATTTGGCTAAGTTGGTTGGTTATGCACGGTTTACGAGTAAAAAAGGTGATGATTATTGCGTGGCGCGCGTGGTAAAGGATTTCAATAAGCGCGCGTTGGAGTCCGGCGCCGTCGGCCAGGACGTTGAATCAATCTTCATGCCGAGGGAACAATACAATTTGCTTAAACCGGCAGATATTGGAAAAGAATTGAAATTTGAGTATGAGCTGTCCGGCGGCCGCGCTTACCTCGTCCATGTCAGTGTAGTCGGCTGATGGGCGGCGAAGAGGTTTTAGAAGATGTGGATAATCCGGTCAGTTCTGACGGCGGCAGTGTTTTGAATAGCGCGGATGGTAACGAGGATAATCCGGCGGCTGCTGTAGCGTCTGGTGAGGAAGCTGCTGCTTCTTCTGATGATGAGGAGGAGGAAGAAACGGCTTCCGCAGAGGATGGGGAGGAAGAAACGGCTTCCGGTTCAGGGGAAGGAACGGCGGCGGGCTCTGGTGATTCCGGGGAAGCTGCCGAGGATACGGAGGAAGAA
>JAJQCG010000071.1 GCA_021202815.1 Lachnospiraceae bacterium | reverse complement strand
CCGGGATGTAGATCTTCTCCACCAGCTCCGCCTTCATGACGCCGAGCAAATCGTAGACGAAATGCGGATTCTGCGGGTCGGAGAGCTGCCTCTTCTGCTTTTCGGAAAGCGTGATGCCGAGCTTCTGCTCCACGAAAGTCGCGCAGTCCGCCTTCCCAGCCTTTGCGATCACCTTCTCGCTCAGCGCGCAGAGCAGATGCCGCTCCGTGACGGAACCGCCGTTTGCATACTGCGAAATCGGAAGCACATCCTTATCAAAATCAAGCGTAATTCCATAGGGCTCCATCAACGCATTGATATTGTCGACCATCACGCGGTTGCGGATATTGCGCTTCTCGCGCAGCGGCGCAAAAGCCTCGCTTAAGCGGGCAAAGCCCGCCGCCGGAACGCTGTGGATCGCCATATAAGCGATACCCTCCTGGTTCGGGTTGTTCAGCTTTCTCCCCGCCATCCGCGTGCCTGCAAGGCTCGCGCGGCACTCCATGCCGCAGGTTGTCCTGATTCCCGCGATCTTACCGGCCCGGCGAAATTCCTCCGCCCCGGAGATCGTATCGTGATCCATGATACCCGCAGTCTGAAGCCCCTCGTCCCGCGCGCAGTAGACCGCCGCCGTCGGGGAATAGGGTGAGAAGGAGTAAATCGTATGAATGTGATTGTTGGCAAACTGCGGCTTTTCCTCGGGCTTCTGCTTTTCCTCCGAGAGAATCTTTTCCAGATTCTTCAGGCGCTCCTCCGGATCCGCCGCGTTCAGCAGCTTCAGAACTTCCTGCCGTTCTTCAAACTTGTCCATGGAATCCTCCTAGCTCAGCATCGTCTGGCCGCCGGTCACCGGAATCGCCTGGCCGGTCTCATACTCCTGCTCCACACAGTAGAACAGCGCCTTCGAGACATCCACCGGCGTGCAGCCCCTCCTGATCGGGGACTTGGACAGATAATAATCCTTTACATCCTGCACGGTCTTCGCTCCCGGTACCTTTCCGTTGTTGAGATACTGCACAAAGAGTCCCTTCTCCGGATCAGACCACAGCGGACCGTCGTAGAAGTTACCCGGGCAAATCGCGTTGACCTTGATATTCGAGTCAACAAGCTCCAGCGCGAAGCTCTGCGTCAGGCCGATGCCGCCGAATTTGCCGCCCGCGTAGGCGCTGTTGTTCTTCGAGCCTGTCAGGCCGGACTTGGAATTGATCTGGATGATGTCGAACCAGAGCTCCGGATCCGCCTCGTGCTGCGCCTTCATGATCGCGGAGGCCGCGCGCGCCGCGTTGAAAAAACCAATGTAATTGACCTTCGTCACAAACGTGAATGCCTCCGGCGTGATCGCTTCAAGGCTGCCCGCCTTGAGAACGCCCGCATTCGATACAAAAATATCAAGGCCGCCGAAGCGCTCCACCGCGCTGCAGACCATATCCTCCATCGACTGCGCGTCGGAGACATCGACCTTCAGGCCGACCACGCGCTCGCCGAGTCCCTTCGCCGACTCGATCGCCTGCGCCTCGTTTAAATCCGCCAGGACGACCGTCGCACCCTCACGGTACATCTCCGTCGCGATGCCGAGGCCAAACCCCTGCGCGCCGCCGGTGACGATCGCGATCTTCCCCGCCAGGCGTCCGGTCGTCGCCGGGCGATTGTGAATGTTTTTCTTTGCGTACTCTTTTGCTTCTGCTAAATTCATACTGCTCTCTCCTCCTACTCCATCGTTCGGCTTTCGCCGACAGATTTGTTCTTTCCAAAGTATAACACAATCTTAATCTAAATGAAATACCATCCTCGATTCGTTTCTATCCGTGTTTCAACGTGACTAAGAAAAACTGCCCCGCAGACGACTTCCAACGAGTCAGCCTGCAAGGGCAGTTCACATATACTATATATAAGCTCCGGCCTGCCGCCATACAAACTGTATGGATGCAGAATACCCTGTTCCAGACGCTTCTCTGTCTCTCCTGGTCAGACGCGGGACAGATACTCCCCGGTCCTCGTGTCGATCTTGATCACCGTACCGCGCTCCACAAACAGCGGAACCATGACGGTCGCGCCGGTCTCTACGGTCGCGGGCTTGGATGCGCCGGTAGCGGTGTCGCCCTTGAAGCCCGGCTCGGTCTCCGTGACCTCGAGCTCCACAAACAGCGGCGGCTCGACCGCGAACACGTTCCCCTTGTAGGAACAGATCTTCACCATCTCGTTCTCCTTGACGAACTTCAGCGCGTCGCCGATATCGTCGCTGTTCAGCGCGATCTGGTCGTAATTCTCCACGTTCATGAAGTGATAGAGATCACCGTCGCTGTAGAGATACTGCATGTCCACACGGTCAATATGGGCCAGCGGGAACTTCTCGGTCGGGCGGAAGGTCTTCTCGACAACGCCGCCATTGATGATGTTCTTAAGCTTCGCCCGTACAAACGCCGCGCCCTTTCCGGGCTTCACATGCTGGAACTCAAGAATCTGATATACGTTTCCTTCGATCTCCAGCGTCACGCCGTTCTTAAAATCTCCTGCAAAAATCATTCAATCGTCCTCCTTATGTTACGGGGGATTCTCACACTCCCCTACTTCCTACTATCTTATAATAGTTTCCGTCTTTTTTCAATACCCGAATTTGCGCGCCTCTGAAAGAACCGTGCGCGCCACCTCCGGGATATCCTGTCCGTCCGTATGTATCACAAAATGCGCCGCCTCCCGGTAGAGCGCCTCCCGCTCGCGCATCAGCCGCTCCACACGTGCTTCCATGTCTTCGCCGCGCAGCATAGGGCGCGTCCCGTCGTTCTGCACACGGCCGAGAATCGTCGCTTTCGTCGCCTGCAGATAAATCACGCAGCCGAGACTTCGCAGCAACTCCCTGTTCTGCTCCCGCACCGGCATCCCGCCGCCCACGGAGATCACGGAATCTTCCGTATCCGTCTGCATCCGCTCCAGAAGACCGGTCTCCAGATCGCGAAAATAAGGCTCCCCATATTTTTCAAAGATGGCGGATATCTCCATTCCCTGCTCCGCCACGATCTGCTCATCCGTGTCGACAAAAGTCATACCGGCATCCCGCGCCAGATATTTCCCCACGCTCGTCTTGCCGGCGCCCATAAATCCAATCAGTATCAGGTTCCGCATCGCTATTTTAATATCTTCTCCAGTTCCTTCATAAAAGTATTGACATCCTTGAACTCCCGGTAGACCGACGCGAAGCGGACATAAGCCACAGAATCAAGCTCCCGGAGCTTTTCCATAACCAGCTCGCCGATCTCACGGCTCGAGACCTCGCGCTCCTCCCTGGAAAAGACAGCCGCCTCCACCTCATCGATCATGGCCTCCACCTGCGCCGTGGAAATCGGGCGCTTGTGGCAGGCACGGAACACGCCGCCCTCGATCTTCGAGCGGTCATAGGTCTCGCGGTTATTGTCCTTCTTGATGACCATGATCGGGATCAGCTCCACTTTCTCATAGGTCGTAAAGCGCTTGTGGCACTCGTCGCACTCCCGCCTGCGCCGGATAGAATCGCCGTCATCCGCCGGTCTCGAATCGATCACGCGCATATTGTCCTTCCCGCAATATGGACACTTCATCTTACCCTTACCTCCCTTTCTTCTGCCGTTTTTCAGTATAAACCAGGAATCGCCCGGCTGTCAATCAAAGCCGGGGTTATTCATAGACTGAAAATAAAAAGGAAGTGTGGCTGTATGCGTTTTTGTGAGCTGAAGGAAAAGGATATCGTCAACCGCTGCGACTGCAAGCGGCTCGGACGTGTGAGTGATCTCGTATTTGATGAAAAGACCGGCGCAGTCTGCGCGATCGTCGTGCCCGGACCGAACCGGCTGCTGGGATTTTTAAGCCCTGACCAGGAATATATCATTCCATGGAAATGCATCTGCCAGATCGGGCCGGACATTATTCTCGTCGAAATTCACGAAGAGGAGGCGCTCGCACCAAGAAAAATCTGGCGCTAGCTCAGATAATTTCGCATGGTCTTCAGCGCGTTTTTCTCAAGACGGCTGACCTGCGCCTGCGAGATGTGAATCTCCTCGGCAACCTCCATCTGCGTACGCCCCTCGAAGAAGCGCAGGTTGATGATATGGTTTTCCCGGGGAGTCAGTTTTTTCATGGCCTCGGAGAGCGACAGATCCCGCACCCAGTTTTCCTCTTTGTTTTTGCGGTCACTGATCTGATCCATGACGTAGAGCGTGTCGCCGCCCTCGGTATAGACGGGGTCGTAGAGGCTGATCGGGCTCTGGATCGCATCGAGGGCATAGACGATATCTTCCTTCGGCACGTCGATCGCTTCGGAAATCTGTTCAAGCGTGGGCTCTCCGGATGTCTCGCGGGAAAGCATTTCCCGTGCGTAGATCGCCTTGTAGGCAATGTCGCGGAGAGAACGGCTGACCCGGATGCTGTTGTTGTCTCTTAAATATCTGCGGATTTCCCCGACAATCATCGGCACCGCGTAGGTACTGAATTTCACATCCATCGTACAGTCGAAATTGTCGATGGCCTTGATGAGGCCGATACAGCCGATCTGAAAGAGGTCGTCCGCGTTCTCATTGCTGGAGGAAAAACGCTTGATGACGCTTAAAACCAACCTTAAATTCCCCCTGATGTACAGCTCTCTCGCCTCTTTATCCCCTTTCTGAATGCGTTCAAAGAGCATCGTCTTTTCTTCATTTGTGAGAAGCGGGAGTCTGGCTGTATTGACTCCGCAGATTTTCACCTTGTTTGATGTCATTCCACTCCTCCTGCAGTTCAGAAAACTTTTCTGTAAAAGAGGATTTCCCAAAATCGTTCTCTTAATGCAGGAGTGTGAAACAAATCATTTTATTCGTATTTCACAATTTCTTTTCGCAGCCGTCCGATAATCTTCTTTTCCAGGCGCGAGATGTAGGACTGTGAGATGCCGAGCCGGTCCGCGACCTCCTTCTGGGTCATCTCGCGCCCGGTCGGATGGCGCAGGCCAAAGCGCAGCTCGATGATCGTCTTTTCGCGCTGATTCAGCCTGGAGAGCGCCTTGCGCAACAGGCTCCGCTCGACCTCATTTTCCAGATCGCGGTAAATGATATCCGCGTCCGTGCCGAGAATATCAGAAAGCAGCAGCTCGTTCCCGTCCCAGTCCACGTTCAGCGGCTCGTCGATCGACACTTCCATGCGCAGCTTGCTGTTGCGCCTTAAATACATCAGGATCTCATTTTCAATGCAGCGTGAGGCGTAGGTTGCAAGCTTGATATTTTTACTGCGGTTAAAGGTGTTGATGGCCTTGATGAGGCCGATCGTCCCGATCGAGATCAGATCCTCCACGCCGACGCCGGTGTTCTCAAATTTCTTCGCTATGTACACGACCAGCCGCAGGTTGTGCTCGATCAGGCGCGCCCTGGCCTCCTCGCTCTCCTCCCCTTCCAGGCCCAGGATCGCCGCGGCCTCCTCCTCGGCGTTCAGCGGCGGAGGGAGAATCTCCGATCCCCCGATATAATGGATTTCGCCTTTGCGCGCGAAAAGCATCGTCTTCAGACGCGGAGCTACTTTGAGCTGAATCTGGCGCGGAACTGTCACTTTGAATATCATGCTTGCCTCCTCTACGGGGGAAGCAGGTCTCGATGAAGTATAAGAAGACGGGAATTCCGACCCTGCTGCATACAGGCTATCAGAGGCTGCTTTATGACGCGAATGCCGTCCGCGTCCGGAAGCTCCAGGGAATCCAGCATATAGGCCTTCAGAACTCCGCTCTGCGTGATGGTCCGAAAGGGTATCATACGCGGCGGCAGCTCCCTGCCTGCTCCAGTCAGCAGCTTTTCCAAAAGCTCCGGCGCGAGGATGCTGACCGGGCGGCCGCTGATCGGATCGTAAAGACCATTCCCCGTGTCATAGAAACCCGTGACCGTGATCCGGTTCTCCCCGCAGATGAGCGTCGCCTCGCAGTTCAGCGCGGCCAGCCTTTTCTGCTGGTTCAGCAGGCGCTGCGCCGCGTACAGCAGCAGGCAGGCCACTGTGCCTGCGACCGCAGTCCAAAGCCCGCAGAGCGGATGAAACTGCGCGAGATAGCGAAGCAGGCCGTTCAGGAGAAAGGCTTCTAGATACAAACCCAGGCACGCACCGCAGAATTTCCCGCGTTCCGGAAACGCGACGACGGCCATCATCGCGCAGATCGCCAGCATCCCGGCAAAATATCCGATTCCGTTTATGTAGGCCGAAAAGACGGTCAGCGCGCAGGCTCCCACAGATCCCAGAAACGCGGCCAGCGCAATTCTCCTTTTCCGCAGCCGCAGATGCAGGAAGCCAGCGGTCAGCAGAAGAATTGCCGCATCCATCCAGAGATTTTCCGCAAAGAGGATATCTACATATACTTCATAATACACTTGCTGCCCTCTTACTTGTGCTGGATTCATTATAGGGAAAAGCCCGCGCATAAGCTGTCATTCACTGTTGTCGAAACGCGGATCCTCTCGCGTGAAGTCGACAGGACCGGGCAGCATTCCGGATTATTCTGCCGGAAACGCGCAAAAAAAATGGAACCGCCTGTTAAAGCGGTCCCGTCCGTTTCTTTTTCTTTATTCCATTGAGAGAAGGATCTGGTCGTTGTCAAGATTTTTTCCGGCTCCCGTGCGGAATTTTTCGAGCAGGTCAGAGACGCTCATGCGCGCCCGTTCTTCGCCCTCCACGTCGAAGACGATCTTTCCGTCGTCCATCATGATCGTGCGATTGCCCATGCTCAGCGCCTGCTGCATGTTGTGCGTGACCATCAGACAGGTCGTATGATTCTGCGCGATAATTCTCTTCGTCAGATCCAGCACGATATCCGCGGTAGCCGGGTCGAGCGCCGCTGTGTGCTCGTCGAGCAGCAGAATCTTCGGCGGCATCATCGTCGCCATCAGCAGCGTCAGCGCCTGTCGCTGTCCGCCGGAGAGCAGTCCGACCGGCTGCTTCATCCGATCCTCAAGCCCCATCTCCAGCAGCGCGAGCTCTTCCCGGAAGAAGGCCTTATTCTTCGCTGAGATGCGGCTGAAGGGTGCCTTTCCGTCCGAGGCGCGCAGGTAGGCGAGTGCCAGATTTTCCTCAATCGTCATATGCGGGGCAGTTCCCCGTAAGGGGTCCTGGAACAGCCGTCCGATCACGCGGCTCCGCCTGTAGTCCGGCGTAAAGGTGATATCCTTCCCGTCCAGAATCACCGAGCCCTCGTCCACATAGAAGCTGCCCGCGATCGCGTTCAGCATCGTGGACTTTCCGGCTCCGTTCGAACCGATGATCGTCGCGAAGTCACCCGGCTTCAGATGCAGACTTAAGTCCTGCACCGCACATTTTTCGTTGACCGTCCCCGGATTAAAGGTCTTTTTGATCTTTTCCAGTCTGAGCATGTCACTCGCCTCCCTTCCGGGATGCCTTCATCCTGCGTCCCTGGAACGCGCTCCACTCCTTCAGCGTCGGAGCCGCAATCGCAAGCGCGACGACGATGGCCGTCACCAGCTTCAGGCACTCGATCGGCACAATTCCGGTCTTCAGGATGACCGCGTAGATAAAGCGATAGATCAGGCTGCCGACAATGGAGGCGATCACACCCTTGAGCACGGAGCGCTTGCCCATCACGGTCTCGCCGATGATCAGGCAGGCCAGGCCAATGACAACGATGCTCGAACCTCCATTGATGTCCGCGGACTTCTGGTACTGGCCGACGACGGCTCCCGAGAGCGCGGTCAGCGAGTTCGAAATACAGAGTCCGATCGTGATCGTCATGATCGGATTGACCGAGGAAGCGCGCACCATATCCGCGTTGTCGCCGGTCGCCCGGATGCTGAGCCCCAGGCGCGTCCCGAGGAACCAGTAGAGAAATATGGCAGCCAGAATCGTGATACAGGCAGCCAGCAGGAGCTTATACCATCCGCCGCCGATCCCGGTCGCCTTGAGCAGCGTAAACATCGTCTCCTGCTTGAGCAGGCTGACATTCGAGCTCCAGCCCATCACCATCAGGTTGACCGTATAAAGTCCGGTGTTGGTGACGATTCCGGCCAGAATCGAGGGTACGCCAAGCCTGGTCTGCAGAAATGCCGTCACAAAACCGGCACAGGCGCCGGCCAGCATCGCCGCGACAACCGCCAGAAACGGATGGCCCGTGGCCGCCACCGTCACCGACACCGCAGCTCCGAGCACGAAGCAGCTGTCCGTGGTCAGATCCGCGATATCGAGCGTACGATAGCTCAGATAGAGCGCCATCGCTACCAGCGCATACATAAAGCCCAGCTCCAGGGCTGTCTGAATCACATAAACCATATATTAATCCTCTGTTGTGATAACCTCTACAAGCTCACCCATATCCGCGAATACGGAATAATCCGCACCGATGGCCTCGGCTGTCTCGGTATTGACCGTGATGATGCCGCCGTCCATCAGATAGTAATCTTCCATATCAGCCATGCCGTTTACAATGGCCTCATAGGCAAGATCCGCAGTCTCATAGCCGAGCTCCGTATAGTTGACGCCGCAGGTCGCGAAAGCGCCGTTGCGGACGAAGGAATCCGCTCCCGTATAGTGAAGGATGCCGGCCTCGATCAGGTTTTCATAGATCGCGAGCTCCGCAGCCATGACCACGTTGTCGGTCGGCGTGAAGATCGTGTCGACGCCCTCCGCGATCAGCGCGCTGGCCGCGGTGATGACTTCATCGTTTGTATTGGCGGTCTTCTCCACATACTCGATGCCCGCCGCGTCGAGATAGGCCTTTGCCTCCGCGATAGGGGTCGTGGAATTGTCCTCAGACAGGGAGTACAGAAGGCCGACCTTCTGAATATCCGCGTTCTGCGCGAACATCATATCCATGATGAACTCGGTGTTCAGCGCGTCGGAGGTACCGGTCAGATAATCGATATCCGTGAGCTCCGCGCCCTCCGGGTCCGAGATCGCCGCGAAGATCACCGGCGTCTGGGTCTCCTCCGCGCAGGTCACCATAACCTGAGCCGCCAGCGTCGCGATCGGGATAATCGCGTCCACGCCCTCGGAGATTACCTGCGTTCCAATCTGGGTCAGCACCGACTGCTCGCCCTGTCCGGAGTAGGTCTCATAGTTGATCGTCACACCGTTCTCCTCGGCGATCACGTCCAGCTCCGCCTCGATCGCCTCCGCAATCTCATCAAGAGAGGCGTGATCCATCTGCTTGACAATCGCGATGTTGTAGACCGCGCCTTCGGTCTCCTCCGCCGCCTCTTCCTCAGCAGCTTCCTCTGTCTCCTCTTCCGCGGTCTCTTCCTCGGCGGTTTCCTCCGCCTCGGTCGATGTGGATGAAGAGCTTCCGCCGCATCCGGTCAGAAGCGCGCCCGCCATGGCGGCTGCCAGTAAGATACTCAATGCTTTCTTTTTCATGTCTTTTTCCTCCATTTTTCTAATACTTTTTATGATCTGTGTTCGTGCAGAGCCGGACCCACGCTCGAAAATGCTTCGCATTTTCTGCAAAGCACGCCTTCGGTGTCGCTGCGGCGTATCCGCCGCATGGATTGGCACAAGAATCAGCTTACGAATGCGAGCATTCGACGCTGATTTTTGCACCAATCCGCCCGGCTCTGTACGAAAACAAAAACCGCCCCAGGTTTTATCCTGAGACGGTTATAATCATCGTTATAATCGCGGTACCACTCAACTTGACTCTTGTGTCCACTTTTGCACGCACAGCCATGCGCTCCTTATTGATAACGGGTCAGGTTCCCGGCAGCGCCTACTCTTCGCATTTCAGGCTGCCCTCGAAAGCCCATTCAGCAATCCACTCCATACCGCAATCCCACCATCTGCGGCTCTCTGTGATCTCGTGTGAAAGCTTACTCTTCTTTCTCAACGGTTTCTCTTGATTCCTGTTTATCTTATGCCATTCGGCCGGATTTGTCAACCGATTTCTTTACATTCCTTATGTTTTTATGCTATACTGGCGGGAGTATGGAGGTGGCATATGGAACATTTATACATACCTGAAAATTATCGCTCGGAGCTGTCGCTCTACGACACGCAGGTCGCAATCAAGACTGTGAAGGATTTCTTCCAGCAGACGCTCTCGGAGCAGCTCTATCTTCTGCGCGTCTCCGCGCCGCTGTTCGTCGCGCCCGAGTCCGGACTCAATGATAATCTGAACGGCGTCGAACGCCCGGTTACCTTCGGTATCCGCGAGCAGAATGAGCGTCCGGTCGAGATCGTGCACTCCCTCGCAAAATGGAAGCGCAACGCGCTGCTGCAGTACGGCTTCCATGTGGGCGAAGGGCTTTACACCGACATGAACGCGATCCGCCGCGACGAGGATACTGACAATATTCATTCGATCTACGTCGACCAGTGGGACTGGGAGAAAATTATACTGAAGCAGGACCGGAACACGGATTATCTCAAAGAGACGGCCCGCAAGATTTACAAGGCGCTGAAAAAGACAGAGAAATACATGGCGATCCGCTATGATTACATCGAGGAGATCCTGCCGAAGGAAATCTCCTTTGTCACGACGCAGGAGCTGCTTGACCGCTGGCCGGACCTCAGCCGTCAGGAGCGCGAAGACCGCATCGCCGAGGAACGGGGCGCCGTCTTCCTCATGAACATCGGCGATAAGCTCTCGAACGGTGAGCCGCACGACGGGCGCGCGCCGGACTACGACGACTGGCACCTGAACGGCGATATCATCGTCTGGTACCCTGTGCTCGGCCACTCGCTCGAGCTCTCCTCCATGGGCATCCGCGTGGACGAGGATTCCCTGGCGGAGCAGCTGAGGAAGGCAGGCTGCGAGGAGCGCGCCGCTCTTCCCTTCCAGAAGGCCATTCTGGAAAAGAAGCTGCCCTACACCATCGGCGGCGGCATCGGGCAGTCCCGCATCTGTATGTTTTTCCTGCGCAAGGTGCACATCGGCGAGGTGCAGGTATCGGTCTGGCCGGAAAATATCCGCGAGGCGGCGCTCGAGCGCGGCGTCACGCTGCTGTAGAAGGAGTCCCCATGCAGGAAAAGCTGACAAAAAAGGATGTAGAAAAGATTCAGGCGGAGATCGATCACCGTAAGCTAGTGCTCCGCCCCCAGATTCTCGACGCCGTGCGCGAAGCCAGGGCGCAGGGAGACTTGAGTGAAAATTTTGAATACTACGCGGCGCGGCGCGAAAATGGTTCAAACAACAGCTGCATCCGCTATCTCGAGCGCATGCTCAAAAACGCGGTGATCGTGGAGGACGAAAGCGCCTCCGAGGAGGTCGGCCTCAACAAGAGCGTCACCGTCTATCTCGAGGAGGACGACGCGTACAAGACCTACAAGATTGTGACCAGCATCCGCGCGAATTCGCGGGAAAACCGCATCAGCATCGAATCCCCGCTCGGCAAGGCGCTGCTGCACCACCGGGAGGGCGACCGCGTCACCGTCACCGTGAGCAGCGATTACAGCTATGACGTCATTATCAAAGAGATCAGCGACGCGGACGAGGAAGAGAACGACAACATCCGCGGATTTTAACAGACAGGAGGAATCATCATATGGAAAGCAAGATCAGCAGAGCCGAAGCGCTCGCACTGCTGCAAAAGTACAATAAGGAGCCCTTTCACATTCTGCACGGACTGACCGTGGAGGGCGCGATGCGCTACTTTGCGAAGGAACTTGGTTATGAGGAGGAGATCGACTACTGGGGAATCGTCGGACTGCTGCACGACATTGACTTTGAACTCTATCCGGAGCAGCACTGCCAGAAAGCGCCGGAGCTGCTGCGCGAGGGCGGCATCGGCGAAGACATGATCTACTCGATCTGCAGCCATGGCTACGGCATCTGCAGCGATCTCGAACCGAAGCATCAGATGGAGAAGGTGCTCTTCGCCTGCGACGAGCTGACCGGACTCATCGGCGCGGCCGCAAAGATGCGCCCGTCGAAGAGTGTGATGGATATGGAGCTCAAGAGCCTGAAAAAGAAATACAAGGATAAGCGCTTCGCCGCCGGCTGCTCCCGCGACATCATCGCCCAGGGAGCCGAGATGCTCGGCTGGACGCTCGACGAGCTGCTCGAGCGGACGATCCTCGCGATGCGCTCCTGCGAAGCCTCCGTGAACGCGGAGATGGAGACGCTGGAAGCCTGAAGCTACAGCGTCCGCAAAAGCTTCTGAAAGTAATCCGGCAACGGCGCTTCCACCTCGAGGTAGCGCCCGGTCGTCGGGTGAATCAGGCCGAGCACGCGGGCGTGCAGCGTCTGCCCCGTCAGGTGCATGGGATTTCTGGAAGAGCCGTAGACCGTGTCGCCGAGCAGCGGATACCCGATCGAGGTCATATGCACGCGGATCTGGTGCGTACGCCCGGTCTCCAGGCGGCACTCGATACAGCTGTGATTCGCGAAGCGCTCGAGCACCTGATAGTGCGTGACCGCCGCTTTGCCATTCTTATAATTGACCGCCATCTTCTTGCGCTCGGTCGGATGTCTTCCGATCGGCGCGTCGATGACGCCGCTGTCCTCATGTATCACACCATTTACAATCGCGGTATAGCTTCTGGTGATCGAGTGTTCACCCAGCTGTGCCGCGACCTTTTTATGGGCAAAATCATTCTTGCAGACCACGAGCACGCCGGTCGTGTCCCGGTCGATGCGGTGGACAATGCCGGGGCGCATGACCCCGTTGATGCCGGAGAGCTCTCCCCCGCAGTGGTACAGCACCGCGTTGACGAGCGTGCCGCTCATGTGACCGGCAGCAGGATGTACGACCATCCCCTTCGGCTTGTTGACAAAGAGCAGGTCAGCATCCTCGTAGAGAATGTCCAGCGGAATATCCTCCGGCAGAATCTCCGGTTCCACAGCCTCTGGCAGATCGAGCACCATCTCATCCCCGCACTCGACGCGGGTACTCGCCTTCACGCTTTTCCCGTTCAGCAGCACATTTCCTTCCCGAATCTGCGTCTGCAGATAGGAACGTGACTGCTCCGGCAGCAGCGCGCTTAAGGCCCGGTCAAGGCGCTCGCCGTCCTGCTGCTCCTCCACGGTAAGGCATATCCGGCTCATAACTGCTTCTCCTTCTTCGGCCTTTTCACAAGGATATCGTTCAGATCCTCGTCCTTATAATAGAACAGCACGAGAAGAATCAGCACTGCCGTCCCGACCGTTACATAGATGTCCGCCACATTAAAGATCGGAAAATCGATCAGTTTAAAATAGAAAAAATCCACAACATAGCCGTTCCGTATCCGGTCGATCATATTGCCCCAGGCTCCGGCCAGGATGAAGACCGCGATCAGGCGCAGCGGCCAGTAGAGCCGCTCCGGCGACAGATAGCGGAACAGGAACAGCACCGCGATGAAAACCACAATCCCGATCACGAGGAAGAAGGTCCTCTGCCCCTGCAGCAGGCCGAAGGCCGCCCCCCGGTTTTCGAGATAACGAAGTTCAAAGACGCCGTCCCACAGCACAAGAGGGTCGCTTCCCATCAGAAAGCGCACCGCCAAAGCCTTCGAGAACTGGTCAAGGCCGATCAGCAGCAGCGTCAGCACGGCGATGAAAATCGGATTTCGCAGCAGTCTGTTCATGCGGCGCCTCCCTCACAGACATATGTTATCGCGCGCAGCAGCTCCGCATCCTCCACGTCCTGCGTGAGATACGCCTCCCCGATCTGCCGCAGCAGCACAAAACGAATACGCCCGGCGCGCATCTTTTTGTCCGACTTCGTCGCGCGCAGCACCTCCTCCGAGATAAGCCCCTCCGCGCGCAGCGGCAGGCCAAAGGCTGTGAGCGTCTCCTCGATATCACGAAGCTGTTCCCTGTTAAGATTACCGCGTTTTTCAGACAGCCAGGCTGCGGCCACGCAGCCGATCGCCACGCATTCGCCGTGGCTGAGCGTGAAATCCTTCAGCTTCTCTATCGCGTGCCCGATCGTATGGCCGAAATTCAGCCAGCCGCGGATGCCCTGCTCCGTCGGGTCTTCCTCCACGACACGGCGTTTGATCCGGCAGCTCCCCTCCACCATCGTGAGCAGCGCGCCATAATCTCGCGCCCGAATCTGTGCCGCGTTCTCTTTCAGCCACATATAATAATCGCTGTCCTGAATCAGGCCATGCTTGACGATCTCCGCCATGCCGGAGGCAAACTGCCGCTCCGGCAGACTCATGAGCGTGTTCAGGTTCATGTAGACGAGACGCGGCATGTGAAACGCGCCGACCATATTTTTGTAGGCATCGAAATCCACGCCGGTCTTGCCGCCGATACTTGAATCCACCTGCGAGAGCAGCGTCGTCGGAATCTGGATAAAGTCAATGCCGCGCAGGTAGGTCGCCGCCGCGAAGCCGGTCAGGTCGCCTGTCACGCCACCGCCGAGTGCTGCAAGCAGGTCTTTCCGGTCAAATTTCTCCAGGATCAGATGCTCGTAGAGATCGCGCACGGTGTTGAGCGTCTTGTGCTCCTCCCCCGCCGGAAAGACGAAGACGGAAACCTTCGCGAAATGCGGCGCAAGCGCGGCCTTCAATTCCTCAGCGTAGAGAGCTGCAACCGTGCTGTCCGTGACAATGCAGACACGGCGGCCCTCCGGGGCAAGCGGCGCGAGCGCCTCGCCCAGATTACCGAAATCCGGCTCCAGATAAATGGAGTAGGAATAGCTTCCATCCTTCGACACATCCAGTTTTTTTCTTTCTTCACTCATAAATCATTTCCTCATATTACGAATCACGGCCTCGCCCGCTCTATGTACGCTGCTGTCTTTTATGCAGGCAGAGCAAACATAAAGCGCTGGAGACCGTGAAGCATAGACAATGTAAACTGTTTTTCTGATGTACAGATTATAGTCCGGTTATCTATGAGACACTGTACTAAATCGAAGGGACATCGAACGCCCCGGCCACAATTTCCTGGAAATCGCCCGCCAGATCCACGTTGCGCGGCGTCACGATGAAGATATAATTGGAGACCTTGCGCAGGTTGCCACCCATCGCGTAGCAGGAACCCGAGGTGAAGTCGATAATGCGCTGCGCGACCTCCACGTCGAGCCCCTCAAAATTCAGCACCACCGTGCAGTTGTTGAGCAGCGTGTCGGTGATCTCCCGGGCTTCGTCGAACTGCGTCGGCTTGAACACGCAGACCTCCATGCCGTTTCCGGTTTTTTTGGAACGCATGGGTGTGATCCTGGGCGCACTCACCTTCGACTTCGCGGCCTTCGCATCCTTTGCGGAGCCGTCATCCTCATCATAGTCGAAATCCTTGTCTTTCTTTTTAAAGATCCGGCTCTTCTTCGCAGGCTCGTCGTCATAATCATCGTCGAAGTCATCATAGTCGTCATAATCGTCGTTACTAAGATGCATACTGTCCATGATCCTGTCCAAAAAACTCATATCTGTTTCTCCTTTATACCGCGTAGTTTCTCTCGCCGAAAATGCCCGTACCCACGCGTACCATCGTCGCGCCCTCCTCGATGGCGGTCTCATAATCGCCCGTCATGCCCATTGAGAGCACATCCATGCTTACATTATCAATGATTTTCATTTTGATGTCAACTGCCAATTTCTTAAAAGCGCTAAAACCCGGT
>JAJQCG010000200.1 GCA_021202815.1 Lachnospiraceae bacterium | reverse complement strand
GACAAAATATAGGTCAGAATAATCGCGATCCGAACCTTTCCTTCATCAAGCTGAAAACGGTACAGGAGCGCCGCGGTCAGGAGCAACAGCAGAGCGGTCACGATATAGGCCGCAAGCAGCGCTTTTATAATCCGCAGCACACGGCTGACATACTGTACGGGATATTTCATCGGATGAACCTCGTCCCTGATTTTTATATTTCATCTATATGAAACGAGCCGATAAATTATGCCAGAGTCTTGCTTTTATCACGAAAATAGCGTATATTTGTAACTATTCAGAAAGGAGTGAACTGTTTTGGACCCAAGCGACGCCATACAGGTGTTGATTCTCGTAATTCTTGTGGCCTGTTCCGCGTTTTTCTCATCCTCAGAAACTGCCATGACGACAGTCAGCCGCATCCGCGTGCGAAACCTCGTCAAAGAGGGCGATCCTCGTGCTGAGATCTTAAGCAGTCTGATCGAGGAGCCCGGCAAAATGCTGAGCGCTATTTTAATTGGAAACAATATTGTCAATATATCCGCCTCGGCCCTGGCCACGACACTGGCCGCCAAATGGCTGGGAGGCGTCGGACCCGGCATTTCTACCGGCGTCCTGACTCTGATTATCCTTGTCTTCGCGGAGGTAACGCCGAAGACGAAAGCCACGATCCGGGCGGAAAAGATCGCGCTTAAGAACGCACGGGCCATCTACATCTGGACAGTCATCGCCACCCCGCTGATTTTCATTATCAACAAGCTCTCCATCGCCCTTATGTTCCTCATGGGCGTCAACCCGGATGAAAAAACGGATTCCTACACGGAGCAGGAGATCCGCACGATCGTGGACGTAAGTCACGAGGAGGGCGTCACCTCGCACGAGGAGCGCGAGATGATCAACAATGTCTTTGATTTCGGCGACTCCACGGCAAAGGACGTCATCGTCCCGAAGGTCGATATGGATTTCGTACAGGTTGATGCCACCTATGAGGAGGTCATCGAGCTGTACCGGCAGAAGAAATACACCCGTTATCCGGTCTATGCGGACAATACGGACACGGTTATCGGCATGATCAATGTCAAGGATCTGCTGATTTACGAAGATAAAGAGCGCTTTAGCGTCCGCAACATTCTGCGTAGTGTGCTCTACACGCATGAGTTGAAAAAGACCTCCGATCTGATGCTGCAGATGCGCAAAAGCTCGATCAACCTCGCGATCGTACTTGACGAATACGGCGTGACCTGCGGCATGGTCACGATCGAGGACCTGCTCGAGGAGATCGTCGGCGATATCCGCGATGAGTATGACGACGACGAGGATGAGCTGATCCGGAAGCTCTCCGACTACGAATATATTGTAGACGGCGCCATGAGTCTGGACGATCTGAATGAGAAACTCGGCCTCGAGGAAAAGGGCCTGCTGCTGGAATCCGAGGGTTACGATTCTGTCGGCGGTGTCCTCATCGAACTTCTGGATCATCTGCCGGCTGCAGGAGAGGAAGCGTTCACGGATGGCGGCGTTCATCTGCTCGCCGAGACCGTTGAACACAACCGGATCGCGCAGGTCCACATCTGGCTGCCGGATTCGGAAGAAACCACGGAACAAGAGGAGGATTCATAACATATGGGAAACATTTTCTTATTTCACACGGACGTTGACACTGATCAGATCATCGCGTCCCAGTATCTGCTCTTCCCGACGATCGACGAGATGAAATCGCACGCTTTCGAGTCGCTCGACCCGGACTTCGCGTCGCGGGTGCGTCCGGGAGATTTCGTCGTCGCGGCGGAAAACTTTGGCTGCGGTTCCTCCAGAGAACAGGCTCCGAGCGTGCTCAAAGCGCTCGGCGTACAGGCGGTGGTCGCGAAATCCTTTGCGCGTATCTTCTACCGCAACGCGATCAACATCGGCCTGCCCGTCATCGTCTGCAAGGAGCTCTACGATCACGTAAAGCCCGGAGATGAGATGGAGCTCTCGCTCACCGAAGGCGTCGCCACCGTAAACGGACAGCAGTTTGCCTGCACGAAGCTTCCGCCCTACATGCAGGGCATCCTCGATCAGGGCGGCCTGATCGCATCGCTGAACAGGGAGGGAGAATGACATGGGAATGACGATAGCGGAGAAAATCATTGCGCACGCCGCGGGCGTGGATTTTGTGAAGCCGGGCGACATCCATACAGTGGAGCTCGACCAGCTCATGAGCAACGACGGAACCACGCACCTGACGATCGACATGTACAACAATAAGCTGAAACACCCCCACATCGCGGATGTGAGCAAGCTGGTCTGGATCGTGGACCACAATGTCCCGGCCGACAGCCCGAAGACCGCCGCGTCGCAGAAAAAGATGCGCGACTTTGCGCGGGAACACGGCATCACCTTCTATGAGGGCAAGGGCGTCTGCCACCAGATCATGATGGAAAATCACGTCCGCCCCGGTGAGCTGATCTTCGGCGCGGACAGCCATACCTGCGCCTACGGCGCGCTCGGCGCCTTCGGCACCGGCGTGGGCTGCACCGACTACCTCTACGCGATGGTCACCGGCAAATCCTGGGTACTCGTGCCCGAGACGCTCCGCTTCAACCTGCACGGAAAGCTGCCGGAGGGCGTCTACGCACGCGACCTGATTCTGACGATCATCGGACAGATCGGAGCGAACGGCGCAAACTATAAAGCAATGGAATTCGCGGGAGACGGGCTGAAGACGCTGACCATGAGCGACCGCATCGCGGTCTGCAACCTCTGCGTTGAGGCCGGAGCCAAGACCGCGCTCATGGAGGTCGACGACGTCGCACTCGACTGGCTGCATGCGCACGGACGCGAACCGAAGGCCTGCTTCACGAGCGACGCGGATGCGAATTTCGCCGCCGTCTACGATATCGACCTCGGAAGCATTGTGCCGATCGTTGCGAAGCCGCACTTTGTGGACAATGTCTGTCCGGCAAAAGAGGCCGCCGGCGTCAGAATCGACGAGGCCTTCCTCGGTTCCTGCAACAACGGGCGCATTGAGGACCTGCGCGTCGGCGCGGCGATTCTCAAAGGAAAAAAAGTACATCCGCTCGTGCGCTTTCTCGTCGTCCCGGCCTCTTTGAGCGTCTACGAACAGGCACTGAAGGAAGGGCTGCTGAAGATCTTCATGGACGCGGGTGCGATCGTCATGAACCCGAACTGCAGCGTCTGCTGGGGCAGCTGCCAGGGCGTCATCGGCGAGGGCGAGACGCTGATCAGCACCGGCACGCGGAACTTTAAGGGCCGCGCCGGGCACAAGGACTCCTTCGTCTATCTCGCGAGCGCCGCAACCGTAACGGCCTCTGCGATCGCAGGCGAGATCACAACGGCGGACGCCCTGTGACAGTGAAATTCACCGCCGCGGACATCATCGGGCAGAAATATCCATCGCTTTCCGCTGAGAGAGGGAGGAAACTCCCTCTTGAAATCTCCTCCTGTATCGTGTATTCTTATGAAAGGTTAAAAGTCGGTTGCTTCGCGCTATCGCGCTCCCGCAGCCGCCGCCCGGGACTTTTATAATACATATCCAGGAGGTATCTATGCGACATCTGATGAGTCCTCTGGATTTCAGCGTCGAGGAGCTGGACGACCTGCTTGCGCTCGCCCACGACATCGAACTGTATCCGGAGAAATACGCGCACGCCTGTGACGGAAAAAAGCTCGCGACCCTTTTCTATGAGCCCAGTACCCGCACCCGTCTTAGTTTCGAAGCCGCCATGCTGAATCTCGGCGGCAATATCTTTGGTTTTTCTTCCGCGGCGAGCAGCTCCGCAGCCAAAGGTGAAAGTGTTTCCGATACCATTCGAATGATTTCCTGTTACGCCGATATATGTGCCATGCGTCACCCGAAGGAGGGGGCGCCGATGGTGGCGAGCCGCGTTTCCTCCATTCCGGTCATCAACGCCGGGGACGGCGGACATCAGCATCCCACGCAGACACTGACTGACCTTCTGACCATCCATTCTCTGAAAGGACGGCTTGGCAACTTTACGATCGGTCTCTGCGGCGACCTGAAATTCGGCCGCACGGTCCACTCCCTCGTACGTGCGCTGGCGCGCTATAAGGACGTGAATTTCATCTTCATCTCCCCGGAGGAGCTGCGCATTCCGGATTATATGAAGGAAATGCTCGACGAGAATGGGCTGCCCTACCGTGAGGTGGAGCGTATCGAGGACGTTATGCCGGAGCTCGATATCCTCTACATGACCCGCGTGCAGCGCGAACGCTTCTTCAACGAAGAAGATTATGTCCGTCTGAAGGATTTCTACATACTGAACAAAAAGAAAATGAGCCTCGCAAAGGAGGACATGATTGTCATGCATCCGCTTCCCAGGGTCAACGAGATTTCCGTGGAGGTGGACAGCGACCCAAGAGCCGTCTATTTTAAGCAGGTACAGTACGGCGTCTACGTGCGCATGGCTCTGATTCTCACACTTCTGGAAGTGAAAGTATGCTGAACATCGGAGGAATCCATGAGGGCTTCGTGCTCGACCACATCGAGGCCGGACGGAGTATGGAGATCTATCATTATCTGAACCTCGACAAATTTGACGGCTGCGTCGCCATCATCAAAAACGCCCGTAGCAACAAGATGGGAAAGAAGGACATCATCAAGATCGAGTGCCCGACCGATGCGATCGACCTCGATGCGCTCGGCTTTATCGATCACAATATCACGGTCAATATTATTGAAAATGATGAGATTATAAGAAAAGCAACCCTGTCTCTCCCGAAGGAGATCAAGAATATCGCGCGCTGCACGAACCCCCGCTGCATCACATCCATCGAGCAGGAGCTCGACCATATCTTCGTCCTGACCGATGAGAAGCGTGAAATCTACCGCTGCAAGTACTGCGAGGAGAAATATCACAGGCAGAAATAACTCATTTCTGCCTGTCCAGCCTGTCGCGCACCCAGCCGCCCAGGAGCTGGTAGAAGAAAGCGAAGATCGGCGTGCCGATGACCATCCCCACAAGTCCGAACAGCCCGCCGAACAGCAGGATTGCAAAGAGCACCCAGAAGCTGCTGAGGTGCGTGTTGTCCCCGAGCAGCTTCGGGCCCAGGATATTTCCGTCAAACTGCTGCAGGACAAGGATGAAGATTACAAAATACACGAACTTGACCGGGCTGACCAGCAGAATCAGGAGCGAGCAGGGAATCGCCCCGATAAACGGTCCAAAGAAGGGAATAATATTCGTCACGCCGATGACAACGCTGACCAGCGGCGCGTAAGGCATATCGACGATCGCAGTAAATACCATGCAGATCAGACCGATGATCAGCGAATCCACCAGCTTCGCCTTCACAAAGCCTCCCAGATAATCGTTCAGAATACCAGCCTCGCGGATGAGCCAGTCCGCGGGCTGTTCTTTTCCCTCCGCAAGATTCTTTCTGGGCGGAAAGATGGCATGCACCAGCATTTTGCTCTGCAGAGCCAGATTTCTGCGGCTGTTCAGCAGATAAACCGCCACAATCACACCGATAATCAGGTTTTTTGCGACCGTGACCACATTCCACAGCCCCGTGTACACACCGCTGATGATGCTGTTGATATTCGGAAGGATATTGTTCTTTGCAAAATTCTGCAGGCTTTCCAGAATCATCTCCGAATACTCTTCCACATAGCTGAGCAGTACCGGATTATCCTCCACCAGCTTTTCCAGCCAGATCGTCGTCGACTCGACATAGCCCGGCGTCGCGTCGATCAGCGCGATTATGCTCGCGATCAGCTGCGGGATTACCATCGCCAGCAGGGTGTAGATGATCAGGAAGAAAAACAGAAGGCTGAACAAAATCGACAGGCCTTTCGCAAACCGGCGCAGCTTTTCCGGCTTTCCGGTCTTTTCTGCCCACTGGAGCAGCTTCGTCTCAATACGGGTACAGATCGGCGCGAGCAGATAAGCGATCACCGCCCCATAGACGAAAGGCGTCAGAATGTTCCCGATCAGCTTTGCATAGCCCCGCAGCTCTTCAAAGCGAAATACGCCGAAGAAAAACAGGATGCACATGGCAACTGTCAGAAATACTGCTACTCCTTTATAGAAATAATCTCTCCACTTCTCATCCATCTTGATCACCTCCCAACCAATGTAACACCTGTGAACGGACTTGTCAAAAGATGTTTATTGTTCCTTGTATTCCGCGAAACGTTCAAGTATAATGAGAGCTGTCAGGAGGTATGTGTTATGCAGTTCAAAATCAGCGAAGACGACCGGAGCAACCACCGCTACAGCGGCGTGCTCGTCCATCCCACCGCCTTCCCTTCCCCCTATGGTATCGGGGATATGGGGCAGAGCGCCTACGACTTCATCGACTTCCTCGCAGCGGCGGGACAGCATCTCTGGCAGGTGCTTCCACTCGTGCCGTCCGGCAATGGAAATTCGCCTTATCAGGGCTTTTCCGTGTTCGCGGGGCAGCCGCTTCTGATCAGTCCCGATCTTTTAATTAAGAAAAAACTGCTGACGCAGGAAGATCTCCAGCCGATCCCGGATTTCGAGACGGGGCATGTGGATTATGAACGTGTGACCGCGTATAAGACTGTTCTTCTACAGAAAGCCTACGCGCATTTTCTCCACACTGCAGACAAGAATCTTCTGGAGGAATACGAAGCCTTCCGTGAGACAAACCACTACTGGCTCGAGGACTACTGCCAGTATATGGCGGGCAAGGATTATCACAATGGCCTGCCCTGGTACGAGTGGGAGGACAGCCTGCGCTGCCCGACGCCCGCCGATAAGGAAGCGTGGCGGGAGCGCCTGAGCGGCGAGGTCGACTACCACCGCTTCGTCCAGTTCCTGTTCTTCGGCCAGTGGTTTGAGCTGAAGGCCTATGCAAATAAAAAGAGAATCGCCATCATCGGCGACATCCCGATCTTTCCCTCTCCCGACAGCGCCGATGTCTGGGGCTATAAGGAGATGTTCTGTCTGGATTCCGAGGGGCATCCGACCGAGGTGGCCGGCGTGCCGCCGGACTATTTCAGTGCGACCGGGCAGCGCTGGGGCAATCCGCTCTACGACTGGGATGCGCATGCGGAGGACGGCTATCGCTGGTGGATCGAACGCATCCGCAACCAGCTCGATCAGGTGGACTACATCCGCATCGACCATTTCCGCGGTCTGGAGGCCTACTGGGCGATTCCCGCTGCGGAGGAGACCGCTCTGAACGGCTGCTGGAAAAAGGGACCCGGAGAGGCGCTGTTCCGCGCGATGGAACAGGCACTCGGGGATAATCTGCCAATCTTCGCGGAGGATCTGGGCATCATCACGCCGGAGGTGGAAAAGCTGCGCGACACGCTCGGCTTCCCGGGCATGCGTGTGCTCCAGTTCGGCTTCGACGGACCGGGAGAGAGCACCTTCCTGCCGCACCAGCTCGACACGCGCAACTGCATCTGCTACACCGGCACGCACGACAACGACACCAGCCGCGGCTGGTACGAGCATACAAATGAACAGAACCGGGACAAGATCCGCCGTTACATGAACACCGACGCGAGCAGCGTCAGCTGGGATTTCATCCGCACCTGCCTCGGCACAATCGCGAAATACGCGATTTTCCCCGTGCAGGATATCCTCGGGCTCGGCAGCGAGCATCGCATGAACACCCCCGGTACGCCCACCGGCAACTGGGAATTCCGCTTCCGCGCCGGGCAGTTAAATGAAGGGATGGCGGCGGGCCTCAGGAAAATGACGGAGCTGTACGGTCGCTTCGGCTGAGGCCCTGGCTTCTGAAGCATGAAGACGATCCTGACAGGCATAGAATGTCGGAAGAGCAGAAATTTTCCGGCGCCTGTACACAGGAGCGCATTCAGCAGATGCCGGACAGACACCAGCAATTGATTCAGGAGGAAATTCAGATGAAAATCGTCGTTTTGGCCGGCGGCATCAGCACAGAGCGCGATGTGTCGCTGTGCAGCGGAAAAAATATTTACGAAGCGCTGAAGGAGAAGGGGCATCAGGTGATTCTCCTTGATCTCTTCCTGGGGCTTCCCGGCGAGGAGGAGCCGCTGGATCGGCTCTTCGAGGAGAAGCGGGACTGGGCCGCGCAGATCGGTGCGGTCGCGGAGAATATTCCCGACATCGATGCGGTCAGGGCGCTGTGCCCCGGCTACCGCAGCCTGCTCGGGCCCAATGTCCTGCGGCTTTGTCAGCTCTGCGACATCGTATTTCTCGGGCTGCATGGGGAGGGTGGAGAGGACGGACGCCTCCAGGCGCTCTTCGACCTGATGGGCATCCGCTATACCGGCACCGGGCACAGCAGCAGCGCTCTGTGCATGGATAAACATATCACCAAGCAGATGTTCCGCGGCTTCGGCGTGCCGACGCCTCCCTCGGTCACGGTCCGCAAGGGACAGCAGTTCCGTCTGCCGGAGAGTATCGGCTACCCCTGCATGGTCAAAACCTGCTGCGGCGGCTCCTCCGTCGGTGTCTACCGTGTGGAATCGGAGGCGGAACTCGCCCACGCACTGGACAAAGCCTTCTACTATGGAGAGCAGGTTCTCGTCGAGCGCTGCATCGTCGGACGGGAGTTCACTGTCTCCGTCGTGGACGGGGCGGCTCTGCCGGTCATTGAGATCGCACCGCTTGACGGCTTTTATGACTACAAAAATAAATATCAGCCGGGCAGCACCGTCGAGACCTGTCCTGCCGAGATTTCACCCGAGCTCACGAAGCGCATCCAGCGCCACGCCGAGCAGGCCTGCGCCGCCGTGAATATCGAGGGCTACGCCCGCGTGGATTTCATGTACGACGAGCGCTCGCAGGAGGATTACGCGCTGGAAGTCAACACGCTGCCGGGTATGACGCCGACGAGCCTGATTCCCCAGGCCGCGGCCGCGATCGGCTACTCCTTCCCGGACCTTTGCGAGTGGCTGATCAAAGTTTCCATGAAGAAGTATGACAATACCAGGATTTAAGTCTCATAAATCGGTCGCATCAGCGTAAGGCCGTTCCATCAGGAGCATAAGCGTAATGAAACATTTCACATTAAAACAATTCGCCGAGGCCTGCCATGCGCAGTTCTTTGGCCCCGAAGAAATTCTTGCGCAGGAAGTCCGCGGCGTCGTCCAGGACAATCGTCTGATCGAACCCGGCTTTCTCTTCGTCGCGGTCCGGGGCGAGCGCGTGGACGGGCACCGCTTCATTCCGGATGTGTATGAAAAGGGCGCGCTCTGCGCACTGAGCCAGCAGAAGCTCGAACATCCCGCCGGGCCCTATCTCCTGGTAGAGGATACGCTGCAGGCATTGAAGGAGGCTGCGGAGGCCTACCGCCGGACGCTGACCATCCCCATCATCGGCGTCACCGGCAGCGTCGGCAAGACGAGCACGAAGGAGATGATCGCCTCCATCCTGAGTCAGAAGTACTGCGTGCTGAAGACCCCCGGCAATCTCAACAATGAGATCGGGCTTCCGCTGACGATCTTCCAGATCGACGAGTGCCACGAGGCAGCCGTGCTCGAGATGGGCATGAATCACTTCGGGGAGATGCACCGGCTCAGCAGGATCGCGCGCCCCACCTGCTGCGTCCTGACCAACATCAGCACAGCGCATCTGGAGTACCTGGGCTCCCGCGACGGTATTTTCCGGGCCAAGTGCGAGATCTTCGACTACGCCAGTCCGGACGCCGCCGTCTTTGTAAACGGGGACGACGACAAGCTGATCGCGCTCGCCGAACGGGCCACGACCTTCGGCCTCGGCGAAGAAAACTGCGTCCGCGCCGATCAGATCGAAAAACGCGGGCTCGGCGGCGTGCGCTGCCGCATTCTCACGAATGAGTCCGCCTTCCGCGTGACGATCCCGCTCCCCGGCGTCCACATGGTGTACAATGCGCTTGCAGGCATCTGTGTTGGCCTGTCTCTCGGACTTAACACAGATGAAATTCGCAGGGGAATCGAAGCCCTGCGTCCGCTGCCGGGCCGCAGCAATATCCTGCACACCCCGCGCTACACGCTGCTCGATGACTGCTACAACGCAAACCCGGCTTCCATGATCGAGGCGCTGAATATTCTCGAGGACACCAGGAGCCGCAAGGTGGCGATCCTCGGCGACATGGGCGAGCTCGGACCGCAGTCCCCGGAGCTGCATGCCTCCGTCGGCAGACATATCGGAACGCTGCACATCGACCTGCTGCTCACAATCGGAGAAAACAGTGCAAAACTGCACGAGGCCGCCGTGACGGCCGCCCCGCAGACTCATTGTATTCATTTTTCAGATCTGGAAAGTTTTCTTGAGGAGAAAGACTCCCTCTTAAAAGACGGCGACGCGGTGCTCATCAAGGCGTCGCACGCGATGCGTTTCGAAAGGATCGTGGAGGCGCTGTGCTCTTAAGCGCTACGCCTTCTCCATCTCTTTCTCCTGGATATGCTCGCAGATAAACTCCTCTATCTCGCCCTTCTCTTTTCCCAGGACGAAGGCCAGCTCCCCGTAGAGGGAATCCTGCGCCATCTTCAGGTAGCGCTCATCCACAGAGGCCATCTTCTTGCCCTGCGCGATTCGCTCCTGCCTGCGATGATAGAGCGTCTTGATGATGCTGACCCAGCTGTGATAATCACCGGAATAGAGGGCCTTTTTGTAGCATTCCTCACGAAGCTTGTCGACAGTGACGCGGATGGTCTCGATCGTCGGAATCTCATCGAGCAGCTGCAGCGCCGCCTCCTTCGTGATCACCGGGCGTACATTCTGCTTCTCCCGGTCAACCGGATAGTAAATCCTGCTTCCTCTCGTGTTCAGAGGAACCAGCACATAATACAGCTTCTGTTTATCCACGCCGGAAATGTCCAGATGCGTAATGTCTTCCACCTGACAGACGCCGCTCTGTCCATAAATGATATATTCTCCAATTTCAAACATCCATGCTCCTCCTTCCAGTCCTGGATCCGTCCAAAAAAGAACCCTGACAGGTTCTTTTTTTCCGTTAATTCTATCTGTTGTGCGACTATTTCGCTCAATATATATTAATATTACCAAATTTCTCGAAAATTAGAAAGTTCTTTTTTGAAAAAATTAAATTTTTGTTTATTTTGCTCATAATAAGCACACTGTTTTTGTGCAATTTTCCCGATAGTGATTAATTTTCTTCGGGAACAAGAATCGCCTCACGGCAGGCCTTCTGAAGCTCCGCCTCGTGCTCGCGAAAGAGCAGCGCCTCACTGTATTTCAGATAGGGAGCGCAGCCATGCTGTGCAATGAAATCCATCGCTTCGGGATTTCGTGTGAGACTCCCGACAAACAGAATCATTTCCGGAGAGTCCCCTCCGAAGCATTCCTCCAGCCAGCAAAAAGCCGTCTCCAGCCTGGCGCGCAGCCTCGCGACCAGGTTCGCACGCCGGTCCACATCCTCCTGAAAGAGTCCCCGCAGATGCTCCTGCACCGCCTTCTTTTCATACAGATGATTCTCTCTGACCGACAGGCGCATTTCCTCCAGACGCCTCACCACCTGTGTATCCTCATCTGCGCCAGGGGCTTCCGGAACACATCCCTCCTGCTGCAGGATCTCATGAACCCGCGTCACCAGGCGATCCTCTCTCTCATAGTGCCGGAAATCGCTCTGCAGCTGCTCCAGCAGCAGATTGACCACGGTAAAACGCTCCTCGAAATCTCCTCCGGCAGCCATCGCCGTCTTTTCCTGATACTCCGCTGATGGCAGACTGCCCTCCAGTAGCTCCGACACCCCATAATCGGAACCATATTTTCGATAAAGCGCGCTGTAGGCCGCAAAATCCCGGGCAATCTCTTCGTGATGCAGAAATTGCAGCGCCTGTTCAGCGCCAAAGGGAATGCCGGATTTCTCATAGCTTTTCAGGAGCTCCGAGAGGTCCTCCCAGCCCCTTGCCGTGACGAAGACCTGCCGCTCTTCCTCCTGGTTCATCACATAAAAACGGTCTTTTTTGATTGTCAGATAGGAAATCACCGCTCCGTGAACGTCGGCTGCCCGGGCATAGTCAAGCCACACCTCAAGGTCCGCCTCCACATCGATCTGCCGCACCCGGTCCAGCGTCACCACGTCGAATTCCCGCACAGATTTATTGTATTCCGGCGGGTTACCGGCTCCCACAATCACCCAGCCCTCCGGCACCTTATGATTGCCGAAGGTTTTATTCTGCAAAAGCTGCAGCATCGTGGGCGCAAGCGTCTCCGACACGCAGTTGATTTCATCCAGGAACAGAATTCCCTCCCTGCATCCACTCCGTTCCATTGTCTCGTAGACGGATGCTATGATCTCGCTGAGGGTATACTCTGTGGCCGTAAATTCCTGCCCGCCGTAATGTTTCTTTACAATATGGGGCAATCCGATCGCGCTCTGACGGGTATGATGCGTCATCGTATAGGCCACAAGACCCACCCCGCACTCCGCGGCCACCTGCTCCATGATCGCCGTCTTCCCGATGCCGGGAGGCCCCATCAGCAGAATCGGCCTCTGCCGGACCGCCGGGAACACATAGTTCCCATCCGGATCTTTCCGGAGATAAGCCCGCAGCGTGTTCGCAATCTCCTGTTTGGCTTCCTGAATATTCATACTCCGCTCCTATATCTTCAGCTTCATCGCCCAGTCCGGCACCAGGTCCGGTCGGCATTTTTCCTTCAGCAAAACAAAGATGGTCTCAAAGTCAGGCGGCGTTAGAGGATAGAGACCATCGCCGTCCGTGAAATAAATCAGAGCCCGCATCCTTTTCAGCTTTCTCTCCTCATGAAGCCGGCTGATTTCCCGGAATACCGGGCGGAAGTCCGTGCCGCCGCGTCCCCGGATCCGGATACGTCTTCTGTAATTTTTCCACTCTTCTCTGCTGCGGATGAGCGCCACATCCCGTACTTCGCAGTCACACTGGATGAAAAATACATTCATTTTCCGGAAAAAATTCTCCTGTCCGGCCAGCAGCTCCCAGGTCTCGTCGAGGAAACGCCCTACAGCCTCCTCGGAACAGGAACCGGAAGTGTCGATCGCAACGACCAGCTCCTCCAGGCGGCAGACCTCCTTATATTCCAACGGCTCGATCAGCGGCATGGAGCCGTACTGCTCCATACCAAGATGGTAGTAAATATAATCGAAACTGTCCTCATCGAGCTCAATCTCCTCGCGTGGAATCATAAATCGCCGCAGGATTCTCCGGTAATCCGTACGGGAGCTCTTCTGCGGCGGCGCTTCCTCCTCCATAATACCCGGATTCACACCCCGGCGGCGTCCGCCGCTCCTCCGACTCTGTCCCGCGAGCCGCAGAAGCGCATTTTCCCAGCGCTTCTGCATGGCAGGCGTCGGCTTTCTCTCCCAGCCCGTATGATCATCAAAGAAAAAAGCCGCCTGCATCTCCTGCAGGGAATAAGGAAAACGTCCTTCCTCCAGACGCTGAACGATCGTCTCCGCAGCCAGCGGAAAATTTCCCAGTAAACGCAGGCATTTTTCCGCCAGAGCCCCGGGAAATCCGGGGTCCGGACTGCCTGCCGCCTCAATAACCTGCTCCACCGCAATATCACAGGCCAGATTCCAGATCTCCGGTTCCGCATCAGCGGGCCGCAGCCAGTGGCGATACAGGCAGTGTAGCAGGATATGCAGATAACCATGCCGCAGACGGGATGGGTTTTCCGCATACAGTCGCAGCAATTCAGCCGGAAAATACAGCAGACACTCCCCGTCTGTGGCAAAGCCCGGCTCTGAACGATCCTGATACTGCAGAATCGCAAAAGCAGCGTCCAGCCCGGGAAATAAATCGCAGAGCTCATTACGGCAATTCTGCAAAACCTGAAGGCAGAGCCTCTTCTGCCCGGAAACCGCATCCACCGATCTCACCTCCGCTCACCACAGCTGAAAATCACGATCCGGAAAACCATATTTCTGTTCCTTCAGACGGAGCAGCCAGACCGTCATCCCACTGCGGCGCTGTTCAATCGCCAGACGCAAAAGCTGCTCCGTCAGCTCCTCATCCAGCCAGCCCCGCCGCTCAAACTCCGCCAGCTTCTCCCGATCGCCGAGTTCGACCAGCACCTCCCCGGCACTGTCGGCATGTTCCTCCAGCCAGGACGCATATTCTTCTCCGCCATCCGTCAGGAAAAACCCACGCAGTGCCACAGCAAGGCGTACTTCCTCGCTGGAAGTGCTGTGGAATTTACGCCGCAGTTTTTCAGACCCCTGCTCCGCTGCACTGGCTTCAAGCGTCCGGTAAATCCGCGCCGCATCGGACTGACTGTCGTCCCACATAAATATCTCTCTCCTCGTTTCACAGACAGGCTGATTCTATTATAATCTCCCCCTCACAATTTGTGAAGTCGCAAAAAAAGACGCTGACAACCGCCAGCGTCTTTCAAAAAGCTCTCTTTTATTCTGCGATGTAGGGCATCAGCGCGATGTGTCTCGCTCTCTTGATGGCCACGGTCAGCGCTCTCTGGTGCTTCGCGCAGTTGCCGGTGATCCTTCTCGGAAGGATCTTGCCTCTCTCGGACACATACTTCTTCAGCATCGCTACGTTCTTGTAATCGATCTCGTTATTCTCCTTGCCGCAGAATACGCATACTTTTTTCCTTCTGCGCCCGCCCCTTCTCATCTTCGGAGCGTCGCCTCTTTCATTCCTGGTGTAAGCCATGGTTTTCCTCCTTCTCACTCACAGTTCCATGTCTGAATCCGATTGTCAACGATTAGTTAAACGGCAGCTCTTCATCGATTCCATCCGGGATATTCATGAAGCCGTCTCCTGCCCCCATCGGGCTCGGCGCCGCGGCCTGCTGCGGCTGATAGCCGCCTCCCATGCTGTCGCGATAGGAATCATTCGACGCCTTGCTGTCGCCGAACTCCACTTCCTCCGCGACCACGTCGGTCGTGTAGACCTTCTGGCCGTCACGGTTCGTGTAGCTGCCGGTCTGGATCCTGCCGCAGATCATGGCGCGCATGCCCTTGCGAAAGTATTTCTCCATGAATTCCGCCTGCTTGCCGAACGCGACGCAGCTGATAAAATCCGCCGTCTGGTCGCTGTCTCTTCTGGTAAATCTGCGATCTACCGCGAGCGTGAAACGCGCAACCGCCGTCGCCGTCTCGCCGTTCGAGTAGCGGATATCCGGGTCACGGGTAAGCCTTCCCATCAAAATCACTTTATTCATTAACAATCACCTCTGATAAGCTCTTTCTATGCGTCTTTGCGGACACACAAATAACGGATGACGTTGTCCTGAATGTGCATACGTCTCTCGACTTCCGCCGGGCAGGTCGCCGGGGCGTCGAACTGGACGAAATAGTAGAAGCCTTCACGCATCTTCTGGATCTCGTAGGCAAGGCGCTTCTTTCCGGCGTCCTCCACCTCGGTCACGACGCCGCCAAAGCGAGTGATGATCTCCTTCGCTCTGTCCACGACAGCCGCTCTCTCTTCGTCCTCGATCTTCGCATTCACAGCAAGTACTAACTCATATTTGTTCATGCTGCTTTCCTCCTTCTGGTCTCTGGCACATGCTCTCGCATGTACAAGGAATTCTCTGATCTTCAGAGCAATAATATACCATAGAAATTTATTATATCATAAATTTCCGAAAATTGCAAGTGCAAGTTGAACACATCCGCGAAAAGCTTCAATAGAG
>JAJQCG010000068.1 GCA_021202815.1 Lachnospiraceae bacterium | reverse complement strand
GAAGCTCGTCGGGCTCATAACCCGAAGGTCGTAGGTTCAAATCCTACTCCCGCAATCCGCCCAGATAGCTCAGTTGGTAGAGCAGAGGACTGAAAATCCTCGTGTCGCTGGTTCGATTCCGGCTCTGGGCATTTCTTATGGAGAGACGCTGATTTTCACGTTTCTTCTTTTTTTGTGTATGCGATAGATGACAAATCCGCAAAAATGGAGTAAAATAAGACCATCTCAAAATGAAGGAGGGATTTATATGAAGAAACAGATTGTCACGATCAGCAGACAGTACGGCAGCGGTGGCAGATATATCAGCAAGAAGCTGGCGGAGAAGCTCGGCATATCCTGCTACGACGAGGAACTGATCGACATGGTGGCCAAGGAGAGCGGCTTTGCGGAGGAGTTTATCGCGGAGAAAGGCGAGCGGATCACCGGAAGCCTTCTGTTTAACATTGCGAGCAATCTTTCCTATACCAACAATGTATTTTCCGGGAACGGCACGTCGCTCCAGGATGAGATTTATTTTACACAGAGCCGGATTATTAAGGATCTGGCGGAAAAAGGGCCGTGTGTGATTGTCGGCAGATGCGCAGATTACGTTCTGAGGGAACGTGAAGACTGCCTGAATGTATTTATCCATGCGGATGAGAAGAGCCGGATCGCGCGTGCGGTTACCTATTTCGGTATTACGGAGGAAGACGCGCCGTCCGCGATCAAAAAGAAGGACAAGGCCCGTTATAACCATTACAAATTCTATACAGATCAGGAATGGGGTCTGGCTGCGAACTACGATCTGTGTCTGGACAGCGGCGAGCTGGGTATTGACGGCTGTGTGGAGATCATTGCACATGTACTTGAAGCAATTCAGTGACACGTTAAAAAAGCGGGAGCGATGGATATTTGCAGGAATCCTGCTCCTGCTTTTTGTCCTGTTTGCTTTCCGTCAGCAATACGGTTTTAATAAAAACGATGAAATATTTTACATCAGCACGGTCTACCGTTTTTTCCAGGGGGACGCGATGCTGATTGATGAGTGGAACAATGTACAGATGTTTGCGTTTCTCACGTACCCTCTGTACTGTTTCGCTCAGCTTTTTATCCGCTCAAATGAGGGGATTGTCCTGATTTTCCGGATTTACTATCTGTTGTTTCAGGCGGCCGTGGCGATATACTGTTATGTTCGTATGAAGCGCTTTGGCTGGATCCGGATTTTTCCGGCGCTGTTTTATTTTATGACGACGCCCTTTAATATCAACGCGCTGTCCTACAATACGCTGGCTTTCGGTTTTGTGCTGGTGACGCTGGTGACTCTGGCCGATGTGGAGGAGTGGAAGCTGCGGCACGCGTTTCTGTGCGGTATTTTTGTCGCCTGTGCAGTGCTGGCGAATCCTTATGCGGTGCTGCTCTTTGTCCTGTATGGCGTGATCTGCCTTTGTAATGCGATTCGCTGTGCGCGAAAAAAAGAAAATCCGGCTCCGGTTCTTTCCCTGAAAAGCTTCGTGTGGATGGGCCTCGGGGCATTTACCATATGTGTGCTGTTCTTCGCTTTCGTTTTCTCGAGGGGAACGATCGCGGAAATCATGGAGAGCCTCAGCTATATCGTGATGGACTCGGAGCGGCAGAAGTCCTTCTGGTGGAAGCTTGGCCGGTATTTTATCCGCATTCACCGCTACTATCGGGTGCAGGTCTACCTGACAGGCGCACTTGTGATCGTGTATCTGATTGATCGAAAAAAGCGGATTCCGTCATGGCTGTATATTTTTCTTGAAATACTGACGGCAATTCCGTATATTATATATTATGGATTTTTCTGGGAGCTGGTTGGCATCAATTTTATGCTGATCCCGCTGGCTTTTCCGGGTTTTATCACATATCTGGTGACGCGGGAGCGTGACCGGCGGCTCTTCTGGTGCTGGTATGCGCCGGGGCTGCTGTATACGCTGATCGCGCATTTTGCCACGAATACCGGTATCCAGATTGTGTCCGCTTCCTGTATGATCGCATCTGCGGCCTCTATTCTGTTTCTCTGTGAGGCGCTGCGTGAGGAGTGTGGATGGAAAAAGAATTTCCTCTGGATATTGCTTACAGTGCAGTTTGCGGCGTGCTTTTACCAGAGAATCATCTACGTCTGGGGCGACGAACATCTTGCGTATCTGACGGAGACGCTAGAAGAGGGACCGCTGAAGGGGATTCATACAAGCGTGGAAAATGCGCTTCTCTATGAGGAAGTGTTGACGGATATGGAGGAGCTCGCGTTGACGGGTGAGGATAAGCTGTTTGTCGTCGGCATCGCTCCGTGGATGTATCTCAATACGGACGCAGAGTGCGCGGCCTATTCTACCTGGGAGACATTGGAAACGGACAGTCTGATAGCGGTTTATTATGAGCTGCATCCGGAAAAGCTGCCGACGGTAATCTACTGTTATGAGTACGATGAGAGTATTCTGGATACAGACTTTGCGCAGGCATTTCTGGATATGGGATATGAGGTACAGACCATGCGCCATGGAATTGTGCTCACTTCAAGGTAGTGGAAAGGATTGGAAAATGATCGATTTTAACGTGCCTCCCTATGTGAGGACGGAGCTGAAATATGTGGAAGAAGCGGTGGCGGTGAACCATAAGATCTGCGGGGACGGTCCTTTCACGCATCGCTGCAGTGAGTGGCTGGAGCGGAAGACGGGGACGGCGAAGGCGCTGCTCACAACCTCCTGCACGCATGCCACCGAGATAGCGGCGCTGTTGGCGGATATCCGCGAGGGGGACGAGGTGATCATGCCTTCCTATACTTTTGTCTCCACTGCGGACGCTTTTGTCCTGCGCGGCGCGGTGCCGGTCTTCGTCGATATTCGCCCGGATACGATGAATATCGATGAGAAGAAGATCGAGGCGGCGATCACGGAGCGGACGCGCGCGATCGCTCCGGTTCACTATGCGGGCGTGTCCTGTGAGATGGACACGATCATGGATATTGCAGAAAGGCATCATCTCTACGTTATCGAGGACGCCGCGCAGGGCGTTATGAGCACTTACAAAGGAAAACAGCTCGGCACGATCGGTGATTATGGCTGTTATTCTTTTCATGAGACGAAAAATTACAGCATGGGCGAGGGCGGCGCGCTGCTGATCCGCGACCCGGAGAATGTCGAGCGGGCGGAGATTATTCGTGAGAAGGGCACGAACCGCGCGAAATTCTTCCGCGGGCAGATTGACAAGTACACCTGGGTGGATGCGGGTTCCTCCTATCTCCCGGGCGATATGAACGCGGCTTATCTGCTGGCGCAGCTCGACATGGCGGACGCGATTTTCGAGGAGCGTATGCGAAGCTGGGATCTCTACCGCGAGCTGCTGACGCCGCTCGCAGATGCCGGAAAGATCGAGCTTCCGTTTATTCCGGTGGGCTGCAGCCACAACGCCCATATGTTCTACATCAAGGCAAAGGATATCGAGGAGCGCAGCGCATTGATCCGCTTTCTGAAGGAGCACGATATTCAGGCGGTCTTCCACTATATCCCGCTGCACAGCGCGCCGGCGGGGCAGCGCTTCGGACGCTTCCATGGAGAGGACGTCTACACGACGAAGGAGAGTGAGCGGCTCCTGCGTCTTCCGATGTATTATGGACTGAAGGAAGAACAGGTACATTACATCGCGGAAAAAATAGAGGAATTTTATGCGTAAGATTGTGATTATCGGGGTGAATGATTTCCAGAATCAGCTGATCCTGAAAGCGAAGGAGATGGGCTTTGAAACGCATGTCTTTGCCTGGCAGGACGGCTCTATCGGCGAGCGGACGGCGGATCATTTCTACCCGGTCAGCATCGTTGAGATTGATGAGATTATTGGAAAATGTCGGGAAATCGGGCCGGACGCGGTCGCCACGATCGCTTCGGATCTCGCGAATATCACAGTCAGCCATGTAGCGGCGGCGCTTCGGCTCCCCGGCAACAGCCCGGAGTGCATCGAGCTCTCCACCAATAAATTCGCGATGCGCGAGGCGTTCCGGAAAGCAGGGCTTCCCGTGCCTGCCTTTTACCGTGTTGACCGTGTGACGGACGAGCTCTATGGTATGAAGCTTCCGCTTATCGTAAAGCCGACCGACCGTTCCGGCAGCCGTGCGATCACGAAGATTAATGATTTTGCCGAACTGCCCGCCGCGATAGAGAATGCGGTGGGGCAGTCGTTTGAGAAGCAGGCGATTGTGGAAGAATACATCGAAGGCGATGAGTATAGCTACGAGGCCATTTCCTATAAAGGAAAGCATACGAACCTTGCGGTGACGAAGAAATTCACGACCGGCGCGCCGCATTTTATCGAGACCGGTCACTTGCAGCCGAGCGGCCTCTCCGGGGCGGTACTCGAAAAGGTGCACGAGGTTATGTTCGCCGCGCTCGACGCCCTGAAAATCACGGATGGCGCGTCCCACGGCGAATTTAAGGTCACGCCGGACGGCGAGATCCGCCTGATCGAGATCGGTTCCCGCATGGGCGGTGACTGCATCGGTTCTGATCTTGTGCCCCTTTCCACCGGTTACGACTTCATGGAGATGGTGATCGACGTCGCCTGCGGCCATGCGCCGCGGCTTGTCCGGAAGTCTGCCCCCCGGCAGGCCCGCATCACCTTCCTCTTCACCGAGGATGATGTCGCAGAGATGAGGCGCTACGCCGCCGCACACCCGGACGAAATCTACCGCATCAGTGAGCTGGACATGTCCCACGCGGGCTCTGTCACTGACAGCTCAACGCGGATCGGGTACTACATTACCGTTAAGTAGTGAAGCCTGAGAGGGGCATATATCTGTCTAAGGACCCGCTCGCGCTCAGTGGACGGACGTAGCGGTACTAAGGCTCAGCCGTCGCCTGCGGCTCGGCATCGCCAAGTACCGACGCCGTCCAATGGTCCTTATACAGATATAGACCCCACCCAGGCGGCAAAGTTACCGGCAACGTGTATATCGGATGCTGCGGCATCGTTACGAATGTCTTAACGTGGACAGGCATTGCCCGTGTCAGGTAGTGGTGAAGCCTGAGAGGGGCATATATCTGTCTAAGGACTCGCTCTCGCTCAGTGGCCAGACGTAGCGGTACTAAGGCTCAGCCGTCGCCTGCGGCTTGGCATCGCCAAGTACCGATGCCGTCCAATGGTCCTTATACAGATATAGGCCTCGCCCAGGCGGCAAGGTTACAGGCAACGTGTATATCGGTGTAATCACATAGTATATTGAGTTGCTATTCACTCATGTGGTGATATAATCTGTTGAAGATGGTCCTGAGAGGAGAAATTTAATGAAGTGCAGCTTGCGTTATTTTGTAATATAAGATCACTTCACTTTGTAGAAGTGCAGCTGTGTCTGGTAGGATATCTGTATCCGGACCATCGGGAGGCGTCGGCACTTAACGAAGTCGAGCCGAAGGCGATGACTGAGTTTAGTGTCCACTACGCCGGACGCTGAGCGCGAGCGAGTCCGGAGACAGATATCCTACCGGATACAGCGGGGTTAGCCAACGAGAGTGGGACCAACGAGGAGATTTTATGTTATATTCAGTAATTATACCGTGTTACAATTCATCCCAGACGATAGAGCATGTCGTTTCGATGACCCGTGACGAGATGGTCCGGCTCGGGCGGGGCGACGTCGAGTTCGTTCTGGTCAATGACTGTTCGCCGGACGGGGGGAAGACGCTCGCCGTCCTGAAGGAGATGGCCGCGCAGTATCCGGATGTGAAGGTCGTCAGCCTCGCGAAGAACTCCGGCCAGCACAACGCCCTGATGGCCGCGCTGCACTTCGTGAAGGGTGAAGTGATCATCGGGATGGACGACGATGGGCAGACGCACCCGTCGCAGCTCGGAAAGATGTTTGAGACCTTTGATCATGGATATGATCTGGTCTATGGGTATTATCCGAACAAAAAACACAGCTTTCTGCGGAATCTGGGCAGCCGCTTCAACGATCTGACCGTCAATGCGATGATTCAGAAGCCGAAAGATGTGCGCACGTCGAGCTACTTTATCGTAAGGCGTTTTGTGCGGGACTACGCGGTGCAGTACACCGGTCCCTACACCTATCTGCTCGGACTTTTCATGCGCTGTACGAAAAATATTGCCAGCATGCCGATCCAGCACTTTGAGCGCGAGGTGGGCGAGTCGAATTATACGCTGAAATCTCTGATCGGCCTCTGGTCGGATATCATCGGATTTTCTGTGATTCCGCTGCGCGTGGCCTCCTTTACCGGATTTTTCTTCGCCGCGGTCGGTATTATCTTTGCGATTACGATCGTGATCCGGAAGCTGGTTGACCCGACGCTGTCGATGGGCTGGCCCTCGCTGATGTGTGCGATCACCTTCTTCTTTGGCCTGACCTTCCTTTTCCTGGGGATGATCGGGGAGTATGTCGGGCGCCTGTTCCTGAGCATGAACAAAGAACCGCAGTACGTGATTCGTGAGACTTATAATATAGAAGAGACGGAGGATGCGGAAGATGACTGAGCAGCCGGGCCGGAGCCGTGTGAAAATTTATGTTCTGCTCGCGCTTTCTCTGGTAATCCAGAGCCTGAGTTCGGTCTTCATCAAGTATGCCGGCACTTTTGAGACCTTCTCGCGGGAATTCATTTTCTATTATCTCGTCGCGGTCGGCTGTCTCGGGGTATTCGCGATCATGTGGCAGCTTCTGCTGGAGCTGGTGCCGCTGTCGACGGCGTACCTGCGAAAGGGGATTCTGTACATCCTGATCCTGATCTGGTCGGTCATTCTCTTTAAGGAACAGGTGACGCGGAACAATGTGATCGGGAGCATCATTATTATTGTGGGGATCAGTCTGCATGGAATGGATGAACATTAGTTATGTGCTGGCTTTTCTGGCGGTATTCGTGGCCTCGGTATCACAGATATTGCTGAAGCAGTCGGCGCAGAGAGAGCATAAAAATATTATCTTTAAGTTTTTGAACTGGCGGGTGATTTTAAGCTACGTGCTGCTGCTCGGAACAACGGTGATCAATGTCTTCGCCTATCGGGGTATCGAGCTGAAGGTGACGCCGATGATTGAATCCACCGGCATCATCTGGGTGACGATTCTGGCGGTCTTTTTCCTCGGGGAACGCCCGAACCGGCGCGCGCTGATCTCCATTGCCGTGACGATTCTGGGGATTATTGTATTTTCATTATGAGTGAGCTACTGGAAAAACTGAAAAATTACGCGGATTCCGACTATCTTCCGATGCACATGCCCGGGCACAAGAGGCGTATGGGAGATCCGGGGAATCCGTTTTTCATCGATATCACGGAGATCGACGGTTTCGACGATCTGCACCATGCGGAGGGGCTTCTGCGGGACGCGCAGCAGCGGGCGGCGCGGCTGTACGGTTCAGAGGAAACGCATTATCTGGTGAACGGCAGTACGGCGGGCATTCTGGCGGCAGTGTCCGGCAGTGTTCCGGCGGGCGGAACGCTTCTGATGGCGCGGAACTGTCATCAGTCAGTTGTCCACGCGGCGTTGCTCCGGGGGCTGGAAACGGTGTATATTTATCCACAATCCACAGTGGAAATGGGGATAAATGGGCCGATTTTGGTGGAGGATGTTGATAAAGTGCTGCGAGAGAGGACGGATATTCGGGCGGTGCTGCTCACCTCGCCAACCTATGACGGGCTTGTCTCGGATGTGGAGGCGATCGCGGAGGCTGCGCACGCGCACGGGATTCCGCTGATCGTGGACGAGGCGCACGGCGCGCACTTTCCTTTTTCGGATTATTTTCCGCGGGATGCTGTGAGCTGCGGTGCGGATGTAGTCGTGACGAGTCTGCACAAGACGCTGCCGTCTCTCACGCAGACTGCACTTATCCATTTGAATGGAAAGCTTATTGATCGGGAGAAAATACAATTTTTCCTACGGGTGTATCAGACGAGCAGTCCGTCTTACGTGCTGATGGCGGGAATGGATGAGTGCATCGCCTGGATCAGCGAAAACCGCGCGGAGTTTGATCGTTTCGGCGAGCGCCTCACGCGGCTTCGCGCTGAGCTCAGGAATATGAAGCGCCTGAAGCTTCTGGAATTTCCGGGTATGGACCGCTCGCGTATCCTGGTATCGGGCACGCTTGCCGGACTTTCCGGCGGGGAGCTGGCCGTGCGGCTGCGGGAGGACTACCACATTGAACCGGAGATGGCGGGTATTTCCTATGTGTGCGGCCTGACCTCGGTCGCGGACCGGGAGGAAGATCTGCGACGGCTTGGGGATGCTTTTTTGCGGATGGACGCAGGGACAGAGGGGCAGGAGGCCGCGGAGCCGGGGTATGCAGACACTGCGCTGCCGGAGCCGCGTCGGGTCTGTCCTATGCAGACGGCTTTCGATGCGGACGCGGAGTGGGTTTCGCTCAAGGAGGCGTGCGGCAGAGTCAGCGCCGGTTTTATCGTGCCGTATCCGCCGGGGATCACACTTTTGACGCCCGGTGAAGAGATTGACGAGGCGGTTCTGCAAAGTCTTGCCCGCCTGCCGGAGGCCGGATGCGAGCTGCGCGGGGTGCGGGACGGAAGGCTTCGCGTGGTAAAACTTTTCATTCAAAAATATTGTACGGTGTGATACAATAAATAAAGACTGCGGGAGGTGAGAAGATGGCCGGATTTGCGGATGTGATCGGGCATGAGCAGACGATTGCCCATATGAAGCGCGCAATAGAACTGAATAAGGTATCCCACTCCTATATTATCAACGGTGAGCGCGGCTCGGGCAAGAAGCTTATGGATGTAATCTTCGCGCAGACGCTGCAGTGTGAGGCGCATGGGACGGAACCCTGTATGCAGTGCCGCTCCTGCCGCCAGGCGCTCTCGCTGAATCAGCCGGATATTATTCGTGTGACACATGAGAAGCAGGGGACGATCAGCGTGGAGGATGTCCGCGGGCAGCTGAACGGGGACATACAGATCAGGCCCTACAGCAGCCCCTATAAGATTTACATCGTGGACGAGGCCGAGAAGCTGACGCCGCAGGCGCAGAATGCCTTGCTGAAGACGATTGAGGAGCCACCGTCCTACGCGGTGATTTTGCTGCTCACGGCGAATACCGGGATGCTGCTGCCGACGAAACATTCACTCTACATCTAACTGGAACACAAAACATTAAAAAACAAACGTGTCAGGCGATATCTGATGGAGCACCTCTAGATTCCCGATTATCAGGCGGAGGTCTGCACCGCTTTCGCGCAGGGAAATGTGGGGAAAGCGAGAAGGCTTGCCCTGTCCGACAGTTTTACGGAGATGCTGGACCATGCGCTCCACCTCGTAAAAAATATCGGGGAGATGGAGATGAATGACCTGATCGAAGGTCTGAGGAAGATCGGCTCCTACAAGCTGGAGATCGACGATTATCTCGACATTCTGATGGTCTGGTATCGGGATGTACTTCTGTTCAAGGCGACGCGCGATGCGGACGGACTGGTCTTCCGGCAGGAGCTGAGCGCGATTCGCGAACGGGCGCAGAAGAGCTCCTATGAGGGGCTGGAGCTGATTCTGAAATCCCTTGACAAGGCGAAGCAGCGGCTGAATGCCAATGTAAATTTTGATATGGTTATGGAGCTTCTGCTTCTCACCATGAAGGAGAACTGAGATGACGAGTATAACGGGCGTGCGATTCCGGCACGCGGGAAAGGTGTATTATTTTTCTCCGGGAGATCTGGAGATTAAAAGAGGAGATCATGTGATCGTGGAGACCGCGCGCGGTCTTGAGTATGGCGACGTGATGATCGGAAAGAAGGAGGTGGAGGACGATCGCATGATCCAGCCGCTGAAGCCGGTACTGCGTCTCGCGACGCCTCATGATGATCAGACAGCCGAGGAGAATCGCGCAAAGGAGAAGGAGGCCTATAAGATCTGCCAGGAGAAGATCCGCAAGCATGAGCTCGAGATGAAGCTCGTGGATGTGGAGTATACCTTTGACGGCAATAAGATCCTGTTTTATTTCACGGCGGACGGACGGATCGATTTCCGGGAGCTCGTGAAGGATCTGGCGAGCGTCTTCCGGACGCGCATTGAGCTGCGGCAGATCGGAGTGCGCGATGAGACGAAGATTCTCGGAGGGATCGGTATCTGCGGCAGACCGCTCTGCTGCTACGCGCATCAGTCGGACTTCATCCCGGTTTCCATCAAGATGGCGAAGGAGCAGAATCTCTCGCTGAATCCGTCCAAGATCTCCGGCATCTGCGGCAGACTCATGTGCTGTCTCAAGTACGAGCAGGAGACCTATGAAGATCTGAACAGTCGCCTGCCCGGCGTTGGCGATTATGTGGCCGCCATCGACGGCAGCCAGGGCGAGGTGAGCGCCGTCAACGTGCTGCATCAGACCGTGAAGGTTATCATGACGCTGGACAAGGATGAGAAAGAAGTTCGCGAGTATCCGGCGGCGGAGCTGAAGTTCCGCCGCGGCGTAAAAAGGAGAAGGGCAACCGGAATAAGGAAAAAGGATCCGAGGAGAAGGCCTTAAAGGAGCTGGAAGTGCTCGAAGGTCAGGAGAAACAGGAGAATGCATCGAAGCCGGAGCGTCGTGGCAAGTCGGAGCGCCGGGAGAGATCCGAGCGCCGGGAGAAGCCGGAGCGTCGGGAAAATGCGGGACGCAGAGAAAAAGCGGAGAATCGTGATAATCCGGAGCACAGGGAAAAGCCGGAGCGCCGTGACCGCAGGCCGAATCATGAGCGCCGGAGAGGTAGGGCAAAATCGCACGACGGGAAAAGCGAGACGGTATGACGGATAAGGCAGGGACTCTGTATCTGTGTGCGACACCGATCGGAAATCTTGAGGACATAAGCTTCCGGGTCGTGCGCACGCTGAAAGAAGCGGATCTGATCGCGGCGGAGGATACGCGAAACAGTATCAAATTGCTGAACCATTTCGACATCCACACGCCGATGACCAGCTATCATGAATATAATAAAATCGAGAAGGGTCGTTTGCTGGTGAAGCGGCTCCTGGAGGGGCAGAATATTGCGCTGATTACGGACGCGGGGACTCCCGGGATCTCGGACCCCGGCGAGGAGCTGGTGCGGATGTGCTATGAGGCGGACATATGCGTGACTTCCCTGCCGGGGGCCTGTGCCTGCGTGACGGCTCTTACGATATCCGGACTTTCTACGAGGCGTTTTTGCTTTGAAGCGTTTCTTCCGACAGATAAGAAGGAGCGTCGCGAGGTGCTGGAGGAGCTCGTGCAGGAGACGCGGACGATTCTTCTCTGCGAAGCGCCGCACAGGCTTGTGAAAACGCTGCAGGAATTGCGGGAGACGCTGGGAAACCGGAGACTGACGCTCTGCAAGGAGCTCACCAAAAAGCATGAGACGGCCTTTCAGACGACGCTGGACGAGGCGATCCGGTACTATGGGGAGAAGGAACCGCGCGGCGAGTATGTGCTCGTGCTGGAGGGACGCTCGCGCCAGCAGATGCGGGAAGAACGGCAGGAGGCCATGCGGGAGAGGTCGCTCGCGGAGCATATGCGCTTCTACGAGGAGCAGGGCATGGACCGTAAGGAAGCGATGCGGCAGGTTGCGAAGGACCGCGGCGTGTCGAAGAGAGATATTTATCAGGCGCTTTTGGAGAACGAGGGATGAGAGAACGGATACGCGGGAAAGTGAACAGACATGTGGTCGGCATAACGATTGTTATGCTGATCACTTTTTTGCTCTGCTGGCTGCAGCCGCTGTTTGCCCTTGATAAGATGCTGACCGATTTCATGTGGCAGCAGGCGGAGGTCACAAACTCCCGGATCAAGATTATTAAGATTGATGAACGCTCGCTGGAAGCGCTGGGGCAGTACAACACCTGGACGCGGGACATCCCCGCGCAGCTTGTGGAGGCACTGTCCGCAGATGAGGAGAACCAGCCGGCGGTTATTGCCTTTGATATTCTGTATATCAACGAGATGGACGAGGAGGGAGATACCCGCTTTGCCGAGGCCTGCGCGGAGGCCGGAAATGTAATTACGGCCGTGAATCTGGTCTATGACAAGAGTGTCGGCACGGATGACAGCGGAGAATATTATGTGGATGAACTCCATGTGAATATGATCGAGCGCTCCTACGATGCGCTTCGGGAGGCCGTGGGAGAGGGCTTTGCAAACACGACGCAGGACAAGGACGGTTACATTCGCCAGGCGATTGCTTATGTGGAAACGGAGGAAGAGACGATCTACAGTCTCGCCTACAAGAGCTATGCCGCCTATATGGAATATATCGGCGAGGAGCCGCAGATGCCGAGGCTGTACCAAAATAACAAGTTTCAGTTTGCTTTTTCAGGCGACAGTGGGGATTATGAATCGGTGTCGCTTTGTGATGTGCTGGATGGGACGGTTGATCCGAGGATTTTCAAGGACTGTATCGTGCTGGTAGGCGCCTATGCGTCGGGGATGCAGGACTCTTTCCATGTGGCGATTCAGAAAAGCGAGCAGATGTACGGTGTCGAGATTCACGCCAATATTATAGAGGCACTGATGGAGGGAAAGACGGCGGTACCGGTGAACACGGCGTTGACGGCGCTTCTCATGGCACTGGTCGTCGGGCTTTACTGCATGCTGTGCCGCAGAATGAGGCAGCTGTCGGCAGCGATACTGGGAATTGCGATCTGTGTTGCGGAGCTGCTGCTCGGAACCTGGCTGTTCCGACAGGGCTGGGTGATTCATCTGGTCAGTCTGCCGATCATTATGCTCACTGTCTATATTCTGTCCGTGATCGTAAACTACCTGATAGAGCTGAAAAAGCGCCGCGAGGTTGTGAAGGCTTTCAAGAAATACGTCGCGCCGCAGATCGTGGAGGAGGTCTCCCGCAGCGGTGAATTCAACCCGGTGCTCGGCGGAGAGCGGCGGGATATTGCGGTGCTGTTTGTCGATATTCGTGGCTTTACGCCGATGTCGGAGGAGCTTCCGGCGGAGGAGGTCGTGGAGATCCTGAACCGTTACCTGACGCTGACCACGGAGGCGATTTTTCGCAACGGCGGCACGCTCGACAAGTTCATCGGCGACGCGACGATGGCGGTCTTTAACGCGCCCTTTGACCTCGACGACTATGTTTACCGTGCGGTCTGCACGGCGCGGGATATCGTGGAGGGCACGAAGGATATGGAGAAATCGATGCTGGAGCGCTTCGGCAGGAAGGTCAATGTCGGTATCGGCATCAACTGCGGCTCAGCCATCGTCGGCAATATCGGCTGCGACTTCCGGATGGACTACACGGCGATCGGAGATACCGTGAATACTGCATCCCGCCTGGAAGGAAAGGCACAAAAAGATCAGATCCTGATCGGTGAGGAGGTCTATAAGGCGCTGCACGATCGCCTGAAGGTCACGGAGATGGGCAGAATGCATCTGAAGGGGAAGGCGCACGAGATCCAGGTGTACAGCGTGGACGAGGCGCTGTAGTCGGCGCCATATCACGAAAAACGGTAGATTTTGCTTTATTTTGTTAAATTTTGTGAAAAACCACTTGTGAAAAAATAATCTGGTATTAAGATAGGCAGGTAAAGGGTATTTCCGATATTTGGGGTTCAATGAAACGAGAAGGAGTGACTAATGTTGGCAAGGAAGGCGAAACGGAAGAAGCTGGCGAAAATGTTACTGACCGCGGCGGTGGCGGTTGGAATTGTGCTGCTCGGGACGGGGATGGAGAGCCGGGCCGAGGGGGATGACAGTGAGATAATAGAGCAGACAGAATAGCAAACTGAGAGCATCGGGAAGGTAACTACCAGTAACGGCGATTCTGACACTTATACAATCAATTTTTGGAATGGAAGCACTCTCATTTATACACATACAGGCGATACAGATTTTACGGTAAGTCTGACCGTCAGCGGTTCGGGTTCGGCTGCTTTTATTGGCTGGTTCTATGAATCTTCTGGAAATAGTTATATACTCATGAATAATGACACGATTAGTGTAACAGAAATACTTGCCGCAATAAAAACGCTTGATTTACATGTGGTCTATGCGCCATGTATTACATTAAGTGTGGATGGGGTGGATCCTAATACTTTGCCAGTGTTGTCTTCTTCATCATCCGACGGATCATATCCTAATGTATATGCATCGTATACAATCTCTTCTAAAAGTAGTTACGATCTGGTCAGCTGGTCTATGAAGGATAATAATAACAAGACGGCGACAGGGACTAATTCATCCTTGACCTTCTATTATGAGTTTGATGAAACTTCAGGACATTATCAGCTAAAGACAGATGAAAACTACGGAATCACATCGAGTACTGAAAGTCTGGAGATTACAACTTATTGGAAGCGGTCTGATACGAAACACCTGATCAAGGTAGTGAACGAGACAGGTAATGCATTGACAATTGGAGGGGAATCAATAGGTAAAGGTGAGAGCAAGCTTCTCCTTTTGGACAGCGCGTCCTACCCGGAAACGACCGACGATGGTTATGCTTTCTTCTCCGATGGAAAAGCTGTCAGTATTGATCAATTAATCACAGACAGCAGTACAACACAGTATACGAAATATGATGACATTAATAATGTGCAGTATAATACAGTGACGCTGACAGAAAGCAATTGCCTGGAATATGCGGACATTACATATCAGGTGAATTATCCGGAAGGAACAGCATCCAGTACTGTTACAAATCGGGTTGCAGAAAATGCTTCGTCTATCACTTTGCATACGCCAGACGATGTCAGTGGTTATGTATTCAAGGGCTGGGCTACCTCCGCTAATGCGACTACGATCAAATACAGCACGGGTGAGCAGGTCACACTGAACGATCTGAAGACAGACGATGGTTACTCTACTCTGTACGGCGTCTGGAAAAAGCTTTACAGCTTTTCTTATGAAGGCGGCAGCACAACAGAAAGCGTGGCGGAAGGAGATAGTGTAACAGTTCCGGCAGCACCGACGCTGAATGGCTTCACCTTTGCAGGCTGGGAATATAGCAGTACACTATATGAGCCGGAAGTCACGTTCACCATGCCTGCGGAGGATGTGTCGCTGGCAGCCACATGGAAGATCGCGTACACGAAGATCTCCGAGGCAGGCAGTTATTATCTGGTCAATGGCTATTCCTATGAACTGGATGGGTCGCTTACTGTAGATGGAGACAGTAGTGTCTACGAATCAGGGATATCCTTCTATGTGAATGCAGAAAATAATTACGTATTTAATTGAGACATAAAGGGGAAGAGTGCGAATGAGAAAGTGGATCATCACGGGAGTCGCGGCGGTCGCTGTACTGTTACTGGCGTTTATCGCGTATGGACAATTCACGAAGGAGGACGCCTATCGTTTGATCAAGGTGCTGTCTGTGGAGGGGTCGGCCACGGTGACGCGGGAATCCGTGGGCGAGCTGGACGCCTATGCCGACATGCAGCTGGAGTCCGGGGATGAGCTGTATGTTGATGGGGAGAGCAGTGTCATTCTGGTGCTGGACAATGATAAGTACGTGCTGCTTGAGCCGGGGACGCGCCTGACGCTGGAAGCAGAGGGAACGAGCGCGAACAGCAAAACGGTGATTCACCTGGAAGAGGGCGCTGTCGTCAACCAGCTGGTGAATAAGCTGAACGACGAGTCCAGCTACGAGGTCACGGTACCGAACTCGACGATGGCGGTTCGCGGTACGGTGTTCCGTGTTGAGGTGGTGTATGAGGATGAGCACTCCTACGCCTATGTGACGGTGCTGGACGGCGAGGTCGCTTCGAGGCTGATCTTCCCGGACGGCACAGTGGAGGATGAAAGCCAGGAGTGGCAGATTCCCAAGGGCTCGGGCGTGAATGTTCACGGCGATGACGAGATTTCCGAAGGTCGATTGTAAAATGAAGTTGAACACCTAAAAAATCCATAGCGATTGAAT
>JAJQCG010000004.1 GCA_021202815.1 Lachnospiraceae bacterium | reverse complement strand
GTCAGCGTCAGAATGGTGCCGGGAATGCCCTCGAGATACTCGTCGTATTTCACCTCCAGGCCGATGATCCCCTGATTGTCGCTGCCCGTGAAGCCGAGCACCTTGGAGGCCAGTTCGCCGTAGGGATAATAGCGCTTATAATCCTCGTCGACCTTCACGCCTGCATAGCCGTAAGCGCGGATGGCATCCCCCGTCTCGATATCGACGTTGGATTTGATGCGCTCGATGGAACTGACCTTCTCGACCCGCTTTCGCGCCTCCTCCTCGCTGATTCCAAGCTCCGCGACCAGCATGGCGATCACGCCCTCTGGGTCCTCGATCTGGCTGTGGATGACGGAGATCGTGCAGACCGACTCATTGTCCGCCAGCACGGTGCCGTTCCGGTCGAGAATCTGTCCGCGCGCGGCCTTGACGCTGCGCTCGCGCTCATGCAGGTTCTGCGCCAGCTCCTGATAATATTCCGACTCGAAGATCATCAGATGAACGAGCCGTCCGACGAGCACGAGCATCAGCAGCAGACAAATGATAAAAACCAGCACAATTTTCTTTCTGTGGAAGGTCTTACAGCGCAAAAAACACCTCATAAGAAGTTTTTTCTATCTTATGAGGTGTCATGGTGTTTTCATACAGGATAATGTGAATGTACCCTGGCTTTCCTGCCCCAAAGAGCGTCTGTATACGAAAGCCGATGGGAGCAACATAAGGCTGTCATTCCGTCGGGTTCTCATCCTCGTCCTCCGACAACGCATCCTCCGGCTCGACATCCACCAGATTATCGTTGACCGGCGTGTCGCCGAGTACATCGTCGGAGTCTTCCAGCTCCGAATCCGGCATCGTCACTGTCTCTCCGGTCTGCGGATCGACCAGCGTACCTTCCTCGGTCTCCTCTTCCTCCTCCGTTTCTTCGCTTTCTTCTGTGCTCTCCTCTTCCTCCGCCTCGATCTCGCTCTGCAGATCCTCGGGAATTTCCTCCGTCTGCGGAATGTTCAGATAGGGAAGTGCGTCTTTCATAATATTCTTCCAGATCTCGATCGCGTAGGAAGCGCTGGACTGTTTCTCCGCATTCGACTCGTCCACGATCACGTAGAGCACCACCTGCGGATTGTCCGCCGGAGCGAATCCGATAAAGGAGACCAGATAGTTAGTCTTATCTCTCGGAATTTTCTCAGCCGTACCGGTCTTTCCGCCGAGCGAATAGCCCGCGATGCGCGCGTTACGGCCGGTCGGCGTATTGCCGTTGGCGTCGTCGTCCCCATAGACCGTCTCATAGAGATACTGCCGCAGGATGTCCGAAGTCTTTGACGAGATCGACTCACGCAGCACGGTCGGCTCAATCGTCTGCACCGTTCCGCCGTCGCTGTCAAGAATCTTACTGACCACATGGGGCTGATAATAGTAACCGCCGTTGATGCAGGCGCAGAAGGCCGCCGCCATCTGGACCATCGTCACATTATAGTTCTGTCCGAAGGAGTTCGTCGCCAGGTCCGTGCTGCCCATGATCAGGCTGCTGTCGCTCGTCGCCATACTCTCGGAATAATAGATGAGACTGTCCGTCCTCGCCTCTCCCGGCAGGTCGATGCCGGTCCGCAGGCCCAGATTGAACAGATTCTGATAAGTTGAGAAATCATCGGTGCCCAGCTTCGCCGCGATCTGCATCAGCGCGTCGTTGCAGGAAAAGGTGAGCGCTCCCTGCAAATCGATGATCCCGTGTCCGGAACGGTGTGAGCAGTAGATCGTATAGCCGCCCACCTCCTGGTAACCGTCGCAGAGGAAGGTCTCCCCATCGTAGACCGCTCCGGTCTCAAGCGCCGCCGCGATCGTCAGGGGCTTTGCCACAGAGCCCGGCTCATAGGTGTCGCTGACACAGTAATTCCTCCAGAGCTCATTGAGCAGTTCCAGACGCTCATCCTCCGTAAGAGCATCCGCTTCCTCCTCCGTGCAGACGCCGTTCGCCACCAGATCATAAGGATTATTGAGGTCGTAGGTCCGGTTGCTGGCCATCGCCAGAATTTCACCGGTATTGGGATCCATCATGATCGCCGCCGCCGTCGAACTGCCGTCGCCCTCCCGGTAATTGTCCGTATATTTCTCCTGGAATTCGGCGATCGCTTCCTCCACGATACGCTGCAGCGTCACATCGATCGTTGATACGACGCTGTAGCCGTCCACGGCGGCCTGTACGGTCGTCTCCTGCTCCATATCCTCATTGAGATAATTGTAGCTGCGCCCGTTCTCGCCATTCAGGATATCCGAGTATTCCTGCTCAATCCCGTACTGCCCGACGTCGCCGGAGACCGTATAGCCGATCACATTACAGGCCAGAGAATCATAGGGGTACGTCCGGACGTAGGTGTCCTCCATCCAGACGCCGGCGATCCGGCTGTCCGATTCCGCCGCGAGATCCTCAAATTCCTGCACCTCGTCCTTGCTCAGCTCCTTCGCCAGCACGACATAGTGGCTGCTCTTCTTCTCCTCCATGATCGTGTTCAGTTCGCTGCGATCGAATCCAAAGCAGTCCACCAGCGCCTGCAGCGTCGGTTCCACATAATCGTCCTCAGCGTCCTCATCATAGTATTCCCAGAGTACGCCCGGATCCAGGATCACGTTGTACTTCTTTTCACTCGTCGCCAGCACGATCCCGTTACGGTCATAGATATCTCCGCGCTGATACGGAAGCGTCGTACTGTTCGTGCCCTGTTGGGAGAGCACGCGCTTCGTGTACTGGTCGCCGCTGACCCGGTTGATATAGACCAGCCGGACAATGATGCCGAGCAAGATCAGCACAATCACGACAAACAGCAGCGCCAGCTTCTGCTTCATCCGCAGCGTTATTCGTTGTTTTCTTGTCAGTCTTTTCTTTTTTCCGGGCACAAAACTCTCCTCTGCCTGTGAGCTTACTCAGACGGAATTTCCCCGTTCTGTCTCACATAATCGTCCGTCCCGCTGTCGTACAGGATGACCTGGTCCGAACTCGCGTAGACCATGCCCAGCTCCTCCGTCGCCACCTCGCGGATATACTCCAGATCGACGGTCGACATGATACGCGTGTAATAGTCGTCATTTTCGGTCCACAGCTCTTCGAGCTCGGCCTCCAGCGAGGAAATGTTTTTCACTCTGCTGGTCGTCTCTGCCTGCAGCTGCAGGTAATTGACACAGGACCACATCAGCAGGCAGGCCGCCGCGACCAGAAAAAAGGTGTAGATAATATTGACATACTGTACGCTGTTTTTTTCCGTCTGCCGGTATTCCCACCGCCGGGGCCGTTCGCTTCTGCGCGGCTCCTCCTGCGGCCGGAGTCTGCGTACGGTATTCCCCTCAATCGCACTGTGCGTTCTCCTGGCTGCCATGTTTCAAGTCCTCCCCTATCCGCTCATTCTCGCTCAAAGACGTGCAGCTTCGCGCTCCTGGAGCGGTTATTCTCCCTTAATTCCTCTTCACCCGGAAGAATGGGCTTTCTCGTAATGATTCTTCCCTTCGGCTTCTTCCCGCACACGCAGACCGGAAAATCCGGCGGGCAGGTGCAGGGATGCTCGTTCTTCCGGAACGCGTTCTTCACGATCCGGTCCTCCAGCGAGTGAAAGGTGATCACGCAGAGCCTTCCGCCCGGATGCAGGAAATCGATCAGATCGTCCAGCGAATCCTCGAGCACCTCCAGCTCCCGGTTCAGCTCGATCCGGAGCGCCTGGAAGGTCTGCCTGGCCGGATGCCCCTTCTGTATCCGGACCCGCGCGGGAATCGCCGCTTTGATGATCTCCACGAGCTCCCCCGTCGTCTCGACGGGCTTTACTGCCCGTGCCTGTACAATGTGCTTTGCAATGTTCTTCGCAAATTTATCTTCCCCGTAATCACGGATGACACGGTATAATTCCATCTCACTGTAGCCGTTGACGATATCCGCGGCCGTCCTCTCCTGCCGCTGATCCATCCGCATGTCGAGCCGCGCGTCCTCCCGGTAGGAAAAGCCCCGCTCCGCCTCGTCGAACTGATAGGAGGAAACTCCGAGATCCAGCAGAATCCCGTCCACGCCGGACACGCCTCTCTCTCCCAGCAGCGCTCTCATCTGTTCATAGTTTCCGCGGATGATGGTCACGCGCTCTTCAAAGGGCTTCAAACGCTCTGTCGCCGCCGCGATCGCCGCCGCGTCCTGGTCAATTCCGTAGAAATGCCCCTGTTCTGTGAGCCTCCTGCACAGCTCGAAGGCATGTCCGCCGCCTCCGAGCGTTCCGTCGGTATAGATCCCATCAGGCCGGACACGGAGCTGTTCGATCGTCTCCGCAAGCAGTACGGAGTAATGACTGAATTCCATAGGCTCCGCCTCACTCTCTGCCGCTTAAGTAGTTCAGATGACTCGCGATTGTGTCCATATCGCTGAAGTCCGCGTTCTGCTTCCAGTGCTCCTCATTCCAGATCTCGATGTGATCGAGCATACCGGCCAGCAGCACGTCCTTCTCCAGACCCGCGAACTCACGCAGGGTCACGGGGAGCAGGATACGCCCCTGCTTGTCCAGCTCGCAGGTGCAGGCTCCGGCAATGAGAAAACGGGTGAAAAGTCTCGCGTTCTTATCTGTGAGCGGGAGCTTTTTCAGTTCCTCGACGTAGGCCTCCCAGCTGTCCATCGGATACACGAAAAGACAGCCATCCAATCCCCTCGTCACCACAAATTCCGCACCCAGAAGCTCCCGGAATTTCGAAGGCATGATCAGCCTGCCCTTGGGATCGATCGTATGTCTGTACTCACCCATGAACATGCGCGTCACCCTCTTTCGCGGGCGGAAATCCTCCACTTTACTTCGCTATGAATCCACTTTCCGCCACTTTTCACCACCAACATGTCCATCATACGCCGTTTTTATGGAAATTGCAATAGAAATCTGAAGAAAGTCTGAAGAAAATGCTGGCAATGACCTGTTGACACACAAAAAAAGAAGCTGGCAGAACTTTTTTGAGCCTGTCAGCTTCTCTTCCATCTTAATCTTATATCATATTTCTCTGTCCGTCTCTTCTGTGTTCGGCTGAGGCGGAGTCTTCGCCCTTCGTCTCCCCAGAATAATCAGAATGGCGGAGCCCACGATCATCACCGCTGCCAGCAGCTGGGAGACCGGAATGCCGGTCGAGCCGATCGTGAGCTGGTCAGTGCGCAGCCCCTCGATCCATACCCGCCCGAGGCCGTAGCCCAGCAGGTAAAAACAGAAAACCTCGCCGTCAAAGCGTTTCTTCTTCCGATACCAGTAGAGGAAGCAGATCACACCGACGTTCCACAGCGACTCGTAGAGGAAGGTGGGATGCACCTGGATGAACTGCTCTCCCGCGATCACCTGCACGTTCGCCCACATCTCCTCCGTGATCTCATGGGCGCGCACCGCGCTCACCGGCAATTGCATTGCAAGCAGATTGTCCGTGTAGCCGCCGAAGGCCTCGCGGTTGAAGAAATTGCCCCAACGGCCCAGGATCTGCCCGGCTACCAGGCCGAGACAGGTCGTGTCCAGCCGCAGGCCGAAATTGTATTTCTTCACCCGGCAGTAAATATAGATGCTGATAATCGCCCCGATCACGCCGCCATAGATCGCGAGACCACCCTGCCGCAGATTGAGGATGCTGAGCAGGTTGTCCTTGTAATTGTCCCACGAGAAAATCACGTAGTAGGCTCTGGCGCAGGCAACCCCGGCGATCACGCCGATGATCACCATATCGATGTAGCTGTCCGTGTCCTGCCCGGTGCGCTTCGCCTCGCGCTCAGCGAGGGTAAGCCCCAGCAGAATCGCACAGCCGATGATGATGCCGTAGTAAGCGATCTCAAAGCCGAAGACCGAGATGGACTTGCCCACATTGTTCAGATAAATTCCCAGGTTTGGGAAATTGATTGACATGTTCATAGTGCTTCACCCTATACATTGAAAAGAAACTCAATCACATCTCCGTCCTGCACGACATACTCCTTCCCTTCGCTGCCAACCAGACCTTTCGCGCGGGCGGCAGCGATCGAGCCACAGTCCAGCAGATCCTGGTAGTTCACGACCTCCGCGCGGATGAAGCCGCGCTCGAAATCCGAATGAATCTTTCCGGCGGCCTGCGGCGCCTTGGTGCCCTGTTTGATTGTCCAGGCGCGCGTCTCCTTCTCTCCCGCCGTCAGGAAGCTCATGAGGCCGAGCAGACGGTAGCTGGCCTGAATCAGCTTGTCCAGACCTGACTGCGCGATGCCGAGATCCTCGAGGAACATCTTCTTTTCATCTTCCTCGAGCTCGGAGATCTCCTGCTCGATCTGTGCGCAGACCACGAAGACCTCGCTGCCGCTCTCCTGCGCGTAGGCACGCACCTTCTGCACGCCCTCGTTCGACGCGGCGTCGTCCGCCAGATCGTCCTCCGAGACATTGGCCGCGAAGATCACGGGCTTGCAGGTCAGAAGGTTGTAGGAATCCAGCCAGGCCTGCTCGTCCTCGTCGCGGATATCCGTAAAGCTCTTTCCCAGCTTGCCCTGCTCGAGATGCTCCTTCAGCCGTTTCATGAGATCGAGCTCCTTCGCGAGCGTCTTGTCATTGCGCGCGCCGCGGACGCCCTTTGCGATTCTCCGGTCGAGGATCTCGATATCCGAGAAGATCAGCTCGAGGTCGATCGTCTCAATATCGCGCTGCGGATCGACGCTGCCGTCCACATGCACGACGTTCGCGTCCTCAAAGCAGCGCACCACATGGACGATCGCATCCACCTCGCGGATATTCGCAAGGAACTGATTGCCCAGGCCCTCGCCCTTCGACGCGCCCTTCACGAGGCCCGCGATGTCGACGAACTCGATGACCGCCGGGGTCACCTTCTGCGAGTGATAGAGCGCCGAGAGCTTCTCCAGCCGCTCGTCCGGCACGGCCACCACGCCCACGTTCGGATCGATCGTGCAGAAAGGGTAGTTGGCCGACTCCGCGCCCGCCTTCGTCAGGGAATTAAAAAGTGTGCTCTTGCCCACGTTCGGCAGGCCGACGATACCTAATTTCATACTTGTATTTACCTTTTCAGAAAGCCCTTTTTTCAGGAATTTCTGCCTTCCTCGATATTTTGTTTACATGATAATTTTATAGACGTCATTAAACAGGATCACGACCATCAGCCACATGAGCAGCACGAAGCCCACGAAGTGCACCATGCCCTCCTTCTCGGGCGGCACGGCCTTGCCGCGAATCACCTCGATAAACAGGAACAGTAGCCGTCCGCCGTCCAGCGCCGGGAGCGGCAGCAGGTTCATCACACCGAGGTTCACGCTCAACAGGATCGCCATCATCATCATATTCAGCGTCACATAGTACCAGCCGTCTGAGCGGGACTCCTCGTAGGTCTCGCCGATCGCGCTGACGATGCCGACCGGACCGGACACATCATTCAGCCCCACCTGCCCCTTTACCAGCATCGCAAGGCTCTCAATCGTCGCCTTCAGCCAGTAGCGCACTTCCGCGGCGCTGTAGCCCACGACTTCGAGGACATTTCCCTTCGTGCGCACTCCGCTCTTCTGGAAGCCGTAGAGATAGCTTCCGCTCTTGCTCTGCTGCGGTACAAGTGTGACCGTGTAGACCTGCCCGTCTCTTTTATATTTCACCGTGGTCGTCTCGCCCTGATGAAGGCTGCTGAACAGGCTCACCTCGCGGTACAGCCAGACGCGGCTGCCGCCAATGCTGATGATCTCATCGCCGTCCTGCATCCCCGCCTCTTCAGCGGGATAGCCCTCCATAACGCCGATTACCGTGTCGTCATAACCCACGCCCCCGATGATAAAGAGCGCCAGAATATAGGCCAGGATAAAATTGAAAATCGGTCCGGCGGCCACGACCGAGATCCGCGTCCAGACCGACTTCGACTGGAAGGAATCCTCGCGCGGGACGCCCTCCGTCTCCTCGCCGTCCTCTCCCTCCATCATGCAGGAGCCGCCGAAGGGCAGCAGCTTGATACAGTAAAGCGTATCTCCGACCTGTTTGCTCACGAGCCGCGGTCCCATTCCGATGGAAAACTCATTAACCCGGATACCGCCCCGCTTCGCGAGGAGGAAATGTCCGAATTCATGGACAATCACCAGCAGACTGAAAATAATCAGCGCCAGAATAATACTCAATCTACCACCTGCTCTCTATCATCTCATAGACCGACGCCTCCACGTCCAGGATCTCCTCTACCGTGGGTTCCGGCCTCGCCGTATGCGCCGCCATGCACTCTTCGATGATCATCGGAATATCGAGGAATCTGATCTTCCGCGCGAGGAACTTTGCCACCGCGCGCTCGTTGGCTGCGTTGTAGACCGTCGGCATCGTCCCTCCGGCTGCCGCCGCGTCGAACGCGAGCCTCAAGCCCGGAAAGCTCTCCATATCCGGCTTTTCAAAGGTAATCTGCCCCAGGGTCCAGAAATCTAACCGCTCGCCCGGCAGATGCCTGCGCTCCGGATAGTAGAGCGCGTACTGGATCGGCAGCTTCATGTCCGGCGTGCCGAGCTGCGCAATCACCGCGCCGTCGACAAATTCCACCATCGAGTGAATGATGCTCTTCGGCTGCACGACGATCTGGATGTCCTTCGGCTCCACGCCGAAGAGCCAGCGCGCCTCCATCATCTCCAGGCCCTTATTGACCAGAGTGGCTGAATCGATCGTGATCTTGCGCCCCATCGACCAGTTCGGATGCTTCAGCGCGTCCTCAACCTGTACGTTTCTCAGCTCTTCTTTCTTCCTTCCGCGGAAGGGGCCGCCCGAGGCGGTCAGAAGTATCTTTTTGATCTGCGCTCTGTTTTCTCCGTTCAGGCACTGGAAGATCGCGCTGTGCTCCGAGTCGACCGGCAGAATCCGCACGCCGCGCTCCTTCGCCAGCGGCATGATGATGTGCCCCGCAGTGACCAGCGTCTCTTTATTCGCCAGGGCAATGTCCTTTCCGGCCTCCATCGCCGCGATCGTGGGACGAATACCGATCATGCCGACGATCGCCGTCACGAGAATCTCCGCCTCCGGCTCCGTTGCGATCTCGAGAAGACCGTCCATGCCGGACACGATTCGCACGGGCAGATCCGCCACGCGCGCCTTTAGCTCCTTTGCCTTCTCCTGCGTCCACATCGCCACAAGCTTCGGGCGAAACTCCCGAATCTGTGCCTCCATGCGGTCAACATTGGAGCCGGCCGCCAGCGCGGTGACCTCGATATCGCCGTTATTTCTCACCACTTCGAGCGTCTGCGTCCCGATCGAACCGGTGGAGCCCAGTATCGCTATCTTCTTCATTGTAAGATTTCTCCTTATTGTACGTACTCAAAAATCCTGGGCGGCTATGCGGACTGCATGACAGCATGCAGGACACACAGACAACAGACAGGCCGAGCTTATACACAGCTTCTCGCAGGGCGCAGCAAGCGGCCTTTATGTTTATTCGTAATAAGTCCGTCTCAGCCCGACACCAGCAGCGCCAGCGTGTAGATCAGCGGGGCCGTCACAATCACACTGTCAAAGCGATCCAGTATCCCACCATGCCCGGGAATCAGATTCCCATAGTCCTTGACCCCGTGCTGCCGCTTCACCGCCGAGGCCGCCAGATCCCCGATCTGCGACGCAACCGCCCCGAGCATGCAGATCAGCACGTAGGCGCCCGCGTAACCGCCGAGCAGACCTCCATAGACCGCGCCCAGAATCCCCGCGCCGACGACGCCGCCGATCGCGCCCTCGATGGATTTCTTCGGACTTAAGACCGGCGCCAGCTTATGTCTTCCGAACAGCATCCCGACACAGTAGGCGCAGGTATCGCAGCCCCAGGCGCACAGAAAAATCAGCCAGACGATGTAAAAGCCGCGCTCCAGCATCCGGGTCTGATAGATAAAGCTCAGCATGACCGGCACGTACACAATCCCGAAAAACGCCGCCATGACCGTCGTCGTATCATATTTCGGAAATGTGAATACATAGACCGCCATGATTGCCAGGAAGGTCACCGGCAATACCAGCCAGATCCGCTCCGCCCCGAAGCCTCCGCAGATCACATAGCACATCCACTCCCAGGCCGCGGTTCCGAGCATGCCCACACACCACAGGCCGCTGCGCGGCCCGATGCCAAAAACCCGGTAGAATTCATGCAGACCGATAAAGCCCGCCGCCGCCGTAAAAATCCACAGCGGCCAGCTCCCATAATAACAGGCCACAAGCATGATCACGACCAGCACCGCGCCGCTCAAAAGCCTTTTTAAAAATGACGTCACGTCTCCTTCACCCCTCCATAGCGGCGGTCTCGGGAATTATATCGGTCAATCGCCTTCTGAAGCTCCGCCTTGTCGAAATCCGGCCACGGCACCTCCGTGAAATAAAATTCCGTATAGGCAAGCTGCCACATTAAATAATTGGAAAGCCGCAGCTCTCCGCTGGTCCGGATCAGCAGATCCGGGTCCGGGATCCCCGCCGTGTCGAGATGCGCCGAGATCACACCCTCCGTAATCTCCTCCGGGGCGAGTCCCTCCGCTATGATTTTCTGCACGGCGCGGCGAATCTCATCACGGCTGCCATAATTAATTGCAATCGTAAAGTTGAGTCCGTCCTGATCCTTCGACTCCTCTTCGAGCTGCGCAATGCTCTGCTGAATATCCGCATCGAGGCCGGTCTTGTCGCCGATCACGCGCACCTTCATATGGTTCTTCTTCGCCGTCTTCACACAGGTCTTCATATAATTGCGCAGCAGCGTCATCAGAGCGTCCACCTCGTCCTTGCTGCGCTTCCAGTTCTCCGTGGAAAACGCGTAGACCGTCAGATACTTGATACCCATATAATATGCGTCTTCACAGATCTGTTCCACATTTTTTGCACCCTGGGCATGCCCGTAATTGCGCGGCATTCCTTTTGCCTTCGCCCAGCGTCCGTTGCCGTCCAGGATGATCGCCACATGCTGCGGAACCGCCATTTCTTCTATCCTCCCCAAAATAGCCGTATAATAAATATTTTAGGCTGCCGCCAGGGGCGACAGCCTCGAATCCTATACGGTCATAATCTCCTTCGACTTCTCTGCGACCGCCTTGTCAATCTCGCCGATATACTTGTCGGTCAGCTTCTGCGCCTTCGTCTCCAGAACCTTCTGGTCGTCCTCGGTCAGCTCGCCGCTCTTCTGCTGCTTCTTGAAGGTCTCGTTCGCATCCCTGCGGATATTGCGGACCGCAACCTTCGCGTCCTCGCCCTTCTTCTTCACATCCTTGGAGAGCGATTTTCTGCGCTCCTCGGTCAACTCCGGGAAGACCAGGCGGATCGAGGAACCGTCGTTCGTCGGATTGATGCCGACGTCGGAAGCCGCGATCGCGCGCTCGATCGGCTTAATCATATTCTTCTCAAAGGGGCGGATCTGAATCACCCGTGCCTCCGGAACGGCAATGTTCGCGACCTGCTGCAGCGGCGTCGGCATCCCATAGTAATCCACACGAATCTTGTCGAGCACATGCGGATTCGCACGGCCCGCTCGGATCGCCGCAAAGTCCTTCATCAGCACGTCGTAGGTCTTGGTCATCCTGGTCTCATATGGCTGTAATCTTTCTTCCATCGTCTAATCCTCCCTTATACTGTCACTTTCGTCCCCGAAAATGTCCCTTTTACTGTGTTTACAATACTGTTTTCTCCGCTCAGTCCGAATGCCAGCATCGGCATCCGGTTCTCCATGCACATGATCGAAGCCGTCAGGTCCATCACGCCGAGCTTGCGGTCGATGACCTCCTGAATCGGGATCTCGTCAAACTTCTTTGCCGCCGGATTCAGCTTCGGATCGCTGTCGTAGACGCCATCCACCGCCTTCGCGAGCAGGATCACATCCGCCTCGATCTCCAGCGCCCTTAAAGCCGTCGTCGTATCCGTCGAAAAATAAGGATGTCCGATGCCGCCGGCAAAGAAAGCGATCCCGCCGCTCTCGAGCAGCTCCACCGCCTTATCCTTCGTGAACTGCTCCGCCATCGGTCCCATCGCGAAGGGCGTGAACACCTTTGTCTTCATCCCCACGCTGCGGAACATCTCCGACACATAGATACAGTTCATAACCGTCGCCAGCATGCCGATCTGGTCGGACTTCGTCCGGTCAATGTTTTCACTCGTCCGTCCGCGCCAGAAATTGCCGCCGCCGATAACCACACCGACCTCAATGCCCTCATCTACGAGTTTCTTCACCTGGGCCGCCACATCGAGGCAGGTCGCCTCGTCAAAGCCCGTATGCCGCTCGCCCGCGAGGGCTTCGCCGCTCAGTTTTAAAAGTACACGTTTCATATCGCACCCCTGTTAAGTCCGTAACTGTGACCATCTTACCATACTATACATTTTTTTTCAATCAATTCCTCACAGCTCTGCGGAGTCAAGCACAATCGTAAACGGTCCGTCGTTCAGCAGCTCCACCTTCATATCCGCCCCGAACTCCCCCTTCTCCACGACCGGAACCTGCTCCCGGCATTTCGTGATGATATACTCGTACAGCCCGTTCGCCATGTCCGGCGCGCCTGCGTGGATGAAGCTCGGGCGATTGCCCTTCTTACAGTCCGCGTAGAGCGTGAACTGTGAAATCAGCAGCAGCTCTCCTCCCACCGCGGCGAGGTCCAGGTTCGTCTTGCCGTTCTCGTCCTCAAAAATGCGAAGACCGAGCAATTTTTTCACCATCTTATCTGCAATTTTCCTCGTGTCGTCCCCGGACACACCGATCAGGACGAGAAAGCCTTTCCCAATCTTTCCGATCGTCTGACCTTCCACCGTCACAGAAGCGTGCGAAACACGCTGTATCACAAACTTCATTCCTGTTCCTCCTGATAGCATTCCCGCAGGTCGATGCCCCGCACGCGCAGCTCCTGGTACAGCCGCCCGACCGGCAGCCCCACGACATTGTTGTAATCGCCTTCGATACCTGAGACGTACGCCGCGAAAAGCCCCTGTATCCCATAGGCTCCGGCCTTGTCCATCGGTTCGCCGCTCTGCACGTAGGCACAGATCTCCTCCTCCGTCATCGGAAAGACATGCACCCGGGTCGTCTCCGCAAAGCTGAGCGGCTCCTGTCCGTCCGTGAAAATTACCGCGACGCCGGTTGCAACATCATGCGCCCGTCCCTGCAGGAGACGCAGCATCCGCACGGCGTCCTCCTCATCCTTTGGCTTTCCTAATATCTGTCCGTCCACGGCCACGACCGTGTCGGCTCCTATGTAAAGATCCCCTGATACCTTTCCGGCCACCTCGCGCGCCTTCTGCATCGAGAGCTCCCGCACGACCTCCTGTGGCACATCCGTCGTGAGCTTCTCCTCTCCCTCCGCCTTGTGCACCTCAAAGGAAACGCCGATCTGCGTCAGCAGCTCCCGCCTGCGCGGCGAGCCGGAAGCCAGTATAATCCTCTTTCCCATCGCATCATCACCATCCATTTCCACATTCTACGGCAGAATCTCCGCCGCGTCAATTTTTTCCAGCACTTGTAAAGGCAAAGAATGATCTGTTACAATATTATTTATGAAAACTACTTTCCGGAATACACTGCGCAAAAATCGAATTACCCTCGCCCTGCTCCTGCTCTCCGGCCTGCTCCTCTTCTGCGCACGAACTGTGGACGGCTTCGCGGAGTGGTACGCCGCGCACATCTATCCTGTGTGGGTCAATTTGCTCGGACGCTTCTTCGGACTCTTTCCTTTTTCCGTCTCAGAGCTGCTCCTCTATGTTCTGCTGCTTGCGGTGCTGGTCGATCTGTTCCGGACGCTGCGGAGGGGACCGCGTGCGCTTCTTTCCTGGCTCCGGCGTCTTGCCTGCGCCGCATCCGTCCTGCTGCTTCTCTTCGTCCTGAACTGCGGAATCAACTACCAGAGGATCTCCTTTTCACAGAAAAGCGGTATCACAGTGAGTTCCTACAGCACGCAGGAGCTGGAAGAGCTCTGCCTCTGGCTCACGGAGGAAATCAACGCGCGCGCCGACTCGGTAACGCGCGACGCGGAGGGGCTGATGTGCCTGCCCGCTGGAAATACCGGGCAGTTCGCCGTGGAGGCGATGCACGGGCTCGGCGAGCTCTATCCGGACCTGCAGGGCTATTACCCGCAGCCTAAGCCGGTGCTGCTGTCCAGAATCCTGTCCCTCGAGGGGCTGACCGGCATCTACTCCCCCTTCACGATCGAGGCCAATTACAACCAGGATATGACCGCCTATAACCTTCCCTTCACCATGTGCCATGAGCTCTCCCCCCTGCGCGGCTTCATGCAGGAGGACGAAGCGAATTTCATCGCCTTCCTCGCCTGCGAAAACGCCGCGCAGGTCGAGTTCCAGTACAGCGGCTATCTGACCGCCTGGATTCACGCCACCAACGCCCTCTACAGGGCAGACCGCGCGGCCTGGCAGGAGGTACGCGCGCTCCTGTGCGACGAGGCGCAAATCGATCTCACCGCCAACAACCAGTACTGGGCCTCGCACGAGGGAATTGTCTCCGAGGTTTCTGACGTTGTCAACGATACCTATCTGAAGGCAAACGGTCAGAGCGACGGCATCGCGAGCTATGGCCGCATGGTCGACCTGCTGCTCGCTTATCGACTGACAAGCAGTCAGAGTGACTGACGCGTGTACGCTATGAAACCGGGAAAACAAGTCAGCAAAGAAAGTCGCCTGCCCCGAGATGCTGCCAACACTTTTATAAAAACGGATTCTTATATGCTGCCAGCGCGCCCAGCTCCTCCTGGATGCGCAGCAGCTGATTGTACTTGGCGTTTCGCTCCGCGCCGCACGGCGCACCTGTCCGGATCTGCCCGGCTCCGCAGGCCACGGCCAGGTCGGCGATCGCGTCCTCCGTCGTCTCCCCGCTCCGATGGGAAAGAATCGTCCGGTATCCGGCCTCCTGCGCCATATGAATCGCATCGAAGGTCTCCGTCAGCGTGCCGATCTGGTTCGGCCTCACCAGAATCGCGTTCGCCGCGCCCAGCCTGATGCCGCAGGACAGCCTTTTCGTGTTCGTCGCAAAAAGGTCGCCCCCGACAAGCTGCACACGGCCGCCGAGCCGGGAGGTCATAAGCTGCCAGCCGTCCCAGTCCTCCCCGGAGATCCCGTCGACAATCGAGACCAGCGGATATTCGCCTGCCAGTTCCTCGTAATAACTCACCATCTCCTCCGTGCTGCGGCTGATGCTGCAGTCAGATTTTCTCCCCTCCCCCGGGAATTCATAGCGCCGCGTCTCTTCGTTCAGAAGCTCTCCCGCCGACGCATCCAGCGCAAAGACAAAATCCTCTCCCGGCGTATATCCGGCCTCCTCCACCGCCTCTTTCAGATAAAGACACGCCTCCCCGGCATCCTTGAAATCCGGGGCAAAGCCGCCGCCATCCACCGCGGTGTCCAGTCCTTCCTTTGTCAGAATCAGCTCCAGCTTATGGAAGACCTCCACGCCCATCCGCAGACCTTCACGAAAACAGCAGGCGCCGACCGGCATGATCATAAAATCCCGGAAATCCAGAGAATTCTTCGATGAAACGCCCCCGCAGAGCATGCTCATCATCGGCACCGGCAGCCGGTCAGCACGCACACCGCCCAGATAGCGGTAAAGCGGCAGGCCGAGCGCTCCGGCGGAAGCCTTCGCCACCGCCAGCGACGCTGCCAGGATCGCATTCGCTCCCAGATTGGACTTATTTTCCGTGCCGTCCGCATCGATGAGCAGATGATCGATGTATCCCTGGTCCAGCGCGTTTTCACCGAGCAGGGCGTTTGCAATCTTTGTATTGACGTTCATGACCGCCTTCTCCACGCCGAGTCCGAGATAGCGCTCCTGCCTGTCTCTCAGTTCCAGCGCTTCATAGTGCCCGCCCGGCGCCCCCGACGGAACAGACGCGCGCCCCTCATGCACCCCGTCCAGCACCACCTCAGCCTCCACCGTCGGATTTCCGCAGGAATCCAGAATTTCCCGCGCATAAATGTACGTAATTGGCAAATACCGATTCATAAAAAAAGAACCTCCCTCTACTTTCGGTTTCCCTTAGTATAGGCAGGTTCCTTT
>JAJQCG010000186.1 GCA_021202815.1 Lachnospiraceae bacterium | reverse complement strand
TTGAAGCTTTTCGCGGATGTGTTCAACTTGCACTTGCAATTTTCGGAAAAAAATATAAGCATTATCTGGAGACAAACCACTGCGACGAGGTCATTTATACGGAGGAGTATACGCGCTATATTCTGTCCACCGCGACGAGCGGCAGCGGGATGGCCAGAGTGCTGTCCGCCCTGTTTGACAATGGGGACGGGATCAGTGTGCAGGTATTTCCGATCGAGAACCGATGGGTCGGGAAGACATACCGGGAGATAGCGGATTATTATAAAGAACATGGACATATTATGGCCATGGGCGTCCTGGACAATATGGGAGGCGAGCGGGAGCTGAAGCACGCGGTGCTGGCCGACGCGCAGAAATCCACCGATTACTCGAAGATCGTGTCCAGGCTGCAGGAAATCAAGACGCTGGAGAGAAATAAACCTGTATTAAATCCACCGGACGATCTTGTGATCACGGCGAGAATGGGTTTAATTGTGTTAGGAGATGAGGTGTGATGAACAGAGAAATGTTGATTGAAAGGCTGGGACGCTTTCCCATGCTGGCAGAGCTGCCGGAGACAGAGCGCGGCGCGTTTCTGGATATCCTGGAGGAGGAGGACTTCCCGGAAGGGAGCCGTATCATCGAGGAAGGCAGCGAGGGCGACTGCATGTATATTCTTCTGGAAGGACAGGTCGAGATCCTGAAAACGACGCTGTACGGTGAGGAATATGTGTGCGCGAAGCTGGAGGATACGGAGAACTGTGTGTTCGGCGAGATCGCGCTGATCGATCAGGATGTGCGTTCCGCGACGGTCCGTGCGCTGACGAAATGTCATACGCTGCGGATGTCGCAGGAAAAATTCCATGATTACTGCGAGAAGAATCCGATGGCCGGCTGTAAGGTACTATGGTTTATCTCCGCGAACCTGTGCAGAAATCTCAGGAAGGAAAATGACAATCTTCTGAAGGTGTACGCAGCGCTCGTCGACGAGATTGAGAAAAATATTTAGACGGGATCTGATGTGAAATGGGAAGGCTATTTGAGATTATCCCGGAAACAGGGGATATCGACCGACTATTGGAGTTGTCGGAACGGCGCGGCGCCGCATTTGAGTACAATGATTTTATGAATCCGAATATGCTGGACAATGAGATGGCGTGTGCGGACAGGATTGCCTTCTACAAAAATCTGAAAAGGGATCGGTCGATGGACACGCTGCATGGGACATTTCTCGATATTACCGTGCACAGCGACGATTCTCTGATCCGGGAGGCTTCGAGGAAGCGGGTGAGACAGTCCATGCAGGTCGCGGAGAAGCTGGAAATCCGCGGCGTGATTTTTCACGCGGGTCTTCTGCCCGATTTCAGAGTGCAGGCCTACCTGGATTCCTGGCTCGCGCGGAATGCCGAGTTCTGGTCGGAGGTGCTGCGGGAGTTTCCCGGGCTCTGCGTCTATATGGAAAATATGTTTGAGCGAAACAGCGGGGAGCTGGCGCGCATCGGAAGAGCGATGAAGGGCGAGCCACGTTTTGGCATCTGCCTCGACTATGCCCATGCGGCGGTGTTTGGGAAGGGCGAGCCGCCACAGAGCTGGTTCCAGAATCTGAAGCCGTGGATACGGCATTTTCACATTAATGACAATGATTTAAAGGATGACTTGCATCTTCCCCTCGGTTCAGGTAGAATTGACTGGAAACCGTTTGCGGAGCTTATGAAGGACTGCGACGAGGAGGTATCGGTGCTTCTCGAGATGGATGGCTACGAGGCCATTCAGAAGTCTTTTGCCTGTCTGGAGGAAACAGGGATACTCCCGTGAGCGGAAGCCGGGAGGAGTGAAGATGGAGACAATACTGAGACCGGGCGAACGCCTGGACGATTTACAGCGGAACGGCTATCGGATCATACAGGATCCGGGGCGGTTCTGTTTTGGTATGGACACCGTTTTGCTGTCCGGCTTCGCGCGGGTGAGGCGCGGTGAGCGTGTGATTGATCTCGGCACCGGTACCGGAATTATTCCGATCCTGCTGGCGGCGCGGACGGAAGGAGCAGAGTTTACCGGACTGGAGATTCAGAAAGAAAGCGCAAACATGGCGAGGCGCAGCGTGCGGCTGAATGACCTGGAAGAGCGTATTCAGATTATAGATGGCGATATCCGCGAGGCGGATCGCATCTTCGGGGCGGCATGTTGTCAGGTCGTGGTATCCAATCCTCCCTATATGATCGCGGAGCATGGCCTTCTGAATGAGGACGGGCCGCTCGCGATCGCACGGCATGAGCTGCTCTGCATGCTGGAGGAAGTGGTCGCACAGGCCGCGCGGCTTCTGAAGCCGGGCGGACGCTTTTATCTGGTACATCGGCCTTTCCGTCTTGCGCAGATTATGGCACTCTTAAGTGCGCACCGGCTGGAGCCGAAACGGATGCGGCTGGTCTATCCTTATATTGATAAGGAACCCAATATGGTCCTGATCGAGGCAGTGGACGGCGGCAGGCCGGGGCTCACCGTGGAGAAGCCGCTGATCGTCTACCGGGAGCAGGGGAAATATACGGACGAGATCTATGAGATTTATGGGAAGGAGCGTCCGTGAGTCTGTACTGGATGCGTGGTTGGCTTGAGAAGACTCCTCATATGGCGGAGGGACAGGATGTGAAAACAATCGCAAAAATATACACTGACTTTCCGGAGAAGTTCGGGATTCCGCGGCAGAGCGGCCTTGTGGAGGGACTGACGGGACGGATTGTCTTTGAACCGGCGTACCGCAATCCCGACGCGGTGCGTGGGCTGGAGCAGTTTTCCCATATCTGGATTCTGTGGAAATTTTCACAGACAGAGCGGGAGAAGTGGACGGCGACCGTGAGACCGCCCCGGCTCGGAGGAAAGGAGCATGTGGGCGTTTTCGCCTCACGCTCGCCGTACCGGCCGAACGATATCGGACTTTCGTCGGTGCGTCTGCTGGAGATTTGCATGGATGAGCGTGACGGCCCGGTACTGCTCGTGGACGGTGTGGATATGGCGGACGGCACGCCGGTCTACGATATCAAGCCCTATATTCCGCTCTGCGACTGCCACCCTGAGGCCTCCGGTGGCTATACAGACAGAACGCGGGAGCATGCGCTCAGGGTGGATTTCCCGCGGGAGCTTCTGGAGCGCTACCCGGAGGAAAAGAGAGACGCGGTGATCGGCGTACTCGCGCAGGATCCGCGCCCCGCCTATGTGATGGACCCGGAGCGGGTCTACGGCCTGTCCTTCGCCGGGCACGATGTGAAATTCCGCGTGGAGGGCGAGCGGCTGACGGTGGTGGATCTGTTGTAAAAGTCCGTTTTATCCTGATGCATGAAAAAGAAAAGACTCCCGTAAAATGTAAGGATACAGTTTGCGGGGGTCTTTTTTATGAATGCACTTTGGGCGGGGATGATGCTGGTCGCAGTCGCGTATGGAGCCTTTCATGGAACGATTCCGGAGGTCACACAGGCGGCGCTCGACTCCTCGAAGGAGGCGGTGACGCTCTGCGGCGCGATGCTGGGGATCCTGTCTTTCTGGATGGGTCTGATGCAGATCGGGATGGCCTCCGGGCTGGTCGGCCGTCTGACGAAGAGTCTGCGCCCGGTCTTGCGCTGGCTGTTCCCGGAGATTCCGGAGGATCATCCGGCGCTGGAACACATCGCGCTGAACTGCGTTGCGAATATACTGGGACTGGGCTGGGCGTCGACCGGAGAGGGTCTGAAGGCGATGGAACAGCTGAAAAAACTGGAATCGGAGCGCAGGAGCGTTCCGCCCGGCACGGCGAGCGGCGAGATGTGTACCTTTCTGGTTCTGAACATTTCTTCCCTGCAGCTGATACCGGTCAATGTGATCGCTTATCGAAGTCTATCTGGGAGGGGACACCCGGCGGCAGGCGTCGGCCAGGCGATCTTGGCGACCGCCGTCAGCACGGCGGCGGGAGTGATCTTCTGCAGGATGATGCGACGGCTCGAAAATCGCAGCAATCGATTTTTATAATTCAGTGATGAGCATTTACATAATGTCCTACCGAAAACTTTATTTGCGGGGTCAGGCAACGTGTAAAGCCCGGTTATTTGCGGAAAGCTGCCCTGGGAAACGCTGTCTCAGGCTGAGGTCCGCTCCACGATATTAGAGAAAATCATCATTTTGTGCGCCACCTTGTCCCCGTTCAATACCCGGACAAGAATGTTGGAGCAGGTGATACTTAAGTCCTCCAGCTTGTTGTCCAGGGAAGTGATGGCGGGCCAGGCAATCTTCGCGTAAATGGAATTGTCCACGCCGACGATGGCAGTCTGCTCCGGGACGGCGATTCCCAGCTCCTTCAAAGCCATGCAGCCGGCATTGGCCAGCAGATCCGTCGCATAGATGATGCTGTCGGTATCCGGCATTTCCCGCATAAGGCGCTGGGTAGCGTCGTGGCTCGCCTGCCATTCTTCCTCTTCCGTGCCGAGCCGTATCACCACAGGCTCCTGCTGTGGCAGAAGCTCGTGGAGGGCGCTTTGGAAACCGCGGATTTTTTTGTCGTTGCTGGGCGTATCGCCGTAGTGAAGAAAAACCATATTCCGGCGGCCTTTTTTGTAAAGGTAGTGGACACAGTCAGAAATGCCGTTTCCCTCGTCTACAAGCACCCCATAGACATTCGGCAGATCGATATAGCCGTTTTCAATGATGACAGGAAGATCCGAGAGGTATTCCTCTATGGCTTTTTTAATATTTTCCGTCTGAAAGGTGGAGCCGATCAGCACGACGGCCTCCACACGCCGGGAAGCCAGCGTGCGGATACTTTCCTTTCTCGCCTCGTCAGAGAAGCCGGAGTTGATGATGATGCAGTTGTAGCCGTGTTTTTTCAGTTCCTGCTCGATAAAATAGGTCCCGGACGCGTGATGAGAAGTCCGGATATCCGACATCAGGATGCCGATGATCTTTGTGGACTGCTGTACCAGTCCCCGGGCGGAGGCGTCCGGTTCAAAATTATATTTTTTTAAAAGGGATTCGACCAGGATACGTTTTTTGGGGTTGACGCCCTTTTTCTTATTGATAACGCGCGAGACGGTGCTGGCGGAAACGCCGGCCTCCTGAGCGATGTCGTAAATGGTCATGGCCGGAACCTCCTTTCAATTCATGCTGTATTCATTATAAGGGAACAGGAAAACGATTGCAATATAATTTTAAAAATCCCGGACTGTGAGCCTGTTTTTCTCGACAAAATCAGGAGATCAGAAAGCGCGGAAAAATTTAAGTTTGTGAAAATTGCATAAAATTTTTGACAAATTATTGTTAAAAACCACGGTTGTGATTGCAGGAACAAAGGTGTATTATTATTTTACAAACTGCAATCGATTGCAACATATTCGCGGCAAAAGTTTCGGATGGCGACTGACAAGTGAGTATACAGGGTGAAGAGATCAGCTTTTAAATTTAGCGATTTTAGCGCTGACGGACAGGTTTGCCAGTGAAAGAAGACGAGTCGCAATCGATTGCGCGAGAGAGGAAGAGGAGGACGAATATGGCACAGAAAATTTTACCCGGAGCGCATCTCCTTGAGATGTTTATGCCTTACCGCTCCCACGAGACGAAGATGATCGGCGTACTGGAAAAGGCGGCGGATCTGGGCTTCTACAAGAATATGGAGCTCGGGATCTTCTTTGACAGGGAAAACCGCAGAACTGTCAGAAATATCCTGGAAGCGAACGGACTGAACGCGACGACGTTCAGCACGCCCTGGGTGAAGGACGATCATCTGTCTTTGGCGGATCTGGACGAGGGAAGGCGCAGAAAGGCAGTGGATCTCTGCAAGAAGCTGACGGATCTCGCGGCGGAGACGGGCTATTCGAATTTCGGCGTGCCGAGCGGAGACGACCCGGGCCCGGTGTTCCGCGGACTGGCGAAGCTGGCGCTGAAGGATTCCATGGTGGAGATTGCGGAGCATCTGAAGCAGTACGGCATGAATCTGACGATCGAGCCGCTTGACAGATATGTATTTAAGAAACAGCTGATCGGACCGATGGAGGAGACGGCTGTGTGGTTTAAAGAGGTGAAGGAAGCTGCGCCGAACGCGTACATTCACTGGGACAGCGCGCATGAGGCGCTGGGCGGCATTGATCTCATGGAATCCCTTGAGCTGGCGGCTCCGTATATGGGACAGTTCCATCTGTGCGACACGATCACAGATTCCAGAGAGGCCTGCTTTGGCGACCTGCACATGGACGTTGCGCGTGCGCCGGAGTGGACGACAGAAGGCTTCCTGACGCCGGAGGTAGGCGCCGAGATTCTGAAGAAGGCCGCTTCCTTCGATAAGCCGGAGGGGATGCCGCAGGTCTATGTCGCGGTTGAGGTGCTGGGACATCCGGGCGATGATCTCTGGCTGAAGGAGCAGAACGTGAGAGCTTTCCTGACCCGCTGCTTCGAGCTTGCGGGGCTTGAGCTGGCATAAATTCAATCCATTTCATGATGTAAAGGGGGAAAAGCAGGTGCAAAAGAAGGTAAGAATGGGCATTGACGTCGGCGGTACTTACACGAAGTGTGTCGCCATGGACAATGAGACGCATGAGATCATCGGTAAGAATGAGGTGAAAACGACTCACGACGACAAGGACGGCGTCGCGGCGGGCGTTGTGCAGAGCTTCCGGAACTGCATGCGTGAGAACAACATTTCGCCGGAGGATGTCGTCTTCGTGGCGCACTCCACGACACAGGCGACGAACGCGTTCATCGAGGGCGACGTTGCGAACGTGGGCATCGTCGGCGTGGCCGGCGGCGGCCTGGAAGGCATTCTGGCGAAAAAACAGCTGAATATCGGCGATATCGTACTGGATGAAAAGGTCGGGCGTAAGATCAGCGTGCACAACACCTTCATTAAGAAAAAGCAGCTGACGGAGGATACGATCGACGAGGCGATCGAGGAGCTCTGCCGCGAGGGATCGCAGGTGGTCGTCGCGTCCATGGCCTTCGGCGTGGACAGCATGGACGAGGAGATCCTGATCAGCGAGCGCGCGAGCAAGAAGGGACTGCCGGTTTCCATGGCTTCCGATATCACCAAGCTGTACGGCCTGACGAGGCGCACCCGGACGGCGGCGATCAACGCGTCGATTGTTCCGAAGATGATGGCGACGGCGAACGCGACGAAGAGCTCTGTGCGCGCGGCCGGCGTCTCGGTTCCGCTGATGATCATGCGCGGCGACGGCGGCGTCATGGAGATCAATGAGATGAGGAAGCGTCCGATTCTGACGGCTCTCTCGGGTCCGGCGGCGTCGGTTATGGGATCCCTCATGTATCTGCGCGTCTCCAACGCGATCTACTTTGAGGTCAGCGGCACGACCACCAATATCGGCGTGATCAAGAACGGCCGTCCCGGTGTAGACTATGCGCAGATCGGCGGCCATGATACTTATGTGAATTCGCTGGACGTGAGAATTCTCGGCTGTGCGGGAGGTTCCATGGTCCGGATCAATGACAAGGAAGTCGTGGACGTAGGACCGCGTTCGGCGCACATCGCGGGCTGCGAGTATGCCTGCTTTACGCCGGAGGAGGAGATCGTCGATCCGCAGATCGAGATGGTCAGCCCCAAGCCGGGCGACCCGGCAGACTATGTGACCATCCGCCTGCAGAACGGAAAGCGGATCTGCTTTACCAATACCTGCGCGGCGAATGTGCTGGGTCTGATCGATCCGAAGTATTTTGCCCACGGCAACGCGGCCTCCGCGCGCAAGGCGATGCAGCCGGTGGCGGATAAGCTGGGCATCACGGTGGAGCAGCTCTCGGAGCAGATCCTGAATAAGGACTATGAAAAGGTAAACGACTGCATCAACGCGCTGGTCGAGAAGTATCAGCTGGACCGCGACGCGCTGCGCCTGGTCGGCTGCGGCGGCGGAGCAGCATCTCTGGTGCCCTACTGCGCGGAGAAAATGGAGATCCCCTACAGCATCCCGGAGAACGCGGAGGTCATTTCCTCGATCGGCGTCGCGCTGGCGATGGTTCGCGACGTAGTGGAGCGCGTGATCCCGACGCCGTCGCAGGAGGATATCCGTGAGATCAAGAAGGAGGCCGCGGACGCGGCGATCTCTTCTGGAGCAGCGCCCGATATGGTAGAGGTACATATTGAGATCGACAATCAGACCGGAAAGGTCACGGCGATCGCGACCGGCTCGACGGAGGTGAAGACGACAGACCTTCTGAAAGAGTGCGACGAGGCGGAGGCGAAGAGCCTGGCGGAGCAGGACTTCGGCTCGAAGGTCACGGATGTGGCGCTCGCCGAGCAGACGGACAAATTTTATGTGTATCAGGGCGTCAGCAAGAACAAGCAGCCGATTCGTATCGTGGACAAAAAAGGATTTATCAAGGTCCAGTGCTCCAACGGCAGCGTTGTGAAATGCAGTGTCGGTGAGTACAGGGACTATGTGAAGCAGCTGTGGGAGGACGCGGCGATCTACAAGGCGGATACAATCATTCGTCCGGATTACTTCATTTGCGCGGGTCCACGCGTATGCGACTACAGCAATACCGATCTGGAGCAGATTCAGATGCTGATGGATCTGGATCTTGGCGACAGAGAGGAATCGGAGGAGATCGTGATCGTCGCCTCTGCGACCGAGATGTAAGAAGATCGGAGAAAGGCAGAGTATGGGCGGATTGAAAGATCAGCTGATCTCAGGCAACAGCCGCGCCTCGGAGGGCGGGCTTATGAAACGCTATCTCGGGCATTATAAGGCCATGATGAAGCGACCGGAGTTCCCGAAGCGCGACCTGGAGCGGATGCTGAGAGATCTGACGATGATCAGCACGACGGAGATGGGTGCCTACGCGTTTTCCCGCGATCCTCTGAAGGACCGTTTTCGGGACGGCTCGTATAAGGATCTTACACAACAGGCAGTTGACTGCGGGCGCGGCTACGCGCAGCGGGTGGCGGAGGAATATGGTAGCACGAATCCACAGCTGATCCTGCGGGAGCTCGGCATCAAGGTGGATTTCGTGGATATGCCGTCCAAAACCGACCGTGTGTTGTTCGCGGAATTTCTGGAGCCGGATCAGGTGTATGTCTACCTGGATGCGGTGAACAAGGCGGAGAGCCTGCTGAAAAGAAATGAGATTCGGAAGCTGCTGACGCTGCAGCTCGATATCCGGCAGACGCTGCTCGCGCATGAGCTGTTCCATGTGCTGGAGATCCGCGACCGGAAGGAAATTTTCACGCAGACCTATCGCTATCAGCTCTGGAAGCTTGGCCCGATCCGGAGCACGTCCCGGGTGCAGGCGCTGGGGGAGATCGCGGTGATGGCTTTCGCACAGGAGCTTTTAAATCTGCCCTACTCGGTGTATGTCCTGGATGTGCTGCTTCTTTACGGATATTCCGAAAATGAGGCCAGCGGTCTCTATGAGGAGATGATGCGGTTCACAGGGCGGACGCCCTGCCCGGGCCTGACGCACATTGAGCTGCTCGAACGCAGGAGCAGAGAAACAGCGGAAAAGCCGGATGAAAAGTAAACTGCCGGTTTTTGATATTTACGATACTACAGTGGGAGGAGTGGTGCAATTATGGGATAGTAGGCTTTGTATAGCAGAGGTAAGTGATAATACTCATCACGATGGAAACACATTTTAAAGTAGGAGGAAAAGTGTAACATGAGTATGGAAGTTCTATTTACAATTATTTTGCTGATCAGCTATCTCGTTTTCGTGGCTTATATCATGAAGGGCGGGAATCTGCTGATGGGATTCATCCTGATGTCTGTCGTCTGGATTCCCATCGGCGTCATCGGTGGACAGATTGGCTGGGCCACCTTCAATGGGACAATTATGCAGACTGCCCCATCCAATATCGGTACGAACGTCGTTCTGATCTTCGTCGGAAGCTGGCTGGGACAGGTCATGCTGAAGACGGGTATCGCCTCCACCATCATCCGCAAGGCGGTTGAGCTGGGCGGAGACAAACCGCTTTTTACCGCGATTCTGCTGAGCATCCTCACGACGCTGATCTTCTGCTCCGTGTATGGCGCGGGCGCTGTCATCGGCATCGGTATCATCGTGATGCCCATCATGCTCTCTCTCGGCATTCCGAAGGCTGTGGTCACCGCGTCCTACATTATGTCAGTTGGCGCCGGTATGTATTCCAACGCCGTTATCTTTGCTGAGAAGCAGGCGGCTCTGCTGCTGAACGAGACGAACCCGGAGTACACTTATCAGATATATCAGAAGGTTGGCGTCGTCGGCACCGTTGTGCAGCTTATCATTATCATCATGATGCTGATTGTCATGCTCGGAAGAAAGAAGAAAGTCAGCCATGCGTGGGCGGTATCCACTGCGCAGACGCTGCAGAAGGATGCTCCGCTGTATGCGCTGATCGCTCCGTTCATGCCGGTTGTGCTGATCATCCTCTTCAAATGGAACGCGATCCCCGCTTTCCTCGCGGCGATCTTCTATGCGCTGTTCACCTGCGGTTATGTCACGGGCAAGAATGGTAAAGAGTCTCTCAGCGTCGCGATCAGCAAGACGCTGAATGATGGCATCATGGACGCCGCTCCGCTGATCGGCTTCCTGCTCTTCTAGGGTATTTTCACCGCGACGGCAAACTACGACGCGTATTTCTTCCAGCAGACCCTCGGCGGCATCATCCCGACGAGCACGCTGGTTCTGGCAATCGTATTTGCAGTGCTGACACCTCTCGGACTGTTCCGCGGACCGCTCTCCGTCTTTGGCGTAGGCCCAGTGCTCTTCGCTGTGATCAACGGACTCGGCGTCTTCGAGCTGCCGTTCCTGTTCGCACTGTTCCAGTCCACCGGTATCGCGACCACGATCTCCAGCTGCGTGACGCAGCCCTGGACCATCTGGGCAGTGAACTACAACAAGGTTACGCCGAGAGACTTCATGGTGACAGCCTTCCCGTGGTGCTGGGTTGTCAATATCATCAACTGCGGCATTCTTTACGTGATGCTTGGATAATGCCGGAGGCGGAGTAGAGGAAAGGAGTTTTCATGTATAAAGTTGTGTTGGTTGGCGCCGGTTCGATCTGCCGCACGCATGTGGACGCTTTTGAAGGACAGAATGGCAGGGCAAAGGTTGTCGGTATCGTGAGCCTGGATCTTTCACTCGCAGACAAGGTGATCGAGGAGAAAGGGCTGGACGCCAGATCCTACGAGGATTACAAAGAAGCGATTGAGAAGGAAAATCCGGATATCGTATCCGTGATCACGCCGCCCGGCGCGCACAAGGAAGTAGTCCTCTACGCGCTGAACGCAGGCAAACACGTGGTGGTGGAGAAGCCGATGGCGCCGTCCCTGAAGGATTGCGACGAGATGATCGAGTGCGCGAAAAAGAATGGGAAGGTGCTGTCAGCCGTGGCGCAGAGCCGCTTTATCAACGCGAATTACAAGACAAAGAAGTTGCTGGATTCCGGTATCTGTGGTAAGCTTTTATTTACGCAGGTCAATTCCTTCTGGTATCGCGGGAATTCTTACTACAGCCTTGCGTGGAGAGGTACCTGGGCCAGCGAGGGCGGCGGATGCACGCTGATTCACGCGATCCATCACGTCGATCTGCTGCACTGGTTCACCGGCATGCCGAAGACCGTGACGGCCGTGATCGGCAATCTCGCGCACGACAACAGCGAGGAGGAGGACATCTCGATGGCCATCTTCGGCTATGAGGACGGTTCCATGTCCCAGATGACCTCAACGCTGGTCTGCCACGGCCAGAAGCAGGAGCTCCTGATGGTCGGCGAGAAGGCGAGCATCGCGGTGCCGACGGAGTTCCAGGCGGATGTGCCGCTGGAAAACGGATTCCCGGAGCAGAATACGGAGCTTTTGCAGCAGCTGCAGGAGGCCTATGACGCCATCCCAGATCTGGAGTACCAGGAGCACGCGGGCGTGGTCAACGATATGCTGAACGCGATCGATGAGGGCAGGGCGGATGTGCTGTTGGACGGTGTCCAGGGACGCCGCACGCTGGAGCTCGTCATGGCGATCTACAAGTCCGCGGCGACCGGACAGACGGTTACGCTGCCGCTTGCGCCGGACGATCCGTTCTACACCAAGGAAGGGCTTGTGGCCAGTATGCCGCATTTCCATGAGAAGACGGTGTCGGTGGATAAGTTTGAGAAGGACGACATCGTACTTGCAAGTTCCAATATGGTAAAGAAATAAGATGCCGGTTGTTCCGGCAGCGGAGGGCAGGGCATTCTGGAGTCAGGGATGCCCTGCCCTTTTTGCAGAGAGGAGAACGCATGAAGTATTATCTTGGGCTGGACAACGGTGGAACCGCCACGAAGGCGGCGGTGTTTGACGAGAGCGGCAGGGAGGTGGCGGTGGCCGGTATGGACACGGCCATGCTGGTGCCGCGCCCGGGCTTCACCGAGCGCGATATGGAGGAGATGTGGGAGGCCAACTGCCAGGTCGTGAAAGGAGCGCTCGCAAAGGCGGGAATCACGGGAGAGGAGATCGCCTGCGTGGCCGTCTGCGGACACGGAAAGGGTCTGTACCTCTGGGGGAAGGACGGGAAGCCGGTGCGGAACGGGATCATTTCCACGGACAATCGCGCCTGGCGCTATCCGGTGAAATGGAAGGAGGATGGCACGGAGGAGCAGGTCTTCACGCGCTCCTGCCAGCATATCCTGAGCAGCCAGCCGGTTTCGCTGCTTGCCTGGCTGAAGGACAATGAGCTGGGGGTTCTGGACAAAACGCAGTGGATCTTTGCCTGCAAGGACTACGTGCGTTTCCGGCTGACGGGTGAGGCTTTCGCGGAGCGGACGGATTATTCGGGCTGCAATCTGGTCAATCTGCATACCGGGGCCTATGATCCGGAGCTTCTCGGGCTCTTCGGTCTGTCTGAGTGCATGGAAAAGCTGCCGCCGCTTCGCTATTCTACGGACATCTGTGGCCATATCACGAAGGAGGCGGCGCAGAAAACGGGGCTTAAGGAGGGGACGCCCGTGGCGGGCGGCGCTTTTGACATCGACGCCTGCGCGCTGGCCGTCGGCGTCACGGATGAGGAGCATCTGTGCATGATCGCGGGAACCTGGAGCATCAACGAGTATATCCGGAAAGAGCCGGTGACGGACGGCAGCGTGATGATGAATTCCTTCTTCTGTCTGCCGGGATATTATCTGGTGGAGGAGTGCAGTCCCACTTCCGCGGGAAACAACGAGTGGTTCATGAAAACACTACTCCCGGAGCTGCGCGAGGAATGTAAAAAGACGGGACGGAGCGTCTATGAGCAGATGAATCAGTGGGTGGGAGAGATTCCGACGGAGGAATTCTGCCCGGTCTATCTGCCGTTCCTGATGGCGAGCAATGTGCATCCGAACGCCTGCGGAAGCTTTGTGGGAATCAGCAATTTCCACACGAGGAAGCATCTGCTGCGCAGCGTCTACGAGGGCGTGACCTTCTCCCACCGCTACCACCTGGAGAAGCTCCTGAAGACCAGATGGGAGGCTCCGAAATCGATCCGTCTGGCCGGCGGCGCGGCGCGTTCTCCTATGTGGACGCAGATGTTCGCCGATGTGATGAAGCTGCCGGTGGAGAGCGTGCAGGTCAATGAGACAGGCGCGTTCGGCTGTGCGCTGATCGGCGCGGCGGCAAGCGGCGCGTACCCGGACGTCAGCTCCGCGGCAGCCGGAATGTGCAGGATCTCCGAGCCTGTGCTGCCGGATCCGGCGTGCTCGGCCATTTACGATGAAAAGTATCAGCTTTACTGCAAGACCATCGAGAGCCTGGACGGGCTGTGGGATTCCGTACAGGAATACAAGGATGCGCACTGATTTCAGGCACAGGGGAGGCGTTTTATTATATGGAGTACTTTGATATCTGTGATGAAAACGGACAGCCGACAGGCGGCATAGTGGAGCGGACAAAGGCGCACGCGGAGGGCGTCCGCCACCGCACCGCCCATATCTGGGTGATTCGGGAGAAGGAAAACGGATACGATGTGCTCCTGCAAAAACGCGCGCTGGACAAGGATTCTTTTCCGGGGCGTTACGATACCTCCTCCGCCGGACATATCCAGGCGGGGGACGAGCCGCTGCCCTCCGCGCTCCGCGAGCTCGGCGAGGAGCTGGGGATTCACGCGGAGGAAACGCAGCTCTCCTTCGCCGGAACCGTGCGTATTCGGTTCACGGAAAACTTCTATGGGAAGCCGTTTCGCGACGATGAGGTGGCCTTCGTCTTTGTCTACCGGGAGCCGGTGGAGATCGGGAATCTGTGTATACAGAAGGAAGAAATCGAATCGGTCGCCTGGTTTGATATCGACGAGGCTTGGGAGAAGTGCCTTGCCCGGGATCCGGCCTTCTGCGTGCCGTCTGTCGGGCTGGGGCGTCTCAGGGAGTATCTGGGGCTGCCTTCGGCTCATAAGGATTGACATGGATCATGACGTGCTTGATATTGTCGAAGCTGCGCTCCAGCTCGTCATGCACGTTCTCGGCGATCGCGTGCGCGCGCTGCAGCGGCAGACTTCCGTCCACAGAGATCTCCACATCAATATAAACCTTTTCCCCGAACATTCTGGTCTGTAAGAGGTCGATGTCCCTGACGCCGTCCTGCTTCTTTATAAAATCCCGGACGGCCTGCGTGTAGTCCTCGTCGCAGGCGCAGTCCGTCATCTTCCGGATCGCATCCCGGAAAATATCCACGGCCGTTTTTAAAATGAAAACACAGATGACAACGCTCGCCACCGCGTCGAGCACCGGCATACCGGCGCGCGCGCCTGCGATACCGATCAACGAACCGATCGAGGAGAAGGCGTCGGAGCGGTGATGCCAGGCGTCCGCCATGAATGCGGAGGAATTCAGCTTCCGCGCGCAGGATCTCGTGTAGCGGAACATGGCCTCCTTCGAGACGATGGATACGACTGCGGCCACAAGCGGGAGCAGGCCAGGAACCGCAAGTGAGTCATAGTTTCCGGCAAAGATTGTGTCCAGCCCGGTCTTGCCGATCCCGAGACCCGTCACAAAGAGAATCACCGCCAGGATCTCCGAGGCGACACACTCGAAGCGGTCGTGTCCATAGGGGCGATCCGCGTCTTTTTCACGTTTTGAGAGCTTCACGCCGATCAGCGCGATGAAGGTCGCCAGGACGTCCGAGAGCGAATGCACCGCATCGGAGATCATCGCCCCGGAATTCCCCAGCAAACCGGCGATCAGTTTGAACGCGGACAGCAGTACATTTCCCGCGATGCCGATTGTCGAGACTCTGGCCATCAGTTTCTTTTCTTCGTTCATAATTCGAAATCCTCCACTCCCTTTGCCCGGCTTTCCATGTGTCAGGGTACAAAAAGACACCTGGAAACGATAGTAAGTCCTACTTTACTACTGTCCCGCAGATGTCGTTTACCTGCTGCCCTTACGCGAGCCCGGTGCTCAGGAACGGCCTGATGCCTGATCAGTTTGTACTGTAGATGATTGCAGTGCAAATTGTTGTTTCTCTGTATAGTATGCGATTGCCGCCGGATTGTCAAGACCCAAAAATCCAGAATCGGTGAATAATTTTACATAAATTTTACACTGCCGGGCAGATAGATTTTACATGAGGAGAGTACGATTCTCATATGATTCGGATATTTTTGTTATGTTTTGTCGAGAACGGGCTGATCAGCGGTGAAATCAAATACCGGAATGACAGCGCTGCCGGAAGGGAGTAGAGAAGAATAATGAAGGATACCATGGAAGTTATATTCGGACTGCTGGGCGGTCTGGCCGTGTTCATCTACGGGATGAATCTGATGAGCGAATGTCTGCAGAAGGCGGCCGGTGAGAAGATGAAGAGCATTCTGGGAATGCTGACAAGAAACCGTGTGATGGGCGTGATTGCAGGCGCGCTGGTGACGGCGGTGCTGCAGAGCAGCAGCGCGACGACGGTCATGGCGATCGGCTTTGTCAGTGCGGGGCTGATGACGCTGCCGCAGGCGATTTCCATAATCTTCGGCGCGAATATCGGTACGACGATCACGGCGCAGATGAAATCGATCGATATTACGCAGGAGACGAAGCCTTTATCTATTAAAGTTATTAAGCTGACCTA
>JAJQCG010000014.1 GCA_021202815.1 Lachnospiraceae bacterium | reverse complement strand
GAACATGTAAAAAAGAGCGGAATCTCGGGAGGTTTTGAGTTTCCGAGAACGCTCGGAAAAGATAAAGGAGGACGTAGAAGATGAGGAATAAGAAGATTGCGGGGTGCCTGATGGCACTTTCTTTATGTCTGGCGGCAGCGCCGGTGACGGCCTTTGCGGCGGACGATGAAACAAGCCTCACTGGGACGGTCACTACGGACGGCGGAAAACTGAACGTGCGCAGCAGCGCGGGACTGGACGGGGAGATCATCACACAGCTCGCGGACGGCACGGAGGTCGAGGTGATCAGCACCGAGGATGGCTGGGCCAGTATCGTGATGCCGGAGAGCGTCGGTTATGTGAGTGCCGAGTATCTCTGCTTAAGTGAAGAGGATGGTGGAGCTGAGACGACGGAAACTGGAGTGGCGGATGATGAAGCAGCAGGAGATGAAGAGGAAAGCGCCGTCGTTTCCGGCACGGCTGATACAGACGATGGGGAGACGGAAGACACGGAAAGCACCGGTGACGATGCCCTTACTCCAGATGGCAACCTGACGCTCGTGGATGATGTGGAAACCGCCTCGGAATCTGGGAAACAGTTCATCACGGTCACGACAAAGAGCGGGAATTATTTCTACCTGATGATCGACCGCGACGATGACGGGGATGAAACCGTGCATTTCCTGAACCTTGTCGATGAGGCTGACCTGCTGGCTCTGATGGACGAGGAGGAAGCAGCTGAGTATGAGGAGAGCGTGGCGGCTGCTATTGCCGAAGCGGAGGCAACGGCGGACGAGGAAACGGAAGAGGCGGAGGCGGAAGAGCCTGCCGAGGAGAAGAAATCCGGAAGCTTCGCGCCTGCGGTGTTTCTGCTTCTGACAGTGGCCGGCGCTGGCGGCGCGTTCGTCTTCCTGAAGCAGAAAGGGAGTAAGAAGGCGGAACAGGAAAAGCCGGACCCGGACGCCGACTATGAGGAGGATGAAGAGGAGTACGACTTCCCCGAGGAGGAAGAGGGAGAACCGGATAGCTCGGAGGAAGAGGAAGATGATTATGACTATGATTCGGAGGATGATGAACTGGTATAAGTAAGCATCTTTTACAGCGGAGGGGAGGTGGTAATGATGGAGAGAAGTTCCCGGTACGGGCCGCCGCTTCCGCGCAGGCCGGACGGCTCTCTCTACGAGATGTCGGAGGCACAGCGGAGACAGGCGGCAAAGCTGATCGCGCGGGAATGCAGCAATTATGACCGGGGAAACTGTCTCCTGCTTGACGACGGAGAGGAATGCGTCTGCCCGCAGGTGATCTCCTACACGGTATTGTGTCGGTGGTTCCGAAATGCGATCCTGCCGCGTTTTCCGGAGTTGGAAGCGGATATCTTTAAGGACCGCGACAGGAAGCGCTGCGAACGGTGCGGGGCAAGGTTCCTCCCTGGTTCCAACCGGAGCAGGTATTGCCCTGCCTGCGCGGCGAAAACCAGACGGGAAAAGGAGCGGGAACGGAAGAGAAAGAAGCGGCGCATGTCCGCATTTAGGAGCTGAAAAAGCCTGTATTTTCAATGAAGAAAAAGCGCGCCGCGGGCGTCTGTGGGAATTTTATCATGGACGCCCGTTTTTTGCGTTCCAAAATGCGGACAGGAGGAAATAACGAAGAAAGGAAAGATGCGAATGAAGATTCTTAAAAGAATGAGGCTGTTTATCATCCTCGCACTGGTCTTTGGCATGTTATTCGGCGCGGTCGCGGCGGATGTGCAGGCGGCCAGCGCTTCGGATTATATTACAGTCCTGACTGACAGTTCGACGCTGCCGGATACAAGCTGTTATCTGACCATGCGCCAGAGCAATATGTCGGTGGTCTGGAACTCGTCTTATGACAGCTCGGAGTATAAGGAGACTACGGGGACGCTTTACTACCTGTACCTGAAGGTAAAGTCCACTGGCACCTACACCTACGAAGATCCCTGCGATATCATCTTCACAGAGTCGGGGGAAATCGCGGGGCGCGCGGTGGATATCACCGTCCACATTGACCAGGTGGAGGTGTATAACTACGCTTCTAAGTCAACGAGCACCATGTGGTCCTTTGCGGCAATCGGCCCCGGCACCTGGGGCGGCGGAGCCAATACCCTTTGGTTCTGGGCTGGAGGCCAGGGCGGCGGCCAGAAGATCGACTACACGACCCATGTGACCTGGAGCGACAGCGGCGAGGAGTGTGACCTCTCCTTTTATCAGTGCTGTTATGATATCGACGTCGTGGGTTCGCTTTCGTCCTATAAGGAGTCATGGGCGGCGTCCCTGGACGATTACCAGAAGTTTTTCATTTATTCCGCGAGCACGAACAGCACGTCCATCACGGAAGACAACATGCTGAAATTCACGGCCAATTCATCGAACACATCCGGCACGGCCTCGATCACAAGGACCGGCGCAGTCGGGGTAACAGCTTCTTCTACCTTTTCCGGCTCCTACTGGGAGAATGGAAGCTGCGGCACGTCGCTGGAAATCTACAGCACCTACGCGAACTTAAATGAGCCGGTGAAGACGACGGATACGACTAAGACTTATTCCGCAGGGGATTCCATTACCTGGGAAATCTCCTATAACCTCGGGACCTTCTATAAAGACGTATTCTCTCCCTTCGAGAGTATTGTGATCAAGGATTATCTTCCGGAAGCGGCGGAATATAAGTCCGCGGCGCTCTACAACAGCTCCGGCGTGGATATCACATCTTCGGCGGGAACGCTGACCTATGAGGAAAGCGAAAACCTGGTCACTTACACGTTCAACGAAGATTTCCTGAACACAACCAGTAACTATGACGGTACGGATTATGTCGTGGTAATCAATGCGGAGATCAAAAACTTAAGTATTTCCTATGAGCTGGCAAATACCATGTACGCGATTATTGATGGCATTGAGTTCACCAGCAGCACCCCGACCGTCGAAGTGGTGAATCCCACCATGAGCATCGAAAAGACCGTGGATGCGGCGACCTATCAGGCAGGGGATACCATCACCTATACGATCACGGCGACAGAGACAACGGAGGATGGAACGGCCTCGGGTGTGGTGGTGAGCGATACCCTTCCCGATACGTTGGAACTTTTATCCGTAAGCTATGATACCGATACCGGAACGTACACGAACGATGGGAGCGGCAACGGGTTTACGATCACCTACGATTCCATTTCCTATGGGACGCCGGAGACGATTACGGTGAAAGCAATGGTATTGGAAACCGCAGTGGATACCACAGATAACTCTGCGGAAAATATCATCAGCAACACCGTTTCCTGCCAGTATGACAACGCGATTGACCGCGGGGAGGAACCCATCACGGACGAGTGCAGCGTTACGGTACTGGAGCCGGTGGTTTCCGTTTCCAAGGCGGCGGATAAGACTACGGTCCAGATTGGCGACGATGTGACGTGGATCATCACGGTGACGCAGAGCACAGAGGACGCCTCGGTAGGCGGCGATCTGGTGATCACCGATGTGATACCGGAAGGGCTGACCTATAACGAGAATGTGACCGTTACGGGCAGCAGCGCGGGAAACGCGGCAACGGAATACGATGACAGTACGGGCGTACTGACCGTCACCTTTTCGGAATTTGCCTATGGGACGGCGACCATTCAGTATTCGACGAAGGCCGAGAGATCCGCGAAGGATCAGACCCTCAAAAACTGCGTGACAGTCACGACTGATGAACCTGACACCAACTATCCGGAGGAGAAGATTGAAATTCCCGTGGAGGTGTTTTCGCCGACGATCAGCACAGAGGTGGTGAATGGTACGATTACCGATACCGATGACAGCATTTCCTATGGGAGTGATAAGCTCATCGAGTATGAACCGGAGGAGGGTTATCTTCTGGAATCCGTGACGGTGGATGGGGAGAGCCTGGACATCACGCAGTATCCGGACAGCTATACCTTTACGGATGTGCAGGAGGATCACGCTATCAAGGTGGTGTACGCGAAGCCTTCCATGAGTAAGTCCGCGGCCAAAGACGGGGAGGACGCGGACGGCGCGGTGATTTCTGATGGGGATACGGTTGTTTACACGATCTCTTATGAGAATTCCACCGGCGCTGCCCGGACGCTTCGCATCACGGACGCGGTCCCTTCAGGTTGTAAAGTCATGGAGAGCAGCATCAGCGACGGCGGCATTTATGAGAACGGTGTGGTCAGCTGGACGATCACCGCGGAGGCTTACGGCAGCGGCTCGGTTTCCTTCTCCTGTGTGATGGGAAGCGGGACGCAGGGCAGCATTGTGAAGAACACGGCTTCTGTGACCTTTGAGCCGCTCACGGGCAGCTCGTCTGAAAAAGAGGTCACGCTTTATGATACCGTCAGCACGCCGGTCTTCGCAGATCCTGTAAAGTCCGTATGGAATGAGGACGGGGATGTGACGAACGGCGTGGTAGCTGCGGGAGATACGCTGACGTATCGGATCAGTTTTACTAATCCAGCAGCGGCGGAAAAGACCTTTACAGTAACGGATGAAATCTCTGACGGCGTGACGCTTGTGGAGGGAGGCATCAGCGACGGCGGAACTGTATCGGAGGGCATCTTGACATGGACGCTCACGCTTTCCGCGAAGGAGAGTAAGACGGTCACGTTCTCCGTGACGGTGGACGCGCCGGCGCAGGAGCTGACAAAGATTTATAACCAGGCAAATGTGTTGGTTGACCTTACGGATAAAGATACCACCTCCACCAACGCGCCGGAGGACGAGGACAGGACGCCGGTCTATGTGCTGGATGAGCCAGAGAAGGTGGTGCTGGATGCTGACGGTGAAAATATCGGCGCTGACGGCGATGGAAACGCCGTGCAGACGGTCAAACAGTCCGGGGATGTGCTCACCTACGCGATTTCGTTTCAGAACCCCGTTGTGGAGACAAAGACCTTTACGGTGACGGACGAGCTGCCGGATGGCGTGGCCTTTGTATCCGCCGACAATGATGGAAATTATGATGAAGATTCTCATACCGTGACCTGGACGCTGGATGTCGAAGCGGATCAGGCGCAGACGGTGTCCGTGAAGGTGAGAATCCGGAAATCCGCCGAGGGCAGTATTATAAAGAACAGCGCTCTTGTAAGCGTGGACGCCGCGGTGCTTCCCACCAATACGGTGGAAACGCCCGTTATGGAGACGCCGAGCAAGACGGTACAGAGTGGGGAAGATGGCGTGGACGGCGTGGTCGTGGCGTCCGGTGAGGAGCTGACCTATCAGGTAGAGTTCACCAATCCAGCGTCCGTGGCAAAGAGTTTTACGGTGGCGGACACGCTGCCGGATGGCGTAAGCTTTGTATCCGCCGATCATGACGGAGTTTATGATGAAGACACGCATACCGTGACCTGGATTCTGAATGTAAAGGCCGGAGAGACAAAGACAGTATCTGTCGTGGTCAAGGTTCTGGAAACTGCGGAAGGTGAGATTCTGGAGAACAGCGCGGCCGTCTACGTGGACGCGGTGGAAATCGACACCAACACGGTTGATACGCCTGTGCTGGAGACGCCGGCGAAGGACGTAGTGTCCGAGCAGGGCGGGGAATCTATCAATACGCTGCCGGTGCAGGCAGGCGAAACGCTGTATTATACTGTGACCTTTGAAAATCCGGCTGAGAGTGAAAAGACAGCGGTGGTCACGGATGCGCTTCCCGATGGTGTAAGCTTTGTATCTGCTGACAGTGGCGGGGTCTATGAGGAAGCTTCCCATACCGTCACCTGGACGCTGAGCGTGGCGGCCCATCAGGAAATCACGGTATCCGTAGAGGTCAAGGCGCTCGCAGGAGCCGAGGGAACCAATCTTTGTAACCAGGCGTCCGTGAAGATGGACAAGGCCGATCTTGAGACAATCACGGAAAATGGGACAGATGAGGAGGATACCACCAATAACTATGTTCCTGTGAAAAGAGTTCTGGATGCGGATGGCAACGACATCGACGGGGATGTGCTTGCGGTGGGCGACACCGTGACGTATCAGATCACCTATGAGAACTCGGGCAGCACCATGCGGACGATCACAATTACGGATGTGCTGCCGGAGGGCGTGGAGTATGTCTCTTCCACCAGCGGAGGAACGATCCAGAGCAGCACGAAGGGGCAGACGGTCACCTGGGAACTGTATGTTGCGCCTCATACAAAGGATTATGTGTGTGTGAAAGTAAAGGTAACTTCTGATCTGGCTGACCAGACCTTTGCCAACAGTGCGACTGTGACGGTAAAGGATGACACGACCGGACAAGAAAAAACGGTGACGACCAATGAGGTTACGAACGCTGTCCTGGAGGATGCGGATAAGGCAGTGCTCAGCAAAAACGGGAAAAAGGATTTGGACGGGGAAACTGTAGAGACTGGCACGGTATTACAGTATCAGATCACGGTCAAAAATCCATCCGAGAGCGAAAAGCCCTTTGTAATTACGGACGAGATTCCGGCAGGGACGGGCTTTATCTCGGCGGACAACGGTGGAACCTGCACGGATAGCGTCGTCACATGGACGTTTACTCTGAGCGGCGGCGAGACAAAGACGGTCGCGCTCTTCGTTAAGGTGCTGGACAGCGCGGATGGCAGCACGGTGGAGAACACGGCGTCTGTGGAGGTTGACGGTGCAAAAATCAGCACCAACACGGTAACGACTGACGTGGAGAACCCGGAGGAGGAAACGCCGCCGGTGATTGCAGCAAAGACGGGTGACAGTGGCCGTCCGTTCCTGTGGGCAGTGGCTGCCGGTATGGCCGCGCTCGGAGCCTGCGGGTTCGGAATCTATGCGCTCTGGAAACGCGGGAAGGGCAGGTGATATGGCGGAAGAGATTCGGAAATGGGCAGCTCTTAGCCTGTCGCTGATCTGTCTTGGCGTCTCGGCCTATTTTTGTGGCAGGCTTTTCTACGCGGCGCTGGAATACCAGAGAGGCGACGAATTGTATGAAAGGATAGCGGAGACGGCGGTGACGGAGCCTGTCGGCAGCGAGGAAGGTGGGGAGTCGGATGAAAGTCCGTCCCCATCTATCTCGGCAAGCATGTCGGGGATAGCAGAAGAATCCGAATGGCCGGAGGTGAATTTTACGGCTTTGCAGGAGATCAATCCGGAGATCGTGGCGTGGCTCTACTGCTCGAACACGGTGATCAATTACCCGGTGGTGCATGGAGAAGACAATGAGTATTATCTCACCCACCTCGTGGACGGAACCAGCAACAGCAATGGCTGCCTGTTTATAGACTGTAGAAACAGCGGCGATTTCTCGGATGGGAACACGGTGATTTACGGCCACCATATGGCAAGCGGGAGGATGTTCGCCAGTCTGGTCCGCTATGCGAAGCAGGCGTATTATGAGGCGCATCCGATCATGTATCTGAGCGTGGAGGGGAAGACATATCTTCTGGAACTCTTTGCGGGATACACCACGACGGAGGATTCTTCGGCGTATCGGATGCAGTTTGATACTTCTTCTGAGTTTGCAGTGTGGCTGCAGGAGATCAGCGAAAAGTCTGATTTCACAACAGGCATCCAGCTAACCGCGGAAGATCGGATTGTCACCTTATCCACCTGTGCGTATTCCTTTGAAAACGCGCGCTATGTGGTGCATGGACGGCTCGTGGAACTGGATGAGGCGTCGGAGTGACGCGAGAGGGTGGCGGAAAGCCGCCCATACATAGAGGAAAGCGCTTGTGATTCATGGGTGCAGAGGGTATAATTTTGAAAGAGATGCAGATATAAATGAAGCAAAGCGGTAAATTATATGCCTATTTTTATGATGGTAATAATAATCTGTAGTTTTACAGGGAGGAAATTATGCAGAAGCTCTTTGATATTTCCAAATTTGATTCTTATAAAGAGGGTAATCGTCTGGAAGTGAAGAAAGCCAGAGGCGGTTTGCCTGTTTCTTTATGGGATACATATTCTTCTTTTGCTAATTGTTATGGCGGAGTTATTATACTTGGTGTTGTGGAAAATGCAGATGGAAGCTGGCGGACAACGGGCCTGAAGCGTACAGACGAGCGAAAGCTTTTGAAGAGCTTCTGGGATACGATCAATGATCGGAAAAAGGTGAGCCTTAATATCATTTCAGAAGATGCTGTCGAGATTTACGAGCAAGGTGAAGATATTATTATCGTTATATATGTTCCCATGGCAAGACGCGAGGAAAAACCAATCTATATCAATGATGATATGTTCGGAAACACTTTCAGACGAAATCATGAGGGTGATTATCACTGCACAAGACTGCAGGTAAAAGCAATGCTTCGTGACCAGACTGAAAATACGATAGATATGGAAGTGCTGGATCATGTGCCTATGCAGGATTTGAATTATGAGACTATATCAGGATATCGGAACCGACATCGGACATTGCGCCCAGGGCATCCATTTGAAAGGCTAGATGATGCGGAGTATCTTCGCTGTATAGGGGCAGCGGCAATTTCGGATGAAGATAAAAAACTGCATCCGACTGCCGCGGGAATGTTGATGTTTGGCGATGAGTATAATATTGTACGCCAGTTCCCGGAATATTTTCTGGATTTCAGGGAGATGCTTGATCCGTCAATTCGATGGACCGACCGCCTCCAGTCAAGTTCCGGGGAATGGTCTGGGAATATCTGTGATTTTTACTTCAGGGTCTACAATAAGATTATTCAGGATATCAAGGTTCCCTTCAAAATGCATGGAGGGGATCGTGTGGATGACACTCCTGTACACAAGGCCTTGAGGGAGGCGTTGGCAAACTGCCTGGTTAATACGGATTTTTATGGTGTTCGCGGTGTTGTTGTAAAGAAAGAGATGGGGAAACTAGTTTTTGAGAATCCTGGATATATCAGAACAGGAAAGACACAGATGATGATGGGTGGAGTTTCTGATCCACGAAATAAAACGCTGCTTAAAATGTTCAACCTCATAAACATCGGAGAACGTTCCGGAAGCGGTGTGCCTAATATTTATAACACCTGGAAAGATGAGGGATGGGTGGAGCCGATGATTGAGGAGCAGTTTGACCCGGATAGTACAATTTAAAGGCTTGAATTTAAAAAACAGGCGGCAATAAAAAACGGCGATAAAAAAGCGGCGATAAAAAACGGCGATAAAAAAGCGGCGATAAATCCAGATGAAATAAAAATATCAAAGAAAATGCAGATGCAGCAGGAAGCTATTTTGAATTATATGAATAATGGAGAAGAGTATAAACTGGATGATTTCTGCATTCTGCTGGGTTTAAAACAGTCGAGAGTAAAGGCAATAATCCAATCGCTGGTTAAGATTGGGAAGATAGAAGTTCTCGGGAATAATCGGAATCGACGATATAAAATCAGTTCAAAAACGCTATGATCATCTGCGAAAATAGCGGCCATGTTATTGCTAACGATTTTTCCGAAGTCAGGAAAATCGTAAGTTTTGATGCAACAAATAATGTGATTTCCTATTTTCCCTGAATGACAATTTATACATAGACAGTCTCAGACAACCACGTCCGGGGCTGTTTTTTTATTGCCCAGGAAAAGGAGGAAAAGAGATTGAGTAAATTAGTTCTGGCCGAGAAGCCCTCGGTCGCACAGAGCATCGCCAGGGTGATCGGAGCAAACAGGTGTGGCGATGGTTATCTGGAAGGAAACGGCTATGTAGTCAGTTGGTGTGTTGGCCATCTGGTGGAGCTTGCCCCGCCGGAAGCCTATGGAGATCAGTATGCGAAATGGCGCAAGGCGGATCTGCCGATCTTCCCGCAGCCGTTCCGGTATCAGGTATCCCCGTCCACAAAGAAGCAGTACGGAATCCTGAAGAAATTGATGGCGCGTGAGGACGTGGAGAGCCTTGTATGCGCCACCGATGCAGGACGGGAGGGGGAACTGATCTTTCGTCTGGTGTATCAGCAGTGTGGGTGCAGAAAACCGTTTGAAAGGCTCTGGATTTCCAGTATGGAGGACGGCGCGATCAGGGAGGGATTCGAGCACTTAAAAGCGGGAAGCGAGTATGATTCTCTGTATGAAGCGGCTTTGTGCCGGGAGCGCGCCGACTGGATTGTCGGGATCAACGCCACCCGGCTTTTTTCATGCCTTTATGGGACGACGCTGAACACTGGCAGGGTGATGTCCCCAACGCTGGCGATGACGGTGATGCGGGAGGCTGCGATCTCTACTTTTCAGCCGGAGGCGTTCTATACGGTGCAGCTTTCCATGGATGGCTTTACTGTATCCAGTGCGCGCATGAAGGAGTGCGGCCAGGCAGACGCTTTGGCGGAAGCCTGCAGAAAGGCCGGAATCGTGCAGGTGGAAAAGATTATGAAGGTAGAGAAGATGGAGAAAGCTCTGGCGCTCTACGACCTGACCAGTCTCCAGAGGGAGGCGAACCGGCAGCTCGGCTACACAGCGCAGCAGACGCTGAATTATGTACAGAGCCTGTATGAAAAGAAGCTGGTCACGTATCCCCGCACAGACAGCCGATACCTGACAGATGATATGGCAGCGACGCTGCCGGAGCTGGCCCAGACGGTCGCCGCGACGTTCTATCCGGACGCCGGGGAGCTGCCAGTAAACGCGAAGCAGGTCACCAACAGTAAGAAGGTGACAGACCATCATGCCATTATCCCCACGAAAGAATTGCCGAAATGCAATTTCCAGGAGCTTTCCCGAGGAGAAGCTGTAATTCTGCAAATGATCGCGCTGCGACTGATCTGTGCCGCGGGGGAAGCCCGCCGTTACGCGGAGACGACGGCGATGTTTTCCTGCGCGGAGACGACTTTTACGGTGAAAGGGAAAACCGTGCTTTTCGATGGCTGGAAAGGGTTGGAGCAGAAGTACAGCGGCAGGAAGACGGCGGAGAAGAAAACCTCCTTGCCCTCTCTTAGCGAGGGAGACGTAATTCCGCTTTTGTCTGCGGAGGTAAAGGAAGGGACAACGACGCCCCCGAAACATTTCACCGAGGATACTCTTCTTAATGCTATGGAGACAGCGGGAGCCGAGGACAAGGTGAATTGCCCCGCAGGGGCAAGAGAAGGCGGCCTGGGCCGTATGCCGGAGGAGGCAGAACGGAAAGGACTTGGTACACCGGCCACCCGCGCCGGTATCATTGAAAAGCTGGTGCAAAAGGGGTTTCTTGAGAGGAAAGGCGACAAAAAAGTAAAATATCTGATTCCCACGCAGAAAGGGATATCCCTGGTGACGATTCTGCCGGAACAGATCCAGTCCCCCGCCATGATCGCGGACTGGGAGGAGAAATTGCTGAAGGTAGAGCGAAACGAATACAGTGCAGATTCCTTCATGGAAGAAATCTGCGGGATGATGCGGGAGCTGATTGACACCTATGAGATTGTGGAAGGAGCGGATGTACTGATGCAGAATAATACGGTGATTGGGAAATGCCCGCACTGCGGCAAGGAGGTCGTGGAGCGACAGAAAGGCTGGTTCTGCTCGAACAGCGAGTGCAGGTTTGTACTCTGGGCGGACCATGCCTATTTCAATAAAATCGGGAAGCATATGACGAGGCAGATCGCGGGGAGGCTGCTGCGAGATGGTCATGTAAGGTTGAAAGCCTGTAAGAGCCAGCGGACTGGTAAAGAGTATGACGCAACAGTGCGGATGACCACGGAGGCGGACGGCAGGCCGCGGTTTCAGATGGAATTTGGAAAGGGAGGTAAATGATGGAAGGCGAGAAAGTACCGGTGTATATGCACAGCGCAGCCTATGCCCGTGAAAACGGCGAAATGGAACGGTATCATCGTTCACGGAGGACGAACATGGACTGTAAAAAAGCGATTGAGGAGGCTGTCAGGAATACCTATGATGGGATGCACTTGAAGGAGGATGCCGCCAGAATGGTTGTTAATCAGTATGGTGCAGAGCGGGTTGCCTTTGTACTGGCGGCGACCGTGCGCTATAAGGATTGGGACGGCAGGTTTTCTCGTGACACGAAATCATGGGCAAAAAGCATCCCTGCAGTGGCTGATCCGGATTCTACAGGGATGGACAGGTGCTGGGAGTATGTTGTGGAAAGCCATCCGGCCATCCTCAATGCATTTATCGGCCTTGCTCGCAAAGAGTTCGCCCGTGCAAAAGAGGAGAAAAATCAGGAGATCCTGAAATCTTTTCTGGAGAGTGAAGAGGACAGCTATGCGATTTTGCAGCTGAAACAGACGGAAGAAACAGCGCAGGAGTGCTTCATGAATTATAAATGGTTAAGAAACCACGGGAAAGAACCGCAGATGGAGCATTATGATGTGGTCTATACGGGCCGACTGTACTCCGGTACAGGACTTGAAGATCTCTTTGTTAAGTTCAATCTTTATCGTCCTGACGATTTTAAGGGGCATTCCCTGTCGGTCAGCGACATCGTGGCGTTGAAACAGGACGGGGTCGTAAGCTGTTACTATGTGGACAGTGTTGGTTTTTGCAAGCTTCCTGATTTTCATCCGGAGAATTATCTCAAAAACGCGGAGATGCTTTTGGAGGACGACCTGTCGATGGAGGACGGAGTGGTCAATAATGGACCAAAGAATCCGGAAAAGGAGCGCCCTTCCGTTCGGGAAAAGCTGAAGAACACGCAGGAGCCGATATCTTCCGCAAAACCCGTTACGCATCGTAAGGAAAGAGAGCTGGAATGAGTTTTACAACAGAGGAAATGATGCTGATGATGCTGTACAGCCCTGGCGACAGGCTGGGACTGATGCAGGAACTGATAAGGATGCGTGGGGAGCTGACGAGATCGGAGCGGGAGCTGTGTGATCTCACCGATACCGTTCTGGATAAGTTGTCGGAGATTACCGATAAAGAATTTGACCAGCTCCCGCTTTATCCTGATTTTGAACTCGATTAAGGAAGGAGGACACCATGTCTGCGAAGTTTGATTATTACAGCACACTCGCGGAAGACACAGCCAGTCACTTGACAAAGAGCCGTGAACAGTGGACGGCGTTCCTGCGGACGGCGGGGCGTGTCAGCAAATACACCTATGAAGAGCAGCTTATGATCTTCGCGCAGCGCCCGGATGCGACTGCTTGTGCTGAGTACGATCTTTGGAACAGCACCATGCGCCGCTATGTGAGGCGGGGAGCCAAAGGAATTGCCCTGATCGACAACAGTGGGGACCGGCTGCGGCTCCGTTATGTATTTGATGTATCTGATACAGGGGCGCGTAAAAACTCAAGGGAAGTCAATCTCTGGCACATGGAGGACGAATACGTGCGCCCTGTGCAGGCGGCTCTGGAAGCGGCCTTTGAGGTGACGTCCGCAGATCCCCTCGATGTGCAGGTTGAAAATATCGCAAACTGGATGGCGATTGATTATTGGCAGGATCATGAAGAGGAACTGGGCGATATCGTTGCGGACAGCTTCTTAGAAGAGTATGATGATGACAACAGGAGAATGTCGTTCATAAGTGCAGCCGCGGTCAGTATCAAATATGAAATTTTAAGCCGCTGTGTGGCAGATCCTGACGAATATTTTGAACCGGATGAATTTGCACCGATTTTTGATTACAATACCCGCAAAGCTGTTAATGCGCTGGGAACGGCGGTCAGCGAAGCGTCCGGCAGAATATTCCGGGAGATTGAGATTACCATTCGCAACTATGAAAGAAACAGACGCACAGAAAGGAGCCAGAGGTATGGTACTGAATTATACGAGGAACGGGGATTATCTGATTCCGAACATCACATTGAAGGAGAGCGAAGGGAAGCCGCTCGGGAAGTACGGCAGGATGCGCAGGGAGTTTCTGAAGGAGCACCGTCCGATTCTGTACAGCGACCTGTCGCTGACGGAGCAGCTGTTTCCGCGCCTGCGGGAGATCGACGAGACAGCGCAGCGGAGGCTCGGCCAGATGATGGAGGAGCTGCTTACGAAGAGCCCGGCGCCGGACAAGAAGACGCATCAGATGGAGTGGGTGCAGCACATGAACAGCCTAAAAGCACAGGCGGAGGAGGTTATCCTGACAGAACTGGTGTACAGCTGACAGGAGAAGAGCCGGATTCCACGGGGGAACCACCAGAAGAAAGAGACGCGGAACCAGATGTTGCGCCGATATATGAACAGATGACATTATTTTTCCCCACGGAAGCGGAGCAGATCAGAGCCATCGACCAGGAAGCGGAGAGCGAAAAGCCCTCCGCTTTTTCCGTCCCGCAAAGCGACATTGACAATATTCTCCGGCTGGGCGGCAGCAGCGATAAGAGCCGCATGGTTGTCGCTGCCGAGTATATGAAGGGGAAATCTGTCACGGAATTGGCAGCGTTCCTGCGAACGGAGTACTGCGGCGGCATAGGGATTTTTACTGATTCCGGAAGGCTGTCCGCATGGTTCGGGGAAGAGGGAATCCGGCTCGCAGCGGGCGACCGCGCGAGAGATGAAAGAGCGGGAATGCTCCTGTCCTGGGAGGACGCGGTGGAGCGAATTGGAGAGTTACTGGACGATGGTCAGTTTGCCACCAATGTGGAGATTGAGGAGACGTCTGGTTATGCCCGCACACAGATCGCTGAAAAGCTCTGGTATCTTCGGCGTGATTTCTCAGAAATAACTGAGGGAGCGGGATTGTTGACCTCATTGCAGCCGTATCACGGCGGCGGTTTCCCAGATGAAACTGAGCGGCTGGCTAAAGCGATGGCTGATCCGGAAGTTCTGGCGGCGGTAACGCGCGACATGATGATCTTTACCAGGGTGTATGAGCAGAGGCCGGACGTGTTTCGTTTTCATTATCACAGGGTTCCGGAACTGCATCGAAGCCTGCGGGAACTGGGCATGACCTGGAAGGAATATTCTTCTGAGATGGCCGAAGTGCCGCAGTCTGGATATTTCATTACCGAAGATGAAATTGACGAAGCACTTACCTACGGAAGTTCCGTGTCGGGAGGAAAAGGGCGGATTTACTCATATTTCATGGACGCCCACTCGGCAAAGGAATCGGCAGATTTTCTCAGAGAGGAATACGGGACAGGTGGCCATAGTGGCGCCTTAGCAAACAAATCTCATAGCTTTGAGGATCACAACAGCAAGGGAATCATGTTCAAAAAAAATGGATTGCATTCCTGTCACGTTGTCGTGGAGTAATGTTGCAAAAAGAATCAGCGCCCTGATAAAGAATGACAGGTATCTTACGGAAAAGGAGAAACAGCAGCTTGCGGAGGTTCGTTCCGACTTCCGTGATCCGTTTGAGCATTTTTTACCCATTGTGCTGGATACGGTTGCCAGGGACATCCCATACCAGAATGCCTGCAAAAACTCTGATGCGCAGGAAGCAAGAACCGAAGCAGGTGTGGCCATTAAAAGGGCGATTGCCTCTCTTAATAATCTCGATCTGATTCGTCTCTATTATGATGATGCGGATTTCCATTCTCGTATGGATCAGGCGGTTTTTAATGAGACTTATTATCAGCTCAAAACACGCCCGCTGAATGAAAGAAATGATGGGCAGACAGAGGATGATCCATTCCCCGATATCGACCCTGCGGCGATCAGAGAAGAACTGGAGCGGCGCGGCATCGTGAATGGCGAACTGGTTGACCCCGATAAGGAAAGTCCCTTTGTCCGCCAGGTGATGGCGGATGTGGAGCGGATTGCTGCCGAGGAAGCCAAAGACAGGCAAACGCCGGACAGGGAAACTGCGGACAGCGGGTTGATGCTAGATCAGGAAGATACAGCGGAGCGGAACACTGAGGAATTAAAGGCTTTATCTGAGGATGCTGAATCTCTCGCACCGGAAGAGCGCTTCCATGTAATCGACACAGAATTTGGCAGCGACGGAGCATACTCCATCTGGGATGATAAAACGGGTGACTACTATGTGGACACCGACGGCAACCATGTATATTTTTCAGATAGATGGGTCGCGGAGGACTATCGCGACGAGCTGATTGAGCGGGCGCAGGAAGAAGCGGCGCGCTCACCGCTTGACAGGGCCAAAGAACTGCTTGACGAATACTGCATGGAAGAGTTCGGCGAGCCGGTAGACTTGAGCGACATGAGCAGAATTGGTATCGGCTTTACGACAATCACCGATGAGGATATTCCGATTGAAGCGTCTGTGAATCTGGAAGAATTTAAACTAGAGCGCTATTTGAACGGAGTGCTGTTTGATACCAGGCAGTATGGCTCCCTGGAGGAACTGGTCAGCAAGGAACTGGAATATCTGGACTTTGATACGCTCATGGACGCCACAGATGACGAGAGTGAGGAGGCGATGGCACAGACAGAAAAAGCGCCGGAGGAACTGGCTCAGCCGCAGGT
>JAJQCG010000118.1 GCA_021202815.1 Lachnospiraceae bacterium | reverse complement strand
TATGTGGACTGCATGCTTGCATGCAAGGACACATAGACATCGGACGGGCTAGCCTACATGAGCAAGTAGCGCGATAGCGCGGATTGCGAATGGAGGCGGCGATTGCGGGAGCACGCAGTGCGGAGCAATCGACTTTTATTAAGTTGAACCTCAGTGTACCATGGAGGGCTCGCATGTACAGTTACCACTTCACGGAATGGCTGGCGCTGTTTTATTTCTACTGTATCTTCGGCTGGTGCTTTGAGTCGGCCTACGTGTCGCTCAAGGAGCATCGGCCTGTGAATCGCGGCTTCATGAAGGGACCCTGGCTGCCCCTCTATGGGAGCGGTGCTGTCCTGATTCTCTGGCTGACGCTGCCGTTCCAGGAAACCCCTGCGCTGGTGTTTCTGATCGGGGCGGCGGGAGCTACGGTGCTCGAATATGTGACCGGCGTCGTGATGCTGCGGCTTTTCAAGGTACGCTACTGGGATTACAGCAATCAGCGTTTCCAGTTTCAGGGGTATATCTGTCTGACATCCACGATTGCCTGGGGACTCTTGAGCCTTCTGATGGTGTATGTGGTGCACGAGCCGGTGGCAGGCGTCGTGCTTGGTCTTCCGGAGGATGTGTCTTCCGTACTCACCTTTGCAGTCACGGTTCTGGTCGCGTATGACTTCCGCTGCGCGCTGAAGGATGCGCTCGACCTGCGCGATCTGCTGATCAAGGCCGAGCAGCTCCGCGCAGAGGCCGAGCAGCGTCTGGAGGAGAAGAAGCGCGTTCTCGAGGCGGCGGCTACGTTTACCGAAGCCGCGGCACGAGAGTCGATTGCGGAACGGCGGGAAGAACTGGCGGACAGGATGGAAAGAAGCGCCATGCAGCTTCAGGAAAAGCGGGAACAGATCATGGGGCGCGTGGAGAGAAGCGCTATGGAGCTTCAGGAAAAAAAGGAGCAGCTCACGGATCGCATGGGGAAAAGCAGTGCGGAGCAGCAGGAAAAGAAAGCGCAGCGCACAGAGCGAACCGAGTGGGAGTTTGCCGAGCTGCGTGAACGTGGAGAGCGGCTTATGCAGCGTCTTGAGAAGAGCACGGAGCAGCTTCGCCGGAGAAATCCCTCGCTTCGCCCGGAGCTGCCGGAGATCAGCATAGAGGAGCTGCGGGAGCGGATTCGGAAGCTGAGAGAAAAATAAAAAGGTGACCTGAGGGAGGGAGAATATGATTAAAAAACTGATGGCGCATATCGGCGAATATAAGAAGGACTCGCTGTTGGCGCCGCTCTACGTGACGATCGAGGTCATCCTGGAGGTGATGCTGCCGATCCTGATGTCCAGGGTGATCGACAACGGTGTGTCCACGGGGAATATGGGATATGTGGTGCGGACGGCGATCCTGATGCTGGCGGCGGCGATGTGCGCGCTGGCGGCCGGCGTACTCTCCGGCAGACATGCCGCGCGGGCAGCCATGGGCTTTGGCCGGAACTTAAGAAAGGCGATGTACGACAATATTCAGGATTTTTCCTTTCAGAACATCGACCGCTACTCGACGGCCGGCCTGGTGACGCGTATGACGACGGATGTGACGAACGTGCAGAACGCTTATCAGATGATTATCCGTACGCTGGTGCGTTCTCCGATCATGATGCTGTCGGCGCTTGCCATGTGTATTTACATCAATCCGAATCTGTCGGTGATCTATATCGTTGCAATCCTTTTTCTGGTCAGCGTGCTGGCCTTTATCATGACGCATTCGTTCCCGATTTTTGATAAAATGTTCAAGGGCTACGACCGGCTGAACGCGAGCGTGCAGGAGAACCTGACCGGTATCCGCGTCGTGAAATCCTTCGTTCGTGAGGACTATGAAAATAAAAAGTTCTGTGACGCGACGGACAATCTGAAAAATCTCAGTATCAGTGCCGAAAAACTGGTCATCATGAATATGCCTGTCATGCAGTTCACAGTTTATACCTGTATCCTGCTGGTCTCCTGGGTCGGCGCGCGTCTGATCGTCGTGCACGGATCCATGACAACCGGGCAGCTGATGAGCCTTTTCACCTACACGACGCAGATCCTGATGGGCCTGATGATGATTTCCATGGTGTTCATCATGGTGACGATGGCGCAGGCCTCGGGAGAGCGTATCGTGGAGGTGCTCGATGAGAAGAGTTCGCTGACAAATCCGGAAAACCCGGTCTACGAAGTGCCGGACGGCGCGATTCAGTTCGAACATGTAAATTTCTCCTACAGCGGCGACGCGGACAAATGTGTCCTGCGCGATATCAATCTCGACATTCATGCGGGCGAGATGATCGGCGTGATCGGCGGCACCGGCAGCTCGAAGTCGACGCTTGTGCAGATGATTCCCAGGCTCTACGACGTGCTCTCCGGTTCGGTGAAGGTCGGCGGCAGGGATGTGCGGGAGTACGACCTCGAGACACTGCGCGACGCAGTCTCGATGGTACTGCAGAAAAATGTACTTTTCTCCGGAACAATTCTCGAGAACCTTCGCTGGGGTGACAAGGACGCCAGCGAGGAGGACTGCAGGCGAGTCTGCCGTCTGGCGCAGGCGGATGAATTCATCGAGAAGCTGCCGGACGGTTACAATACCTATATTGAGCAGGGCGGAACGAATGTCTCCGGCGGGCAGAAGCAGCGCCTGTGTATCGCGCGCGCCCTTCTGAAAAAGCCGAAGGTGCTGATTCTCGACGATTCGACGAGCGCGGTCGATACGCATACGGACGCGCTGATCTGCAAGGCTTTCGCGGAAGAAATTCCGGATACGACAAAGCTCATTATCACGCAGCGCATCTCCTCCGTGGAGGACGCGGACCGGATCATCGTGCTGGACCAGGGGCGTGTCGTCGGCTTCGGTACGCATGAGGAGCTGCTCGGGAGCAATGCGATTTATCAGGAGATCTATGAGCTCCAGAAGAAGGGAGGGGACGACGATGAGTGAGAGAACCTTCAAAGGTCCCGGACCGCGGATGAGCGGCACCTCAAAGAGCCGGACGCCGGGGAAGACGCTGAAGAGGCTGCTCGGCTATGCGTGGAAGGATTATAAGCTGGCGTTTCTGCTTGTGCTGATCTGCATCGCGATCGGCTCGCTGGCCGGCGTCATGGGAAATTTGTTCCTGAAGAGTCTGATCGACGACTATATCACGCCGCTCCTCTCGCAGTCAAGTCCGGATTTTGCGCCGCTGATCCGGGCGCTGCTGACGATGGCCTGCATCTACTATGCGGGCGTGCTGGCGACCTATTGCTACAATCGGATCATGATCAACGTGACGCAGGGCACCCTGAAGACCATCCGGGATGAGATGTTCACGCATATGGAGCGCCTGCCGATCAAATATTTTGATACACACACGCATGGCGATGTAATGAGCTGTTATACAAACGACACCGATACGCTGCGTCAGATGATCAGCCAGAGTATTCCACAGCTCATCAGCTCGGCGGTAACGGTCGTCAGTACCTTTGTCTCCATGCTGATCCTGAGCCTGCCGCTGACGGCTCTCATCGTGGTGATGATTTTCGTCATGCTGAATGTGGTGCGCACAGTCGGCGGAAAGAGCAGCGCATACTTTATCAGACAACAGAAGTCTCTGGGGCGCGTCAATGGTTACATCGAGGAGATGATGGAGGGTCAGAAGGTTGTCAAGGTCTTTTGCCACGAAGAGGAAGCGATCAAAAACTTCGATGAGCTGAACGATGATCTGTTTGACAGCGCAAAGAATGCAAACACCTTCGCGAACATCCTGATGCCGATCATGGGAAATCTGGGCTATATCAACTATGTGCTGACGCTGGCGCTTGGCTCAGTGCTGGCGATTAGCGGGATTGGCAGTATGACGCTCGGCACCCTGGCCTCCTTCCTGCAGCTTACGAGAAGCTTTAACCAGCCGATCACGCAGATCTCACAGCAGTTCAACTCGATCATCATGGCGCTGGCCGGTGCGGAGCGGATCTTCGAGCTTCTTGACGAGCCTGAGGAAGAGGACCATGGTTACGTCTCACTTGTAAATGTGAAGGAAGAGGCGGACGGCACGCTCACGGAGACGGCGGAGCGCACCGGAATCTGGGCCTGGAAGCATCCGCATAAGGCGCTCGGCACCATTACCTATGAGAGGCTCGAGGGCGATGTGGTGCTGGACGGTGTGGACTTCGGCTATACGGACGACAAGATTGTGCTGCACGATATCAGAATGTATGCGAGACCGGGGCAGAAGATCGCCTTCGTCGGCGCGACCGGCGCGGGCAAGACGACGATCACGAATCTGCTGAACCGTTTTTACGATATTCAGGACGGAAAGATCCGCTACGACGGCATCAATATCAATAAGATCAAAAAGCCGGAGCTGCGGCGCGCACTTGGGATCGTGCTGCAGGATACGCATCTTTTCACCGGTACGATTGCCGACAACATCCGTTATGGCAAGCTCGACGCGACGGACGAGGAGGTCGTGGCGGCGGCAAAGCTCGCGAATGCCGACTATTTCATCACGCGTTTGCCGGACGGTTACGATACCATGCTGAGCGGCGACGGCGCCAGCTTGTCCCAGGGTGAGCGCCAGCTTCTGGCCATCGCGCGGGCGGCGGTTGCAGATCCGCCGGTGCTGATCCTCGACGAGGCAACGTCCAGCATCGATACGCGCACTGAGACGATTGTGCAGGACGGCATGGACCGGCTGATGAAGGGAAGGACAGTGTTTGTCATCGCACACAGGCTCTCGACAATCAGGAATGCGGATGTTATTATAGTTCTGGACCAGGGCCGCATCATTGAGCGGGGCAATCACGAGTCCCTGATCGCGGAGCGCGGACGGTACTATCAGTTATACACGGGAGCATTTGAACTTTCATGAGAAATACGGTAATTTTTGATATGGATGGAACTCTTCTGGATACGCTGGAGGACATCTATCTGAGCGTGAATGAGGTGCTCGCGGGGGCGGGTCTTCCGCTCAGGACGCGGGACGAGGTGCGGCAGTTTGTCGGCATCGGTTCGCAGGCGCTGATGCGCCGCTGTATCGAGGGCGGCGAGTTGAACCCGAAATACGGGGCATGCCACGCGGCGTTTCAGGAGTATTATCATACGCATCTGAATGATCACACGGTTCCCTACGAGGGAATCGTGTGGCTTCTTGACACCCTGCAGCAGGCCGGTTTTCCGATGGCGATCGTCTCGAACAAGTCGGACAGTGCGGTGAAGGGTCTGAACCGCGAGATGTTCGGCGAGCGGATTCCGGTGGCGATCGGGGCGCAGGAAGGCGTGCGAAAGAAACCCGCGCCGGACACGGTCTATGAGGCCATGCGTGAGCTGGGCGTGGAGAAGGACGCCTGCGTCTATGTGGGGGACTCGGAGACGGATCTTGAGACTGCGGCGAACGCGGGGATTCCCTGTGTCTGCGTTGCCTGGGGCTTCCGGGGGCGCGCTGCGCTTACGGATCTCGGCGCGGAGCGAATCGCGGATACAGCCCAGGGTCTGCTGGACATTCTGAAGGAATACGCAGGTGAATGAAGATGGGAAGGATGAAGAATAATCTGCTGCTTGTTCTGACAGCATTGATCTGGGGCTGCGCCTTTGTCGCGCAGAGCGTCGGCATGGATTATGTCGGCCCCTTTACTTTTAATACGGTACGCTATATCATCGGCGCGCTGGTTCTGCTCCCGGTGATTCGCCTTGCGGATCACATGGAGGAAAAGAACGGGGAGACTGCGGAGCAGAAGCAGGCGTGGATTGGGGATAAAAAGACTCTGGTGAAGGGCGGCGTCTGCTGCGGCGTCGCGTTGGCGATCGCGAGCAGCCTGCAGCAGTGGGGCATTCTGTTCACGACGGTCGGCAAGGCGGGCTTCATCACGGCGATGTATATCGTGCTTGTACCGATTCTCAGCGTTTTCCTCGGAAAAAAGCTGCGGCCGCTGATCATACCCTGCGTTGCGCTGGCGGTCGCGGGACTTTATCTGCTGTGTATGACGGAGGGCTTCTATCTGAATATCGGCGATGTCTTTGTCATCGCCTGCGCCTTCGTCTTCTCGATTCATATTATGGTGATCGATCATTTTTCGCCGCTTGTGGACGGCGTGAGGATGTCGGCGATTCAGTTTCTGACCGCCGCGATCGTCTGCGCGGTGCCGACACTCATGTGGGAGACCGCGACGCTCGATCAGGTTCCGGCGGCCTGGAAGCCGATTCTCTACGCGGGCGTTATGTCCTGTGGCGTCGCCTACACGCTGCAGATCGTCGCCCAGAAAAACGCCGACCCGACGGTCGCTTCGCTGTTGATGAGTCTCGAGTCCGTTTTCTCCGTGCTGGCGGGCTGGGTATTGCTGGGACAGGCGCTGAGCCTGCGGGAGCTGCTCGGCTGCGTGCTGATGTTCGCTGCGATCGTACTGGCACAGCTGCCGGAGAAAAGGGCGGCCTGACATGAAAAAACCGCTGGATCTCTATATCCACATTCCCTTCTGTGTAAGAAAATGCGACTACTGTGATTTCCTGTCCGCGCCGGCGGACGGAGGGACGAAGGAGCGCTATGTCTCCCAGCTGCTGGAAGAAATCCGGCAGAGTGTGTCAGAGTGTGGGATGCCTGCGGGTGCAAGCATGACTGCAGCCTCAGACCGCTTCGCGTGTGAGTGTGAGGCAGCCCCGACTCACTCCGTACTGCCTTCCTGGGATTACGAGGTGTCGACGGTTTTCATCGGCGGCGGCACGCCGAGTATTCTCCCGGCGGGAGAGATCGGTCGGATCATGGAACTTTTGCGGGAGTGTTTTGCCTGGCGCGAGCAGCCGGAGATCACGATCGAGGTCAACCCGGGCACACTCTCCGCAGAAAAGCTGGCCGCTTATCGCAACTTTGGTATCAATCGCATCAGCCTGGGGCTGCAGTCCGCGGATGATGCGGAACTTCAGCGGCTGGGGCGTATTCATACCTGGGAGCAGTTTCTTGCGAGCTTCCGGCTCGCCCGCGAGGCCGGTTTTCGCAATATTAATGTGGATCTCATGTCCGCACTGCCCGGCCAGACGGCGGCGGACTGGCGGCGTACGCTCGAAAAGGTGCTGGCGCTGGAGCCGGAGCATATCTCCGCTTACAGCCTGATCATCGAGGAGGGAACGCCCTTCCATGAACGCTACGCGGAGCATCCGGAGCTTTTGCCCGATGAGGACGAGGAGCGCCGGATGTATTACGATACGAAGGAAATCCTGGCGGCGCGGGGCTATGCGCGCTACGAGATCTCCAATTACGCGAAGCCGGGCAATGCCTGCCGCCACAATCTCGGCTACTGGGAGCGGACGGATTACAGGGGCTATGGCCTCGGGGCGGCGTCCCTGCTGGATAATGTGCGTAGCAGCAATACGCGGGAGATGGAAGCGTATCTGCGCGGCGAATTTGCCGGGACGAGCGAAATCTTAAGTGAGAAGGATATTCGCGAGGAATATTTTTTCCTCGGTCTTCGCAGGATGGAGGGCGTGGATCCCGGACCATATCGGGAACACTACGCCACGCTGTTTGCGAAGCTCGGGGAGCAGGGGCTCCTGGAGGAAAGCGGAAGATATGTCCGCCTGACCGAGCGGGGGATCGACGTGAGCAATTACGTGTTCGCGCAGTTTCTGGAGTGAAAATAAAAGGTGAGGAGAAACCATGCAAAGTGAACTGACTTTTTTGGAGGAACAGAATATTTCGGAGGCGCTTTTGCGGAAGGTGGAGGAGTTCCGGGAGAGTTATCCGGTCTCGGATGCGGTGAAAAACCGCGTCTCGCGGCCTTCGATTCCTTTTTATGGGAAAGAGATTCTGGAGATGGCGATCACAGCGCTGCTGCAGGGCTCGAATCTGCTGCTTTCCGGTGCAAAGGCCACCGGAAAAAATATTCTGGCGGAGAATCTGGCCTATATTTTCGGACGCCCGACTTACAATATTTCCTTTAATGTCAATACGGACAGCAGCTCGCTCATCGGGACGGACACCTTCCGCGACAACGAGGTGCAGCTGCGCAAGGGCAGCGTTTACCGCTGCGCGGAGGAGGGCGGCTTCGGCATTTTCGACGAGATCAATATGGCGAAGAACGACGCGGCCAGCGTGCTGCACGCGACGCTCGACCACCGCCGGATGATCGACGTGCCGGGCTACGACCGCATCGAGCTGCACCCGGCGACGCGCTTCATCGGGACGATGAACTACGGCTACGCGGGGACGCGCGAGCTCAACGAGGCGCTGGTTTCACGCTTTCTGGTCATCGACATGCCGCCTCTGACGGAGGAAAATCTGCGGAAAATTATCGAGCACGACTATCCGCAGATTCGCCCGGATGCAGAGGCCGCGTTCTGCGGGCTGTTCCTCGACCTGCAGCTCAAGGCGCAGAACAGCGAAATCTCGACCAAGGCCCTGGATCTGTGCGGCCTTCTGGGGCCTTCTGGGCGCGCTGGGCGCGGTAGAGATCGGTCTTGCGCCGCTGAAAGCGGTGGAGATGGGCGTCACGAACAAGGCCTTCGATATCTTCGAGAAGGAGATTGTCTCGGATATGGTCATGACCCGCATCCCGGAGGACTGGACGCGAGAGGATGTGTTCGGCGAGCAGTAAAAGTTTCGGACAGCGGTTATGCGGGCTGCGCTTTCTAAAGAGCATGACATGCAGTTGGTTTTTGCGGACAGGTGCCGGTGGGCGTTTTGCCTGTTTTTGGAGGAAGAATATTGGAAGAGGAGTATCGCTATGAACTGGAAAACCGCATGCGCAACCTGCTCTGGACCGTCAGTGGGGATTATGAGCTGGAGGCGAATCTCGACGTCGATTCGTTTCGCCATTATCCCTCCATTTCTCTCTACGATGCGGTCAGGCAGGGCGCTTTCGCGCGCTTTTTTTCCACGGACGAGTTTGGCCTCTATCTGGTGAAGAAGCTGTATCTCAGGGCGGATGAGGCTTCCCTGATGCTGCTCGCGCAGCTGTGCGTCGATCAGGCGGCATGCGAGAAGACCGCGGAAGAACGCCCGGGACTGCGTTCCCTGCGGCGCAGAGCCTATGCGGATATTCTGGAACGGGATTTCGACCGGCTGGCCGCGCATCCGCTCGGGCGGCTGAAGATCGCGGTGCTGCGGGATGGGATCGATGGAAATTATACCGCCGGAAAGCAGATCACGGAACAGATGAAGGAGCTTTTCGCCCTGCGCGGCGCGACGGAGACGATGGAGGTCATCCGGCAGACCGACCGCTTTTATAATCGTCTGGCCGACCCGGCTTTCGAGACGGAGCACGGCGGTCTGGAGTCGGTGCTGGCGGTCAGCGCGGAGGATCTGCGTGCCTTTGACTGGCAGGATTTCCTCGACGAGGCGGCGCTGGAGGCCGCGATGGAGCTGGAGGAAGAGGCGGCGAGTATCGACCCAGAGCAAGAGACGCCGGAGGGGTGCGGCCATGCCGGACGTATCCTGGTCACGGAGGAGGCCGCACGCAAGATGTACTCCTACATCGAGCTGAATTTCGGGAGCTCCTATATGGACGAGCGGGAGCAGGAGCGTCTGAACCGTCGCGTTTGCCGCGGCGTCCACGGGGACTGTCGGCTGTACTTTACCGATGGCATCATCGAGCACGCAGTTCGCGAGAATAATACCTATGTGCTGGCCTGCCGCACCAGGGATCAGAATGAACGCTTCTACAGTCAGCACCGGCGCGTGCCGCGCCACAATATCGAGCAGCTCGGCCAGCTGCTGCGCCGCTCGCTGCAGGCGCGCGATGAGGAGGACCGCATGGAGGCCGCCTATGGCGCGGTCATCCCGCGCAAGCTCTGGAAGGTAGGCCGGACGGACGATCCGCGTCTGTTTACGAGGACCTTCAAGAAGCCGAACTCCGACTTCGTGGTGGACGTGCTGATGGACGGCAGCGGCTCGCAGAGGAGCCGCCAGAGTATGGTGGCGCTGCAGGGCTATATCCTCTCGGCGGCGCTGACGAAGGTGCGGATTCCGCACCGGGTCTTAAGCTTCTGCAGCTTCTGGAACTATACGGTCATGCGCCGCTTCCGGGAGTATGACGACGGCCCGGAGGCCGACTGGAGAATTTTCCAGTTTACCTCGTCCTCGAGCAACCGGGACGGCCTGGCTCTGCGCGCCGCGGCGGACGGCCTGCTGCAGCGCCCGGAGGAGAACCGCATCCTGATCGTGCTCAGCGACGGCAGGCCAAACGACGTCGTGGTCAACCGCCCGAATGTGAAGAACCCGTCCGTCTACACCGGGGAATACGCGGTGAAGGACACGGCGGCGGAGGTGCGGCGTCTCCGCGCACAGGGCATCGCCGTACTCGGCGTCTTCGTCGGCGAGGAGCGCGACCTGATGGCGGAGCGCCGGATCTTCGGCAAGGATTTTGCCTACATTCGCGACGTGTCGACCTTCGCCCACGTGGTGGGACGTTACCTGAAGAAGCAGCTGGACGATCGGGACTGAGGGCTGAGACAACGTGCCCTGTTTGCTGCCTGCTAGTTTTCGCCGTTATCCCGGCGTTTCATCACGTATGAAAGTCAGTTGTTTGATAACGCTTTCAGAGTAAACAAAACAGGAGAGAAAATTTTATGATGAAGGAATACGAAGTAGTACACGAGATCTTCAACGAATGCGCGAATAATCAGATGCGGGACGTCTTTTTCGAGGAGCTCACGCTGGATGATCCCGAGCAATACATCCGAAATAAGCACAAAGATAAAGAACTAAGTCTCGAACGGGAGGATCTCGCGGACGGGACAATTATCTACCATGTCGAGACTTCGGGGATCTCGCAACGGTATACGTTCACGGAGATATAAAAAACTTCCGTCGCCCGGCCCTCACTTCTGTCGAAAATTTTGATGGAAGTGAGGGCTGGATAGGAAATTTGGGTTCTTTCAATCAGACAGAGTGAGTAAAAACAGCGAATTTTAGCACAGGACGTTACATAGTTTGTACATCTATACTCAGATTTTTCCGAATAATCGGAGGAATGTGCTCAACCATAACACTCCACACATCTGCGTTTCCGTTTGCGTAAACCTCGGGGCTGAAGCTGTTTCTTTTGTAGACGGTGAAATTTAACAGAGAACCGATATTACCATATAGCATATATTCGATGGCATATTTTGTCCGGACAAGCTCATCTGGATTCTTTAGGACTTCGGGCTTGATATGCCGCATCAGTTTTTCCCACTCGAGAGTAAGGATTGTTTCTTCAATTGAATTTTGTCCATTATAAATCAGGGTGTTTTTTAAAAAGGCGGTGTGTTCAATGGCAAAGCTGCTCAGGTGGGAATACCATTCTTCCAAATTCGAAGACAGATACGGACGCATATAGTTAAGATAGATCGAACTCACAACTTCATACTTATCTTTGAAGTGATTATAAAAGGTTCGAGAGGTTATGCCACAGTTTGCAGTGATTTGTTTTACAGAAATATCCTGAATCGAATGATCATTCAGCAAATCCAGAACAGACCGTTGAATCAGTTTCCGACTATCTACGCGCTCAATCATGTGAACATCCCCTTTGCGTAGTTTTACTCTTTTGAAAAACTGTGAAAAATCTGCATGATTTCTGAGTTCCGAGAACACTTTTCTCATTCCTCAAATAGTGTAACTTCCCCAAAAGTTTATCATGAACTATCATCATTGTAAAGTCTTTAACAAAGTCGAAGTGGATAAGGAGGTCACTTACATGATTCAAAGGGAGAACTATGTAAAGGATAAAGTCGTTGTCATCACCGGGGCTTCAAGTGGCTTTGGCGTTTTGACCGCAGAGCGCGTTGCTCAGCTTGGCGGCAAGCCTGTACTGGCTGCGCCGCAGCGGGACAAGTTGGAAGCCATTGTAGAAAAGATTAAGGCTGCAGGTGGCGAAGCCAGTTACATTGTCACAGATGTCCGCAAGAAAGACGATGTATTCAACATGATTAAGTTTGCCGTGGATACCTATGGCAGGGTAGATGTCCTTGTTAATAACGCAGGCACTATGCCCCTTGGTTTCTTCAGCGAACACGAAAAAGCCCTTGAAAAGTGGGAAGAATGCTGGGATGTCTCGCTGAAGGGAACACTCTACGGTATTTGCGCCGTGTATGACCAGATGATGGCACAGGGATGTGGCCAGGTCATCAATGTATCCTCCGTTTATGCGAATTTCCCGCTTCAGGGAGCAGGAGTTTATCAGGTTGCCAAGATGGGTGTGGAATACCTCGCCGAATCTCTGCGCAGTGAATGTCAGGGGAAAATCAAGGTGACGACGATCAAGCCCACCGGCTTCCAGAGAACCGGGCTGCCCGCGACCATTGTCGATCAGATGGCGGGAACCAGTATTGTCAGCGATCTGATTACGATTGGCGATCAGTTTGAAAATATGCCTGCCCGTCAGGACTATCATGACATCAACTCGATCACTTATTGCGATCCGGATCCGCAGATTTTGGCTGACAACATTGTGTACTGTATCGACCAGCCCATGGGCATCAGTATTGGCAACATTACCGTCCGTGCGAGTGGCGATCTCTTTGCACTTTAAAAAGGAGATGAAGACAATGATCGAATATAGACAGGGAAATTACGTTCAGGATAAGGTTATTATCGTCACCGGTGCTTCCTCCGGTTTTGGCGAAGCTACCGCACGTACCGCTGCGGCCATGGGGGCAAAGGTTATTCTTGCCGCACGCAGAGAAGAAAAATTGCAGCAAATTGTGAAGGAAATCAAGGAAGCCGGTGGTACTGCCGAATACATTGTGACCGATGTCGGCATTCAGGAGCAGGCGGAGGCAATGGCTAGGTTCGCTGTTGATACTTATGGATGCATAGATGTCCTTGTGAACGATGCCGGTACAATGCCGCAAGCCTTCTTTGCTGACCATAAGCTTGCCATGAAGGATTGGGAACAGTGCCTCAATACTTCCATCTATGGCACCCTTTACTGCACCTGTGCCGTGTATGATCAGATGATGGCACAGGGGCGCGGCCATATCATCAATGTTTCTTCGATCCTTGGCGATTTTGCCGTTAACGGAAACGGCGTTTATAACGTTTCCAAAGCGGGCGTCCGTTATCTTGCAGAATCCTTGAGAACGGAAACGCGCGGTATCATCAAGACCACCGTTATCCGTCCCACGAGCGTTCCCTCAACGGAGCTTGGGAAAACCATCGTCAATGTCAATGAGTCGATGGCCGGTATGTACGAAAAGCTCTTTGCAGCCATGATGAAGAACCCCTACACGACGCCCGGCATGAATGATCGAAACAGCATTCAGTATGACGCACCTGTTGCACAGGATATTGTGGATAACATCATCTACGCGATCAATCAGCCCTGGGGAGTAGACATCAGCGATATCACCGTTCGCGCTTCTGGCGAGAACATGTACCTATAAACGAGGGGAGGAGTTACAAACATGAGTCATGTTTTTCTTGAGCCTATACAGGTTGGCACTCAGACTGTAAAAAACCGTATCATTTTTACCGCAATGGCAAAGACCTTATCCAGCTTCAACCTGCGTGTAACAGCAAACGACCTTGCTTATATCACGTCTATAGCAGAGGGCGGTGTCGGAATCGTTATTCCCGGTGCAATGGCTGTCGATGCCGATTGGCCTTCTCAGCTGACCGGTCAACCGGAAATCTACGATGATGCAAATATGGAAGGCTTCAGGCAGATGGTCGACATTTGCCATGAAAACGGAGCCAAAATTCTTTTCCAGCTTTGGCATCCCGGCCAGGTTGACTACAGTCACGGGAATCCGAAGACAATCAACGATGTTGATGTCGCATGTATCAAAAGCGTTGAGCAGAAATTTGCAGATGCAGCAAAGCGCGCGATAAGAGCAGGCGCAGATGGCATTGAATTCCAGATATGCCACACCTATCTTGGAAATCAGTTCCTCTCTCCTCTGTGGAACCACAGAACAGACGAATACGGGTTTGACACGCTGGAGAATCGTACCCGTTTCTGTGCGGAGACGATCACTAAGCTCCGTGAGGCCATTGGCCCGGATAAGATTCTGGCTGTCAAGCTGCAGGGTTTTGACTTCCCCGAAGGCGAAGGCCCTGACGGAAACGACGGCATCAATCCCGACATGGCTGCTGAGTATGCCGCTGTCATCGAAAAGCTCGGTGTTGATCTGATTACGGTGTCCGCGGGTGGCAGCCTGACGGGCAAGGATAATATCATGACCGGTGATGCTCGCCGCGCTGAGGGCTGGAAGGTTCCCGCGGCAGAAAAGGTCAAGGCTGCAGTGTCTATTCCGGTTGCCGCATCCGGCGGTATTCGTCACCCCGAATTTGTCGATCGGATCATTTCCGATGGCAAATGCGATATGGTCGGCATGGCCCGTGGCATCTTCGCTGAGAAGAATTGGGTTAAAAAGTGCGAGGAGGGACGTGAGGATGAGCTGCGCTACTGCATTTCCTGCATGAACTGCTGGAATAGAAATCCTCTGGCAAAAGATCTTTCCAATTGCACGGTAAATCCCTACGGCTGCCGTGAACTGATTGAAAGACCGCTTGTTGAAGACGGTGATGGCCGTAAGGTCGTGATTGTTGGCGCAGGCCCTGCCGGTCTGGAAGCAGCTGTGACGCTCAGGCAGCGCGGTTTTGAACCCATTGTCTTTGAAAAGGAAATGCGTCTGGGCGGCAATATCAATATTGCCAAAAAGCCACCCCATAAGGGTAAGTTCCAGTGGCAGATTGATTACTATGCGAAGATGGTCAAGAAGCTTGGCATTGAGGTACGTCTCGGAACCGAAGCGACCGCCAAAGCTGTCCGCAGTATTGAGCCCTATGTGATTCTGATTGCCGCAGGCAGCAAGGTGACTGCGCCTCCCATTGTCGGTCTTGAGAACGCAGACGTTTTGCAGTCCAGAGACATTCTGGATAACAGCATGAAGATCACCGGAAAGAAGATTGTTGTGATCGGCGGCGGTATCGCTGGTATGGAAACTGCCCTCTATCTTAACGAGCAGAACAATGCCATAAGCGTTGTAGATATGCAGCCTGCATTCCCGCTGGACCAGATGGCGGGCGATCCACGCTTCATGATGGAGGCAAAGCTGGAAACGGAGTATTGTCTTAATGAAGGGATATCACTGTACTACAATAACAAGGTGCTTGGCTTCTCTGATGGCAAGCTGAACATTGAAAGCACTGAAAATGGTGAAAAACAGGCTCTGGCCGCAGACCTTGTGGTTTTGTCCACTGGTGTCAAGAGCGAGGATGCCCTTTATCAGCAGCTTCTCGCCGAAGGAATGACCAACGTTTGGAAGGTTGGCGATAGCAACAAGACTGCCAAGATCTACAATGCTGTTATGAACGGCAGCAGATTTGCGGTTAATCTCACCTGATTCCAGAAAACCTGATAGTACCCGTAAAGTTCTGCGCCATGCAGCTGCTTGCAGCGATGCATGGCGCATTTTAAATTTTCTATTTTTGCTTCTTAAGTTGTTAAAGCTGCTTGTTGAGACTTCGGGATTTTGCTGTGGTATACATTTAAGAAGATATAAAAAAAGAGCAGGTTCTGCTACTGCATTCGCAGCTTTTCATTGGATTACGGAACACGAACTTTAGAAGATAAAAACACTTCCGTTGCCGGAAGTATTATTTTCGAGGGAATGGGGGCTTTTGGGAAAGCCCCCCAAGTGTTATGAATGAAATACGAATATATCGTCCTTACGAATATTATATTATCAGTAAAATATGTCCAAAATGTGGCGATGGTCTAAAAGAATTCTAAACTTCCTAAAAAATAAATTATCTTGTTTTGTCCTGCTCCACTATTGCCTGAAAATGGGGCTTTTTCGTGTCGTTCATTTTATCATGGTTTATCATATTTCGCGTGGAGTTGTGTCAAAAGTTGTGTCAGATTTCGGGGATTGATGATTTTTGTGCCAGCTCTTGAATGAGGTTTTTACAAGCCTTGTCAATCAGATATTCTTCGACAAGCATTTCACGCTCATCTGCTCTCGCTTGTTGATGCAGTTCGCCAGAATACGGATAATTGCCATCTGTTGATGATTCCATTCGCACTTTCAGTTCGGCTTGTTCATTATTTACTATTTTTGCAAGCGGTATATACTTGGATATATGGAGCAAAGCGCTTTCAAAACTCGGTGACTGTAACAGCATGTTTATACTGTCCAGGTATTTATTAAAGCGTTTGTGTCCTTTGTAGAAGCATAGTTTTTCAATAGAATTACCATTTAGGCCAGTTCTTGCAGATATGCCTTGATTGCTTGGAGTGCTGCTATGGTCAGAAAAACGAAGTGAAACATTGCACTGTCACGACTTGCACCCTGTATGATTTCCGTTTCGGTCACAAGCCCCAAAACACCGAAAAAAACGGGGTTTTGGAGGTAAAAAGGGCATTGTAGAAA
>JAJQCG010000029.1 GCA_021202815.1 Lachnospiraceae bacterium | reverse complement strand
TTTTTATAGGTTTTAGACACTAAAAACAGGGTAGTTTTTGACACTACCAAAAAAGGAAACGGAGGTAAGGAGATGAAAAGGAAAAAAGGAACCCACAAATCATTATGGACACGGCTGATCGCACTGGCTATGGTCTTCATGCTCTGCATGTCCAACAATACGCTGACTTACGCGAATGCGGGCAGCAGCACAGATGTGTCAGCACAGGAAGCAGCAACGGAGGATGCCGGGGTCCTGGCTGCGGCGGACAGCGAGGAAGACGGATCCGCTGAGGAAGCGGCAGCTGACGGGGAAAATTCGGATGCATCAGAGGCAGCCGTAGAAGAAGCGGGTACCGAGGAAGCGTCTGATACGGACGACGCAGCCGTAAATGCGGCGGAGGAAGCGGATTCCGGTGAAATCGCCGATGCAAATGATACAGGTGATGAAGATACGAACGATAGCACACCTACAGACGAGAGCTACTTAGAGGCTGGAGAAGACGCTGATGAAAGTGCGGAAGCCGGGGCAGATGAAGCTGCCGAAGCAGATGAAGATGCGGAAGCCGAAGCAGATGAAGATGCGGAAGCCGATGAGACAGACGAAGATGTGGACGCAGTTTCCGCGGCGGACGCGAAGCCTGCAACGTTTGCCTGGGAAGACGACGAAAAAGTTGTGACCGTCGTCCTGGCAGATCCGGACGCTCTGCCGGAAGGCGCTGAGTTTGTCGTCGAAGATCTGACGCAGGAAGAGTACGACGCTTACAAAGAACTGGTTATCGAGCAGCAGTTCGCGAATGACTCTTCTTACGGTGAGACAGAAGAAGAGCGCACAGCTTACGCGGAGGCAGTTCTGGCGAGCATGGTTCTCTATGATATGCACTTTGTCTGTGACGGCGAGGAGATCGAGCCGGACGCCAACACGATGGCAGTCACGATTGAGAACAAGACCGCGGTCGACATGGAGACGGAAGAGACTGTGACGGCGGACGGCTATGTGCTGGTCCGCGATGATGAGGCGGACGTCACATACACAGCGATCCACGTGGAAGAAAACGGGAAGAAAGAAACCGTTGTGGATGTGACGGATAAGATTGACACCAACGCCTCGGGTGCGGTGGAGACAGTCGAGGTGACCGTGGACAGCTTTTCCACGATCGGTTATTATACGCTGACCGAGTATCAGAAGATCCCGATCACGGATGAGACTCTGATCAATGACTGGGGCGGCAGCTATACGCTGTACTTTATCCTGAATAACTATAATATCTTTACGAGCGGCGATGCTGTGGCATATCATACGGTAGGCGCGGTAGCGGTCGGCGGAACTGCATCCTTTTCCTCTGGTATCGGTTCGAGTACATATGGCACACATCCGGTTCCGAGTTATTTCCACGGAGGATTTGTATCAGGCGGATTTAACAGCTATACCGGCGGGAATGCAGTATATTTTACCGGCTATGACAGTAATGTATACAGCTGGTTCTATCAGCCCAACCAATACGATGTCCGATTCAATGACGGCGGAACAGGCACGATTGATTCCTCCGTTACACATGATAATGGATATTTCATCGATTTTACAGCGGCCATGGCTGCGATTACCAGTGAAATGAATTCCTACGTAAACAGCAGCAACAACATCGAGGTTGATATCAACAATACGAGTGCCACGCTGGCAGATGACCATTATACGGTTACGTATAACGGTTCGTCTGTGACAGTGACCGTGCAGTCCGGTTACAGCTATGTATTTGATGATCTGGATGCAATTGATTATATTAATGTGATAACGGGTGCGGATGCGAATGATGAGAATGTGAATATCATCAGCAGGGAAAGCGGAACGGTGGTTCTTCCGAAGGTTCTGCTGAACGGATCGGATCCGACCGGATCGGAAACAGACTCTGGCTGCGGCCTGGTGTTCATGCTTCCGAATGCGACTATGGTGGATATCGGCACCAAGTCCAACGGTACGTTCCTCGGTCATGTGGTGGCGCCGAATGCAGCGGTCGAATCAGGCACTACCAGCGGCAATACGAACGGCAGCTTTATCTGTGCATCTTATAATGTACAGAGTATGGAAGCCCATATGTGGCATTACAACGGCAATCTGATCGTGTCGGATTCCCATGGATTTACAGCTTTAAAGACATTGGATAATGCGGCGCCGACGGATGCGGATGATGAGTTTTCATTTACCTTATCTGAGTTAGATACCAGCACTGGCGACTGGGGAGTAAAACAGACGAAGAAAGCTGCTTATACCACCGGTCTGGTGACCTTCGACAGCATTTCCTACAGCGCGGCGGGGACGCACTGGTATCTGATTTCTGAAGTAACAGGTGATACGGATAAGTATAATTTTGATACTACCCTGTATCTGGTGAAAGTAGTTGTTACTTCGTCGACAAGCGGTACCACCAACACGACTACCACATATACGGCAACGGCGACGTACTATGAAGCGACGAGCGGAACGTCTGCATCGGATCTGGTTATATCCACCACAACGTCGGGAGTCACGACGTATACAGTAGATACGAGCAAGCTGAGCGAACTTACGCTTTCATCGGGCGCAGAGACCTCGGAGATCTTTGAGTTCGGAAATACGACAAAGACGGGAAGCCTCTGGATCAAAAAGAATGTGACAGTCAACGGATCGACGACGACATCCACGGATGCGGACGGCACCTATACTTTCTATGTGAAAGACAGCAGCGGCGCTGTTGTAAAAACCGTAGAACTCACGATTACAAATGGTGCATCAAATACTGTAGAAGTGAGCGGTCTTCCGGTTGGAACTTATACGGTAGAAGAGGATATCACAAAGAATCCGACCGGTATGACACTTGCGGGAAGCAATGATATCTCTGTTATTGTAACGGAAAATGGGACGGCTTCGGTTTCGACTGCGGAATTTACGAATGATAAGGAAGAGGTCGGAAGCCTTACGATTCAGAAGAACGTAACGGTAAATGGATTAACAACAACAGGCACAGAGGCGGATGGCACTTATACGTTTGAAATATATAATTCGTCAAATGTTCTGAAAGATACGGTTCAGATTACGATCAAAGACGGACAATCAAATTCTGTTACGGTCGATAATCTTGAGAAAGGATATTATTACATTATTGAAATTTTGTCCGACAATCCGGCCGGCATGGAACTGGTAGGAAGCAACAGTATCGTAGTTTACGTGGAAGCGGACAATACTGCGAACATTCCGGTTGCCGAGTTTACAAATGATTTGGAGCAGGTCGGCAGTCTGCAGATCAAGAAAAATGTAACAGTCAATGGAGACCCGGCGACAGAATGGTCGGATCCGACCGTGGCAGACGGCACCTATACATTTTACATCGTGGATGCAAGCGGCGTGACAAAAGCAGACCGCACGATTACGATTAAGAACGGCGTCAGTACGACCGAGCGTGTAGATAACCTGGAACCGGGCGAGTATACCGTATATGAGTATGTGACGGGAAATCCGGCGGGGATGACCTTGGTCGGTGAAAATGGTAGAAAAGTGACCGTATATGCTGATAACGACAATAATGGCGTTACAACCATTGAGACAGCGGAATTCACGAATGATCTGGAACAGGTCGGCAGCCTGAAAGTTGAGAAAAAGGTGACAATTAATGGCGTGGCGACAACAACCACGGACGTGGATGGCACCTATACTTTCTCTATCAGATTAGTGGAGACGGATAATGGAACAGAGACGGAAACAGAGGTAGCCCGTACTACGGTGACGATTACAAACGGCACTTCTCCTGTAGTAGAGGTCGATAATCTCGTGCCGGGGACTTACCGGGTATATGAGTTGACAGATCTCAATCCAAATGATTCGGTGTTGTTGGATCCGAACGGGGTGGTGTATGAAGAGGTAACTGTATACGCAGATAATGACAACAATGGCGTGACAACGATTGGGTTAGCATCTTTCACGAACAACCTCTATGAAGCCGATCTTACATTGAAAGCTGCGAAAAGCCTGACAGGCCGGACTCTTGAGAGCGGACAGTTTACGTTCACCGCGACTGAAGTAGTGGATGAGAACGGGGTCGCAGTGGAGAACGGGTATACATCCACAGTTTCAAACCGAAGCAATGGTTCGATTACATTTGATACTATTACTTACACAGGAACAGGGACGTATTATTATAAAATTGCGGAAACTATTCCTGCTTCGGGAGCGGCTGGATATACCTATGATGAATCTTATTATATCGTGAAAGTGGAAGTGACAGATGATGATCAGGATGGTGAGTTATCTGTAGTGGTTGCTGAGGTTCAGAAGTATGATGGAACTTCTTTATCTACAGTTGCTTACAACGGTGTTCTTGAAGATACAGTTACTTTTACAAATATATATATAGCAACGGGAACGCTTGATCTGGAAGCAACCAAGAATCTGACTTCATTAGAAAAGACATTGGAGGCCGGACAGTTTAAGTTCCAGGTGACCGGCGGTAATATCTCCGGCACTAAGGAAGCCACGAATGCAGCAAACGGAACAGTGACTTTCTCAGATGTTGATTCCTACAATCAGGATGACATCGGAAAGACCTTTACCTACGATGTGAAAGAAGTGAATGGCGGGGAAGGCGGTTATACCTATGACTCCACAGTTTATACCGTAACGGTAGAGATTGTAGACAACGGAGACGGTACGCTTACAGCAAAGACTCTCAGTATTGTTTCATCGAAGACAGGCGGTGCTGTTTCTGAAATGGTCTTTGACAACATTTACACAGAGGGCGGCGAGATTGTCCTGGAAGCGGAAAAACTTCTGGAGAATGGTACTCTGCAAGACGGTCAGTTTAGCTTTACTGCGACGGAAGTGACAGATGCTACAGGGAGCACTGAAAAAACTACGGTAAATTCCAACGGCGATACAGAGAACACTTACACCAGCACCAAAACAAATGACGCAGGCGGTGAAATCATCTTTGATGAAATCAAATATGAGACCGGCGATGTGGGAGATCATTATTATAAGATTTCGGAGGAAATTCCGAGTACAAAACTATCCTATATAACATATGATGAGACCTATTATATTATTACCGTGAACGTAAGCTATGATACGACAAACACTAAGCTAACCGCTGCAATAACGGATATTACAAAAGTTACAACTGACGATTCGGGAACAGTTAAATCGGAATCAGTAGGGGCATCTCTGGATTCAGTGAAATTTATAAACACGTACTCGGCGAAAGGTGAGCTGGTGCTGAGTGCAACCAAGTATCTGGATTCGTTAGAAACAACAATAACCTTGGGGGCGGGACAGTTCAAATTTATCATTCAGGAAGTGGATGCGAGTGGAAATACTATCCTGAATGGTTACAGCGAGACTGTATCCAATGGTGTTGGCGGAAGTGTGACATTCCCCACATTAGATTATGACGAGAATGACATCGGAAAAACCTATTATTATACGGTGACAGAAGTTGATTCCGGGGCAGGCGGTTATACTTATGACACAAAAGTTTACACGGTGGCAGTACACATCACAGATAATGGTAACGGAACTCTGAAAACCACTGAAACCTATACATATTCGAATACAGCGAATGGTATAGATAATGAACCGGTAGATAACAATGACATCACATTTACAAACACATATGAGACTGAGGGAGAAATCACCCTTAAGGCGACAAAGAAACTGAACGATAAGACATTGACGAACCGTGAATTCCGATTTGAAATCGTGGAAGTGGAAGAAGACCCGGATAATAGCGGATCGTATGTAGTGAAAACAGGCGGCTTTACCGGCTATGGCGACAATGACGCAGATGGAATAATTACATTCCAGACGATTCCCTACACGCAGTCCGGCACCTATTATTACAAGATTACGGAGCGGAATGACGGGAAGTCATACTATAGCTATGACAGCAGTTACTACATTGTGGCTATAAAGGTGACAGATAACAATGATGGTACATTGACTGCGACTGTCACCGCTGTTACGCACTACGACGAGGATGGTACTCTTAGTGGAACCGTTGATAACAGCAACTCTATCATTGATCTGACAGATGCCGTAGTATTCACAAACGATTACGTTGCATCCGGCACCCTGAGCCTGGAGGCGGAGAAAACCTTGAATACCACTGAGACTGCATTGCAGGCCGGACAGTTCACTTTTGAAGTGACCGGTGACAAGATCAACGGTAAGATAACAGCCACGAACAGCCCGTCCGGCAAGGTAAGGTTTACGGATATTGTGACCTATGACCAGTCGGACATCGGCCAAACTTATTCTTACACGATTACCGAAGTAAATGACGGTAAGTCGGGTTATACCTATGACGACACGGTATATGTTGCAGAAGTCACGGTCTCTGATGACGGAATGGGACAGTTGAGCACGGATGTCACTTATTATAAGAAAGATGCGGCAACATCTGCTTTGACTGATGTGGCTACAGCGACCTTTGAGAACTCTTATTCGACTTCCGGCAATATTACCCTTGGCGCGACGAAAGTTCTGGAAGGCAGAGATCTGGAGGCTGATCAGTTTACATTTAGCATCGTAGAAGTGGATGCGGATGGGACTGCTGTCACAAATGGTTATAGCGAAACAGCGAAAAATGCAGCAGACGGAGCCGTTTCGTTCCCGGAGATTACTTACACGCAGTCCGGTACACATTATTATCGGATTACAGAAGTAAATGAGGGAAAGAACCGGTACACATATGACAGCAACATTTATACGGTTACCGTAGAGGCGGTCGATCAGCAGGACGGCACGATTGCAGCAAACGTTACAGAAATCTCAAGGGCAAACGGTGAGGGATCGGTAACGAGCCTGATATTGTCGGGCGATGCGTCAAAGGATGTGGTGTTTACCAATACTTATGAGGAAGTCACCGCAGAATTCTCCTTTGTCAAGGTAAGCGACCAGGATACCGACCAGTCCATCGCAGGCAGCGAATACGGCCTGTTTACGGAGGATGCGAATGGCGACCTGGTACAGGTAGACAGCGCAATATCCGATGAAGACGGAGTGGTCACGTTCGATGGCCTTACGGTTGACACGGAATACACTGTGAAAGAGCTGAACCCTCCGGCTGGCAGTTACGTATCCGCTTACGAAGTTGTTTTCAAATACACGTATGATGCGGATGCCGATGCGTTGACACTGGTAATCCTTGACGGAGGCAGCGGCACACTGCTGACCGATGAGAATGGCAACTACGTAACCGATGAAAACGGCAACCTCATCTGGTTGGAAGCGCAGACTGAAGTATCTGTGTTAAAGACCGACGAGGACGGCAACCCTCTGGCCGGTGCGACGCTCCAGATTCAGGATGAGGACGGCAACCCGGTTGTGATCGGAACCGATGAGAACGGGGAAGAGATCACCAGCTGGGTGACGACGACGGAAGCAAAAATGATCACCTCAATCCTGGCGACCGGCAAGACGTACTTCCTGGTTGAGCTGGAAGCGCCGGATGGCTACGAGATCGCGGATCCGATTGAGTTCATGCTGGAGACGGAACCGGTGGCGCCGGGTGCGGAGAAAGTCTTAGAACTGGTTATGGTGGATGAGAAGACAACGACGACAACTACTACAACCACAGAGGAGACGACCGATACCACAACAGAGGAGACGACCGATACCACAACAGAGGAAACGACAGAGAGTACAACTACTGCAACTACGTCAAATACCAAAACCGGAGATACCTCCCCGATTATCCCGTACACGGTGATGATCCTGGCAGCGCTGGCAGTAGCAGCGGGGGTTGTGATCCGCAGGAGACGCAGAGCAAAGTAAAGAAGCATTTGAAAACCTGATAGCAGGAAAGAAAAGGATCGGTCACTGACCGGTCCTTTTTTCAGGTAACTACCCAAATTTTTGCGGAAAGGAATGATGTGCGGAAAGGAAAAGGGACTGTGAAGTGTTTCACAGTCCCTGATTTTCATACCACGGCTTCCACCAGAATTTTATCGCCTAATTTCAATTCGTGTACACCGATTTTTTTATTTTCATTAAAGCTGAAGCTGATCATCAAAAAGCTGGGTCTCAAAAATACGGTTTGCTACGACGACAGTTTTATTTTCAATCCGGATAAAACCATACATTAAAGCGGACTGAATGGCCGGATCGTAACGATTGTACATGACGGGTTTTCCATCCATCAGCAGAGAATACAGCATGTCATGAAGCTCCGGATACCGGTTTAATTTGTCCTGCAAAGATTCAAACAACATATTGGATTCGTCATAAATATGACCGACCGCTTCGACAACCCCCTGTGCGGTCCATGCCGCTGTCAGATCCGGAAAAGTGTCTGTACCGGCAATTTCTTCGTCAATATATTTGCAGATGCCGGATACCAGTACCGGATAACCTGACGTGTACTCATAAATCAGATTTGCAATGGATGTGATATCCATTCCGGTTGCATGGTCTGCTTCGTATTCCTGGAGCATACTCACGATATCACTTGGGGAAAAACTCATATCTACCGTAAAGCGGGAAGCCACATTCCATGGGCTGTTTGCCTGATGCTCTGATTCAGAACGAAGTTTCTGCTTGATATTTCGTATATCCTGTACTCCCGCAAGAATTACAGACTGGAATGTCGGAGCCGCGTCCCGGTTCAGATATCCGCTTCTTAATTGAGACAGAAAATCTAAAAATACCTGAAAATCTGATGCGGCATCTACTTCATCGATGATCAATATAATCGGACGGTCTGACAGAGAACAGCATTCGCTCAGTGATAAAAACAGTTTTCGCAGACTGACGCGGGGAACTTCCCCTGCAGCGAATTTCTGAAGCGTTTGCAGGATGTTTCCCGGGAGAACTGAATCTGTTTTTATACTGAGATAGAATTCCCGGGCAAAGGCTTCCACAAATGAGCTGACGTTCGAGAATTCTGAAGAATCCAGATTCTGAAAATCAATGCTGGCAACAACGTTTTTTTCCTGAAGATAATCGGCGAGAAGATGTAAAGTGGTAGTTTTCCCATATTGTCGCCCGCGGTTAATCGTAAAATAATCTCCGCTGTCTACCATGGTTTCGATGGCCTGCAGTCGATTTGTTATATCAACCATATAATGATTTTCCGGCCTGCAATTGCCGGTTACATTAAATTTTTTCGCCATAATCATACTCTCCGATCGTACAGCTTGCGTTGTTTTAAAGTACTTGTAGTTTACCGTATTCTAATGAAAAACACAAGATAAAAAGCTGTCAGCAGCCGCATTGCTCGAAATTACAGATTTACAAAGTTAAGGAGGCAGAACAATGTTAAAAAAATGACAAGAGGTAACTACCCAAATTTTTGCTGAAAAGAGTGATGTGCGGAAAATGAAACGGGAGTAAAATACAGAAGATAACGGAATAAAGTGTGAGGACTGGGCATAAGATTGCCGGGGAGGTAAGAGTAAGATGAAGAACAGAAAAAAAGACTCTCGCAGATCAATATGGGCTCGATTCGCCGCTTTGCTGATGGTGTTTCTGCTGTGCGTGACCGGCGGCAGTACGTTGAGTTATGCGGATACCGGCAGCACGGATGGGGCGGAGATGGTTTTGACTGCAGCGCAGACGGAGGAACAGACTGCGGGTGCTTCTGCCGCTGAGGACGATACCGACGGGCAGGATGCGGCGGCGATCTCAGAAACTGCCGGCGGCAGTGTGAATGCTGCAGGTGACGAAGCAAATACAGAGGATGATGCAGATAAAGAAGAAAATAAACATACAGATTCCAACTATTCAGAAGCGGAAACCGGTGCAAATGACGGTGAAAGCGCGGATGCAGACAGTGCGGATCTTACAGATGATACAGATACGGATGCGGGCGACGGCGGCAGTGCAGGCGGAAATGGAGATTCGGATGCAGCCGACGGCGGCAGCACAGGTGAAAGCACAGAAGCGACACCCGATGATAGTACAGGTGAATCTACAGGAGCGGTGGCTGACGAAAGTACAAGTGAAAATACGGCGGCGATTGCCGGGGTAAGCACAGGACAGGATTCAGATAAGTCCTCCGTTAATGAAGAGGAAAGTGATGACGAGGACGCTGCAGCAGAGGAAGAACTGGATGCGGTTTCCGCAGCGGACGCCGGCCTTACGACCTATATCTGGGAAGATGACGAGAAAGTTGTGACTGTCTGTCTCTCGGATCCGGATGCACTTCCCGAGGGAGCGGAGTTTGTCGTCGAGGATCTGACGCAGGAGGAGTATGACGAATGCAGAGAACTGATCATAGAGCAGCAGTTTGCGAATGATTCTGACTATGGGGAGACAGAAGATGAGCGGATTGCTTATGCCGAGGCTGCTCTGCAGGATATGATTCTTTACGATATGCATTTTGTATATGAGGGTGAGGAGATTGAGCCGGATCGTAATGCGATGTCGGTCACGATTGAGAATAAAACCGCAGTTGACATGGAAACGGAAAAAATCGTTACAGCGGGCGGTTATGTATTTATTCGTGATGACGAAAGTGATGCCACATACACAGCAATTCATATCGAGGAAAATGGGAAGAATGAAACAGTTGTTGATGTGACTGACAGAATTGATACCGACGTTTCCGGCGCGGTTGAGTCTGTCGGGTTGACCGTAGACAGCTTTTCCACGATCGGATGGTATACGACGGCTATATACCAGAGTGTTAAGATTACAAATGAGACATTGATTAATGATTATGGCGGAAGCTATACGCTGGAGTTTATCCTGCAAAATTATAACATTTTCTCAAGCGGTGACGTTGTGGCCCAGCACACAGTTGGCGCGGTGGCGGTTGGCGGAACCTCTTCCTTTACCTCTGGTATCGGCATCAATGAGACGCATCCGGTTCCCAGTTATTTCCAGGGTGGCTTTATTGAAGGAGGTTTTGTCAGTTACATCGGCAAAAATGTGATGTATCTGACCGGCTATGACAATAATATAGACAGCTGGGCATATTATTACGGCGGCGGTTATGACATTCGGTTTAACGATGGCGGAAAAGGAGTGATTGATTCATCTGTTACACATGAGAATGGATATTTCATTGATTTTGATGTAGCCATGGCCGCGATAGAAGCAGAGATGAACAGTTATGTAACGAGCAGGAACAATATCATCGTAGATACAGGCAATACAGATGCAACATTGGAAAAAAACCATTATACAGTTGAGGATAACGGTACGACTGTGACAGTGACATTGCAGTCCGGATACAGTTACAAATTCACTGATCTTGATGCAATTGATTATATCAATGTCGTAACAGACACTGAGCACAACGAGAATGTGAACATCATCAGTGAAGAAGACGGCAAGGTAGTACTTCCAAAAGTCCTGGTCAACGGGCAGAAACCGTCAGGGTCAGAATCAGACTATGGGTGCAGTCTGGTATTCATGCTTCCAAACGCGACCACTGTAGATATCGGCACCAAGTCCAATGCGATTTTCCTTGGTCATGTAGTGGCACCGAGCGCGGCGGTTGTTTCAGAGATCGGAGGCAATACAAATGGCAGCTTTATCTGCGCATCCTATAATGTGCCCGATATGGAAAACCATATGTGGAGCTACAACGGAAACCTGCTTGTGCCGGATTCCCATGGATTTACAGCCATTAAGACTCTGGATGGTGTTGCACCGACGGATTCGGATGATCAGTTTAACTTTACGTTATATGAATTTGATGAAACAACCGGGAAATGGGAGAAAGTTGAGACGGCAGCAAGTGCATACGGAACCGGTCTGGTAACCTTCAGTGATATCACTTATTCCAGTGCGGCCGATGTTGGGACACATTGGTATCTGATTTCTGAGGATACGGGTAATACTTCGAAGTATACTTTTGACAGTACTTTGTATCTTGCAAAAGTGGTTGTCACATCGGAAACGACCGGTACCGTCAATACGACTACTACATATACTGCATCGGCGGCGTATTACAAAGCAAACGCTGACCTTACGGCATCGGAATTGGTTAAAGCTGAAACCACTACTGATGAAGGAGTGGAAGTTACAACACATACAGTGGATGAAAGCAAGCTGGAGTCGCTCTCGCTCTCCTCAGAAAATGCAGAGACTTCTGAGATATTTACTTTCGGAAACACGACGAATAAAGGCAGCCTGAAAATTACGAAGAGTGTAACTGTAAACGGAGAGGCCACAAATACTTCCGAAGCGGATGGTACGTATATATTCTATGTATACAACAGTTCCGGAGAAAAAGTAAAAACAGTTTATATAAAAATTTCAGGTGGGCAATCAAATTCTGAAACTGTGTCAGATCTTCTACCAGGCAAGTACACAGTGACAGAGGACGATTCAAACTTTCAGAACGATATGTCCCTGGTTGGAAGCAATAATATAGAGGTCACGGTGACAGCCGGTGATACAGCCGGGATTCCGACAGCATCTTTTAAAAACAACATAAACGAGAAATATACGGCAAGCGGAGATCTGGTTCTCGAAGTTTCCAAGAAACTTGAGACAGATGAACCGATGATGTCCTTATCCGAGGGACAGTTTGAGTTTAAAATTACTCAGGTAGATCAGAGTGGAAACAAAGTCGAAGGCGGCTATTCGGAAACAAAATCTATTGACAAAGATGGAAAGGTAACGTTTGAGAAAACCAATGCTTATTCACTGGATGATGTCGGAAAAACCTATTATTATACCGTAGAGGAAGTGATTCCGGATTCAAAGGTGAATGGATTTACTTATGATACGAAACTCTATACGGTGGCAATTTACGTCAGCAAAGACAATGGTGATGGCACACTGGAAATTGAAAAGACTTACAAATATACAGATACAGCGAATAGTGTAGAAAACAAATCTGCAACTTCCCTTGAGTTTACGAACAAATATGAAACAAAGGGAGCGATCACCCTTTCGGCAAAGAAAACCCTGAACTATAAGACGTTGCCGGATCAGGAATTCTCTTTTGAGATTGTCGAAATGTCCTTAAATGGCGGCGTGCTGGAGGAAAAGATAGGCGGCTATACGGACACTGCGGCAAATGATGAGAACGGTAGTATTTCCTTTGGTGCAATTAATTACACACAGTCCGGCACCTATTATTACAAGATCACGGAGCAGGATGGCAGAATATCTTACTACAGCTATGACAGCAGCTATTACATTGTGACCGTTAAGGCGGAAGATAACGGCAAAGGTGAGCTGGAAACGAAAGTCACCGGTGTTAAGCATTATAGTAAGGATGACACTCTTGTTGAATCCTATGATGATAACACCAGTGATTTGATGGGAACCCTGGTATTTACAAACGACTACGTTGCCTCCGGTACCCTGAGTTTAGCGGCAAAGAAAGTTTTAGATACTACTGGAACCGCATTAAAGGATGACCAGTTTACCTTTCAGGTGACCGGTTATAAGATCAACGGTGATACCAGAGGTACGGCAACAGCCCGGAACAGTGCTTCCGGCGAGGTGACATTTACAAATATCGTTACCTACGATCAGAAGGATATCGGTAAGACATATTATTACACCATCACAGAAGTAAATGATGCCCAGTCAGGCTACACCTATGACGAAACGGTGTATGTTGCAAAAGTGGTTGTTTCTGACGCCGGAAATGGAGAACTGAGTACCGATATTACTTATTATAAGGCAGAGAAAGCGGCAGAATCTTATAAAGACTCTGAACTGACGAAAGCAGATGCGGTATTTCAGAATTCCTACGCGACGTCCGGCAGTGTTGCCTTTACTGCGACAAAGACAGTGGAGGGTAGAGCGTTAAAGGATCAGCAGTTTACATTTGAAATCACGGAAGTGGATGCGAGAGGTACCGCTGTCACAAGCGGCTATAGCGGCACGGTGAAAAATGCCGCGGACGGAACCGTTTCATTCCTCCCGGAGATCACCTATTCCCAGTCCGGCACCTACTATTATCAGATCGCCGAGGTGAATGACCAGCAGAAGGATTATGCCTACGATGCCAGAGTCTACACGGCGAAAGTGGTTGTCACGGATAACGGAAACGGGAAACTGACGACGGATATCAGTTACACGTATTCAGATGGCGGGAGTGATGCCGTGCAGGCACAATCCGTCGCTTTCGTAAATTCCTATGAAGGCGTTGTTGCGGATTTCTCCTTCATCAAGGTAAACGATCAGGATCCGACGCAGGGGATTGAAGGCAGCGAGTACGGCCTGTATGACGCGGATGGAGATCTGATCACCACAGTTGTGTCGGATGAGAACGGACTGGTTTCGTTTGATAATCTGGAAGTAAATGTGCCTTACACGATAAAGGAACTGGATCCGCCGGCCGGCAGTTATGTTTCCCCGGAGGAGATCAGTTTTGTGATCGCATATGATGACACAACGAAGGTTATGTCAGTAGAGATTTCGGATGACGGCGACGGGACACTCGTAACGGATGACGACGGAAATTATGTCTGGCTGGAAGCGCAGACCATTGTATCGGCGCTGAAGACGGACGAGGACGGCAATCCGCTGGCCGGCGCGACGCTCCAGATTCAGGATGAGGACGGCAATCCGGTTGTGATCGGAACCGATGAGAACGGGGAAGATATCACAAGCTGGGTAACGACTTCGGAAGCAAAGAGGATCGCTTCCATTCTGGATACCGGCAAGGTTTATTATCTGGTAGAGCTGGAAGCGCCGGATGGTTACGAAATCGCGGATCCCATTGAATTTATGATCAAAGATGAGGCGGTAGCGCACGATGCGGAGCAAGTGGTAGAACTGGTCATGGTGGATGAGAAGTCAACGACGACCACAACAACAACTACCACAAAGACAAAGAAGACGACTGATACAACAGAGGAGACGACCGATACCGCGACAGAGAAAACGACAGAGAGTGCAGCCACTGCAACGGCGTCAAATACCAAAACCGGAGATACCTCCCCGATTATCCCGTACACGGTGATGATCCTGGCAGCGATTGCTGTTGTTGCGGGGGTTGTGATTCGCAGGAGACGCAGAGAAAAAGAATAAGAAACGGAAAATGAAATAACAATGAAGAGAAGGGGCTGTCGCACTAAGTAATTAGTGCGCAGCTCCTTTTTCATGTAAAAAAATAACTGCCAGACCTCGAAAGTATCTGGCAGTTGGCGTAAAATATAAGTATGCGAAAACCTATATCTTTACAGAGAAATTATACTTTAAACGAAGAAGGATATCAATTAAAACTTCCGCTGAATCTTGAAACAATTATTCCGGAAGATGATTCTGTGCGATTGCTGAGTCAGTTTGTGGAGGCAATGGATTTAACTGACCTGTATTCTACTTATGAGAGAATAAATTCCGTATCGCCCAGAACACTTCTAAAAATTGTTCTCTACTCATACATGAATGGTGACTATTCCTCCCGTTCCATGGAATTGAACTGTAAAAGGGACATCAATTTCATGTTTCTTCTGGAGGGTGCACCAGCACCGGACCATGCGACATTCGCGCGGTTCAGAAGTATTCATTTTGCTCCGTGTGCAAAACGGATCCTGGCGGAAATGTCCAACGCACTTTTTGATCTGGGAGAAGTTTCCGGCGAGACCATTTTTATTGATGGGACGAAAATAGAAGCCAGCGCTAATAAATACACTTTTGTCTGGAAAAAAGCCGTAACGAAAAACCAGGCAAAACTGTTGGTCAGACTTGCCGATTTTGTGGCTGAGTGCGAACAGCTTTATGACATAAAGATCGCCTATGGTGAAACGATAAAGATGAAGCATATAAAGAAGCTTCGCAAGAAGCTTTATGCTCTTAAGCAAAACGAAAATGTAGTTTTTGTACATGGCATAGGCAAAAGAAAAACGCCGCTTCAAAAGAGCATTGAGACTCTGGAAAGCTATCTGGCCCGGCTCAAAAAATATAATCAGGAAATCCATATCTGCGGAGAACGTAATAGTTATTCCAAGACAGACCAGGATGCAACTTTTATGAGGATGAAAGAAGATGCCATGGGAAACGGACAGCTAAAGCCTGCATATAATCTTCAGCACGGAGTAGATTCTGAATATATCACATGGCTCACAATCGGGCCACAACCCACAGACACAACAACGCTGATCCCATTTCTAACGGATGCAGAAAAATATTTGAAATTCAAATACAAAAATATAACAGCTGATGCCGGATATGAAAGCGAAGAGAATTATCTGTTTCTGGAAGCAAACGGACAGCTTTCCTATATAAAGCCGGCGAATTATGAAATTTCGAAAACCCGTAAATATAAAAATGACATAGGGAAGATAGAAAACATGGCATATGACAAGGACTCTGACAGTTATACCTGCAGAAATGATAAAAAGCTCACAGTAGACCATGTCCGGCATCGCAGAAGTAAAAACGGCTATGTAAGCCTGCAAATAAAAAGTCAAGAGGAAAATGGGAATTTTTCAAATAAAT
>JAJQCG010000146.1:362-16655 GCA_021202815.1 Lachnospiraceae bacterium | reverse complement strand
CCAATCTCACTCAGATAATACTCAACTTTAGGAGGAACCTGGTTATATTCCTTTCGCACGATCAGGCCTTCATCTTCCAATGTTTTCAACTGTCAGGATAGTGTGGTATGGGTTATTTCTTCCGGCATACGTCTTTGCAGTTCATTAAAACGAATTGGCCCACTTGATAAAAGATATAAAATGTACATAGACCACTTTCCAGTCAAAACTTTTTGTGCTGTAACATAGGGACACAACCCGAACAGTTCTTTTTTTGCCATATATACGTTCCTTTCTGATACCAGTATCGAAAAATATCGTACTTGTGTTTTTGATCCCTTTATATATAATTATAAGCGCGAATCAAGAAAAATCAATCCCTATTTTGAAAGGAGTATTTAAACCATGAAAGAAACTTTAGAGTATTTGAAATCCTGCGGAACATTCTATCTTGCCACCAGCGAAGATGGTCAGGCTCATGTACGCCCTTTCGGCGCGGTTTGTGAATATGAAGGCAAACTTTATATCGTCACAAACAACCAGAAAAAAGTATACCAGCAGATGAAGAAAAATGGTAAAGTCGAAATCTGCGCGATGCACAAGGGAACCTGGATTCGTGTGGAAGGCGAAGTAAAAGAAGATCTGCGGCGCGAAGCAAGGGTAGCCATGATGGAGGCCAATAAGGCATCATTGAGCAGCATGTATACAGTGGATGATAACCTGATGACAGTATTTGCTTTTGAACATGGCACGGCTACCATCTATTCCTTTACGGAAGAACCCAAGATTATGGAATTTTAAAACATAAACAGCTTTATTGTTAGTATCAGTATTAACAAAACAGGGAATGGAGGAGAGCTTTTTTTCTCTGTTCCCGTTTTGCATTCTATCATACTTTATTCCCCAGTTCCGATTTGTTTTACATTAGTTCCAGTATGTACAGATAAGCGTCCTAACCACAAAGGAACACTGCTGTCTTCATTTCGTATATTTTAACCGGCATGCCAAACTTTTCGCCTGTTTGGAAAGATGCTTCTCCAGTCAGGATCTGATCCATACACGCCATAAGATCGGGAATGATATCTGGCTTCAGCGGAAGAGATGCATGGGACGGAAAAATTTCATCATATTCTGACCAGTGCGCCCATACTTTATCCAGACTCTGCCGATAACCGATCAGATTTCTCATAGAACCGAAGAGAAAAATTTCGCCATCCTGTATAGAATCCGCACTAAAAAGTACACGCTGATTTATGTCCAGAAGTGCAATGCTTCCGGGAGTATGGCCAGGTTGTGTGATAACGCGAAGCGGCCTGCTGCCAAGGTCAATGATATCGCCATCCCACACAGGCGTCGGCGCCGGATGGGATTCTCCCTGCCAAAAATAATTGACATATTCAGCCGGATGCATCAGCACTGTATCAAAAGCGTCGTTTCCTGCGATATGATCTATATCCGCGTGCGTGTTGATCAACTGAAGCGGAAGATCAGTAAAAGATTCTGCTATTTCCTTTGCATTTTTCGTAGTCATGCCACTGTCAATCAAAAGCCCTTTTTGTGAGCCTGTCAGCAGAAAAAATCTTACACCCTGGTTTTCAATAGCCCATGTCTGGTTATCTATCTGTTTGATCTCATAACTCATCATATCCCCTCCCCAATATCTGTAAAGTATGGCTGTCTTTCTCTCCATCAAAATATTTGTCCAGCACCTTCTGAAACACTTCTTCCTCCGGTGCAACTTCCGCAAATAATGTCATGCAGGACCGCAGCTTTAAATTATCCGGGAAGCCCATCACACGCTCTGGGTCAGATGATTCGATCTCCAGCAAAGCACTACTGATCTCAATCAGATGATTCCTGAGCAAATCATTCTGCAAGTATGCTCTGGCCTCCCCTTCGTCCGCAATAGAATAATAAACAGCAATCCCGCTCCTTCCAAGGCCAATGATCTGGGGAAAAATATACCACATCCAGTGGCTCCTCTTTCTTCCGTTCCGGATCTCTGATAATGCTGTCTCATAGCTGTTTTCCTGGGCTTTGACGAACCTCTCTAAATTATAATTTTTATTCATATGCAAAAATACCACTGTTTCCAAGCATTAAAACTCTCATATCTTCCCGTGCTCCTCCCTGAATTATACCTTCTGCACCCATAAATCACAAGATCTTTCCTCTATCTATGAATCGGAACTGGAAGTCGAAAACGGCGCCGAGGCGGTAGATGCCGAAGGCCAGACCGACAGAATTAAAGCCGCCATTTTGTCGCCAGCTTTTGATTGACAACTATCTTTCCATCTTCCGGATTGATGAAAAAAGCTCGAAAAAGCTTTCAGTTTCCTGCATTCCAATGAATCCAGACAAACAAAAAGACTCCTGAATGCAAGCATTCGGAGTCTCTTGTCTGTCTTGATTCGCAGTAATCCTTAAGCACTGCATAAGCTCGATAACGGAAATCGAAGATTTCCTATCTCGCTTATCTCTTCGAAAACTGCGGTGCGCGGCGAGCCGCTTTGAGGCCGTATTTCTTACGCTCTTTCATTCTCGGGTCACGCGTCAGATAACCGGCCTTCTTGAGGATCGGTCTGTACTCCGGATCCGCCTGCAGCAGCGCGCGGGCGATGCCATGACGAATCGCGCCGGCCTGTCCGGTGTAGCCGCCGCCGTGTACGTTGACCAGAACATCGAATTTATCAACATTCTCGGTCGCCGCGAGGGGCTGACGGACGATGACCTTCAGGGTCTCCAGTCCAAAATAGTCGTCGATGTCTCTTTTATTGATCGTGATCTTGCCGGTGCCCGGTACCAGATAGACTCTGGCGATGGATTTCTTTCTTCTGCCGGTCCCGTAGAATCTCTCTTTATCCATGATCTTTCCCTCCTTCTCCTATCTGATTAAAATGTCAGGACTTCCGGTTTCTGTGCCGCATGCGGATGCTCCGGACCCGCATACACGTAGAGCTTGCCATGCATCTGTCTTCCAAGGGATCCCTTCGGAAGCATTCCCTTAACGGCGTCCTCCACTACCTTTTCCGGTTTCTTCGCGAGCATTTCTCTCAGAGTGGTCTCCTTGAGTCCACCTACATAGTCTGAATGGCGGTAATAAATCTTCTGATCCAGCTTTTTGCCGGTCACTTTAATCTTCTCTGCGTTGATAACAATCACATAATCGCCTGTGTCGATGTGCGGCGTGAATTCCGGCTTGTTCTTTCCTCTGAGCACCTTGGCGACCTCAGAAGACAGCCGACCCAGCGTACAGCCGTCAGCATCAACCACGTACCATTTTCTCTCCACTTTATCGGGATTGGCCATGAAACTGTTCATCGGTGTTCCTCCTGTCAAAATACAATGTTTCTGTAGATTTTTTATCATCAAAAATGTCTTACCGGGGCATTGGATCGGACATTTTCTCGCTTTGTCACATTTAAGTATTATAGGATACCAAAAGATTCATGTCAACCATTTTTTTTGCGCATTTTCCCGCATTTCCCGCTTTTCCGGGTAGTCTAATGGTTCATAATCAGCATCTGCATCCGGTTCTCCACGTTCGCGTAACTCGTATCCGGGTCAAGATCAAGCGGCAGGATGGAAATGTCCGGATAGCGTTCCTTTAAGGCCTTGATTGTACCGCGCCCACAGACGTGGTTCGGCAGGCAACCGAAGGGCTGGAGAATGATGAAGGACTTCACGCCCTCCTGCGCGTAGTGCGCGATCTCAGCCGCCATGAGCCAGCCCTCGCCGCAGCTTAAGGTCTCCGGAATGATGTCGCTGACCCCGCGGTACATCTCCTTCGGATTCAGCGCCTTCTGGCAGAGCGGATGCCGGGCGGCGATCTTCTCGACCTGTTTCTGCACATGGTCAAAGAGGGCGTCCACCACGTACGGGTAGGGCGGAATGTTCGCGCCGTAGTCGCGGATCTCGCAGAGCGAAGCGCGGAAATCCTTGCGCAGCTGATCGGTGATACGCGGGAAAATGGTCTCCATCCCGTTCGCCTCCATGTACTCCTCGATGTGGAAATTCGAGCCGGGATGATAGGTCACGAGCAGCTCGCCCGTGATGAAGACGCGTGGCTTCGGATTGCTGCGATCATAAGGAATGCGGTCCAATCGATAAAGGCAGACGTCGAAGACCTTCTTCTCGTGTCCGATGCCGGACTGAATGCCCTCCGCCATTTTTTCCACGCACTCCTCGTAAACCCGGTTCGTCTCACCGGGATGGATCTCGTAAGGTCGAATTTTCCGGACAAGCTCCGTCAGAATATCCAGCATCAGGAAGCACCAGACGGCCTCCAGCACCGCGCTGATGCCGAGCAGATAGACGCCCGGGTGCATATTCTTTGAATCTCCGGCGTCGGTCGTGACGATCGGAACCTCCGTAAAACCGGCGCGGTCAAGCCCCTTGCGCAGCAGCCCCGCGTAGTGCGACATACGGCAGTCGCACTGGAATTTCACCATGCCGACCGCGACCTCGTCCTGCCGGTAGTTCCCTTTCTGCAGCTCTCCGATCAGTTCCCCGATCACCATCTGTGCGGGAAAGCAGATATCGTTATGTACATAGCGCTTGCCGAGCCGGATCTCCTCCGTGCCCCCGACCGGCACGGACTTCACAGTATAGCCCTCCTTCGCGCAGATACCGCACAGCAGCACGGAGACTTCCCTGGAAATGTTGGGGATGAGGAGCGTCCGCGTCTTCCGGTCCGCCTTATGAAATTTTGCCGGGCTTGGCTCGGGCAGCGCGTCGATCGCACGGCTCAGGGCAGAGAGATTCCTGCGCCTGATCGTGATCGTCTCAAGGAAAGAGCAAATACGGATGCCGAGCGAGCCCGCGGCGTCGCTCTCATCCACCTTCAGGACGAGCGGTGGCTTATGCCCCATCTCATGCAGAATGCGGGTGATCTCGTCGGACAGAATCGCGTCGTGACCACAGCCGAAGCTCACGATCTGCACGTATTCGAACGCCGGATCCTTCGCCGCGAGCATCGCGCCCTCCAGCATCCTCGTGTGAAAATTATTCGTGATCTCGACCACAGTGTTATGTAAGTCCTGTTCACTTAAGCCAGGAAGGGAATCAAGCGTCAGCACCGGAACGCCGCTTTCCTCAAAGCGCCGGTAAATATCGTGGCAGACGAAGGGGTCGCCGTGATAAGGTCGCCCGGCGAGCACGACCGCATAGGAATTATTTTCATGTACGGCGTCAAGAATCTCCTGCCCTCTGCGTTGCAGCCCGAGCCGGAAGCTCTCGATCGCCTTCTCGCCCTGTATAAAGGCCGCCTTCGCCTCGCGCTCTGTCACACCGAGCGTATCGATCGCGTAGCTGCAGATCTGTTTTTTCCGGTTTTTCGCGGTGAACCAGTGAAAGATGGGCGTATCGAAGATAATACCGTCTCCACCCGGATCCTGCGAATTTCGCACAACCATCGGATAGCCCTGCAGCACCGAGCACATATAAGGGCTCTGTCTGTCCACGCCCTCCGGAGGCGTGTGCATAATATAAGGAAAGAAAATCCGCTCGACGCCCTGCTGCTCCAGATCCATGATATGGCCGTGCACCAGCTTCGCCGGAAAGCAGACCGTGTCGGAGGCGACATATTTCAGCCCCTGCTCATAGAGCTTCCGGGAGGAGCGGTGTGAAAATACGGTCCGGTAGCCCAGCGCCCGGAAAAAGGTACTCCAGAAAGGCATGCTGTCCCAAAACTCCAGGACGCGCGGCAGGCCGACCGTCTGGTCCTTCTCTGTGGATACCTGCTCATACGGATAGTCCGCAAAGAGCATCTGCTCCCGTTCCACGAAAAGGTCCGGCGTTTTCTTCTTTATCACTGCCTTTTCCGGCTCTTCCTGCGCGCCCTTTTCACAGCGGTTTCCCGAAATCCACTTCTGCCCGGTGGAGAAGGAAATGACCGTACGGCTGCAGTGGTTCGCGCAGCCCTCGCAGAGAACGCCGCTTCTGGAAGAATAAGAGAAATCCGCCGTGCGCGCAAAGCCGATGAAGGAGCTGCCTGTTCTGTTCGCGTAACCGTGCTCTCCAATGTACTGCCGCGCTGCGAGAGCCGCACCGATGGCTCCCATCTCACCGGGGTAAGGCGCAAGCCGGACAGGAACGCCCAGATAATCCTCCAGCGCTTTTAAAACGGCGCGATTGCGGAAGGTTCCTCCCTGTACGCATATGTGCTCGCCGAACTCGGACACATCCGCGATCCGCACGACCTTTGTGAAAACATTTTCAATGATGGAGCGGCAAAGCCCGGCCATGATGTCGTCCGGCGTCCCGCCGTTCCGTTGTTCCGTGATAATCGTGCTGTTCATGAAGACCGTACAGCGGCTCCCGAGCTTTGCCGGATTCTTCGAGTGGAAGGCGGCGTCCTCAATTCCCTCGACCGGAATTTCCAGGTTCGAGGCAAAATTTTCCAGGAAGGAACCGCAACCCGAGGAACAGGCCTCGTTCAGCATGATATTCGTGATCACGCCGTCCTTCAGCCAGATCGCCTTCATATCCTGGCCGCCGATATCCAGCAGGAAGCTCGTGTCGGGATAATAATGGCAGCAGCCATAGCTGTGCGCCACGGTCTCCACGGTGTGATAGTCCGCGCCAAAGGCCCTGGCCATCATCGCCTCGCCGTAGCCGGTCGTCCCGAGACCCAGGACTTTTAAGCGGAGCCCCAGCTCCTCATATTTCCGACAGAGGCCGAGCAGACCGGACTTCACGACTTTCAGCGGTTCCCCGTTATTGTTCGCGTAGAAACGGTCGATCACGCGATTCTCCTCATCCATCAGAACGATCTTCGAGGTGGTGCTGCCGGAGTCGATGCCGATATAGACCCTGAGCTCCTTCCCGCCTGCTTCCGACACATCGCCCGCGCCAGCTCCTTCACCCGGTTTCAACACGGGTTTGGGTGCACAGACGTCCATCAGCTCCCTGTCGTGACGCCTGGTAAATTCTTCCCTCTCCGCTTCGTTTCGGAAGAATGGCGCCTCCGTTTCACCGGACTCCGCCTGCGCTCCGGCCTCAGAACGCCGCAGCCTTTCGAGCAGTTCTGACAATGTGACTGCCTTTTCCTCTTCTCCCGGAAAGAGCTGGTCGATCGCGATCGCCGTTCCGTATGCGACGATGGTCTCCGGGTGATCGGGGATCATGATCTCCTCGTCGGAGAGTCCAAGCCGCTCCTGGAAGACGTGGATCAGCGTCCGGTTGAAAGTCAGAGGCCCGCCCTCGAAGACAACAGGCGCTCTCAGCTCCAGCCCCTGTGCGAGCCCGCCGATCGTCTGCTTCGCGATCGCGTGAAAGGTCGAGAGCGCGATGTCCTCCTTCCGCGCGCCGGAGAGCAGCAGCGGCTGGATATCCGTCTTCGCAAAGACGCCGCAGCGCCCGGAGATCTCGTAGACCGTCGTGCCCTCCGCCGCCAGCGCATCGAACTCCTCCGGTTTTACATGCAAAAGGGCGGCGATCTCGTCGATAAACGCACCGGTGCCGCCTGCACAGCTGCCGTTCATCCGCATGTCCGAGGTCTGCAGCCGCTCTTCTTTCTTATCATAATAAAAAAAGACGACCTTCGCGTCCTGTCCGCCGAGCTCGACGGCTGTCCGCGCCCGCGGATAGAGCTCCCGGACGGCGGCGGAGTTTGCCACGACCTCCTGGATGAAGTGGACGCCGAGCCGTTCGGCGATCGTCCGGCCGCCGGAGCCGCAGACCGCGGCGAGAAATCTCTCCGACGGATAAAGCTGCCCCAGCTCTGTGAGGAGTCGAACCAGCGTCTCCGTCTGTCTGGCGTTATGCCGCTCATAATGAGAATAGAGAATTTTCCCTGTAACCGGATCCGTCGCGACAAGCTTCACGGTCGTAGAACCAATATCAATCCCCAGACGGTACCCATCCGGCGATATCGTCCTCCTCGAACTCGTATCCGAGCTTCTTTCCATATGCTCTTTCATAGGCCTTTACCTTCTGTTCATAATCCTGCTTCATCATCTGCATACTGTTCTCCCGGACACTCCTGTCCGGGTCCGGATAAATGGTGTCCAGCACATGCACCGTATAGCGCACCTTCCGGAATTCTTCATTATCCTTTTTCCGGAGATCACGAACCTCCACGAAAAGCGACACAACCGGGACCTGATTTTTCGCGGCGTAATAATAAGCGCCGCGCTTCGGCGGACGCGGCTTTCGGTAATTGAACCACATCTCCTGCTCGGGATAGATCAGGATGGCATGTCCCTTTCGCAGGGTATCCGCGATCTGCTCTTCAAAGCTGCCGCTCAGGTACTGACGACTCTTCATCATCGGGATGATATCCTCGTGATTCATGATAAAGCCGATCCAGCCCTTCATTGCGAGGTTTGTGTCCTGGCTCACCAGAAAGAGCCGCCGATATCCGGCGCGGTTCACCGTGACGCGGACCGCCATATTGTCCAGCGGGTTGAAATGGTTGCTGGTCACGATCACGCCGCCTTCCAGATCGTACAGATTCTCGAGTCCTTCGATCTCCGTGTGCCGGTTCAGCACCTTGCTCCCGGTGTCACCCAGCGCCCGCGCACAGACGTTCAGGAACCGGTAAATCAGCGAATTCCGGTTTTTCAGATAGCGCGTGACCTGCCCGGTCTTTTCCTTCGCGGAGAGATCAGGATCGCCGATCTCCACTTTGTCGTTAAAGCGGCCCTCCGCGGCCGCCTGCTTTATATTTTCGATAACCTGGGTCTTACTTCCTCCGATGATCATGCTGCTGTTATCTCCTGTCTGTAGTTATAGGAAGCTCTCCCCGCGCTCGCGCACCTTGCGGAAGGTCACATCCTGCCGGTCCAGCGCGCCGCCCTTCTCGACGAGCGTGTGCAGACACTCCCGGTCGGAGGCTTTCTGCTCCTCCGAATAATTCTTCTTAAAAGTCAGAATGTCCTCATAGTAAGGCGAGACGCTGGCATATTTCCAGAAATATTCCTCATAGGGAATGCTGTCATAACACCAGGGCTTCTGGAACAGGTTGTAATGGATGAGTCCCGGACTCCCGACCCTCCCACGCTCGCCTGCCTCGGGCGGCATGGTATCCCAGCGTTCGTCAAGGAACAGGATCTTTCCCCGGCACATGGCGTTGAAGTAATCCTGGTCCGGCGCGATGCAGTCAAAGTGATATTTGTTCAGAAGACGCAGAAAATGTCCACTGAAATCGACTTCGCGCATCTTTTTCAGATTCATGAGCAGCACACCGGAGTTGATATATTCCGCGCAGCTCTTCACACCGACGGCCTGCTCCGTGTAGCGCACCAGCTCCGGAATGCCCATGATTGAGTAGTCCGGGCAGGCGCCGATGATATTTTCTCCCAGATTCAGCTGAAACATTTCCGAAATGTCGCCGGGCACGACGACATCGCTGTCGAGGTAGATGCCTTTGTCATACTCCGGAAACATATCCGCGATGAAAATTCGGAAAAAGATCGTCATCGTGAAGTAGTCGCAGCGCAGGCGGTTCTCCTTCCGGTCAGTGAGCCCCGCATAGCTCTCCTCCATGTGCGTAAAGGAAATGTCGAAGGGCGGCCGCACTGCGGAACGGATTCTTTCGATATCCTGCTCTGTCAGATCCTGGTGCAGCACATGGATATGGTAACGGTAATCCTTCGAGGCATTCTGCGTAAGTGAGCGCACCGCGCAGTCCAGCCAGGGAGCGTAGTTTTTGTCCACGGTAAAAAAAATGGGAATGAACGAAGCCTTCATGCCTTTTTTCCTTTCATTTCTGTCATAAATGTCTGGTATTCCTCCAGAAGATCATCATATTCTGTCAATTTCAGCGTCTCGTGCATCCGGTCAATCTGCCAGGGCTTCACCGACACCATATGAAAGAGCGGGAAGAGGCGAAAGCTCGTCGTAAAGTGCTGAAAAACCGTATCCTCCCGCAGTTTTCTCTGCTCATTGTATTTGCCGTCACAGATCTTTTTGGAGGAGGACAGCCGGTTGAGAGCGGACTGGTCGGGCATGAACATCTTGTTGGCCTGGCACAGCCCGCGGCAACGCCGGAAGAGCCTTGTGCGGCGAATTTCCTTCATATTCAGCAGCAGCACGCCGGAGTTCAGGTAGTCAAAGCGCAGCGGATTTTCCCGGAAAAACCATTTGCCATAATAGTCAAGCACACCGGCAATCTCCCGTCCCTCCATGGCCTGATAATAAAAAGAGCTGCAGTCCCGGCGGCAGAGCACATCTCCATCGAGGTACAGGATGCGGTCCGGCATCTCCGGAATGAGATCGGCATAAAGACGCAGCATGCAGTACGGCGTAAAGCGCGAGTTCATATTCGGGACCGGAAGCCTCTTCTGAAACTCGGCGGAAACGTCGAACAGCCGCACGCCGGATCGTGCATTCTTCTCTCTCAGATGCCTCTCCAGAGACAGTGCGATTCTTCCGGACACCGGAGCATAATTCTTCCCGTTTGCCCACAGGGACATCGTCATGATATAAATACGAAGCGGCTCTTTCACATGCCTGCTAAGCGAAAGCGCGGAGAGTACAAGCCCTTTCTCCATCTTTTTGTCTCCACAATACAGAATATTCATGCTTCCGTCCTTTCTTCATAATGAATATATTCACAGTTGCTGTTCTTACTGCGCATGGCCATGCAGGCCGCAATTTCGTCGTGCAGCCTGTGCTGCGCCTCCTTTGTCTTCACACTCTCATCTGGATAAAACGGCCCGTCGAAATACACGGTAATACGCGGCCTCTTTCCCCGCCTCGTCTCCTGATAGGTCGTCGTCATGCAGAAGCAGGGCGCGTGGAAGCGAACCGGGAAGCGAAAGGCCGTCTCCGGAAATGGCCTGGCAAAGCTGCACCATGGCCACACATGCGCCCCGGATAAACGACAATACAGTTTCCCCTCTCCAGGTATCTCCCCATCGCCGTCAGAAATTTCTTCATATCGCCGGAAGACTCCGGGATCACCAGCGCGCCGAGCATCGGCAGGATTTTCCCAAGCAGCGGGATACCCAGATTGGACGGCGCCGCGACCGTGCGGATTCTCTTCGGTGCAACATAGAGGCCGGGGGCGAAGGCGTCCCCGACCGGCTGCGTGTGATTTCCATATAAAAAATATCCGCTGTCCCGGCACTCCTTAAAAACGCTCCGGTTCACCACCCTTACGCGCAATACGCATTTCACATAGAACCATGCGACCGGGACAAAGATGGCGTAGACAAGTCCGGCGAATGCACGGTAAACGGGATTTTCATGATACCAGCGATAGCCCGGCGGCAGCCGCAGATCCTGATCGCGGCTCGCCACAAGATCCTCATCGTATGTCCTGTAATATACTGTTTTTCTGCTTTCCATTTTGAGATTTACCGACACATACGGCTATACCTCCTCAACAGAGAGTATAGTTCAGAATTATAAATAAATTGTTATCTCAGCCGCTAAGATTTTGTAAAGGAATCGTTCACTGATTTTTTACAAAAAATTCTGGCACTCGCCTCTTGACAGTGCTAACAGCCCGTGGTATAGTAACACGAAAGATAAAGGAGGTGAAACTCGTGATGCAGGATCACAGCAGGGATTGCGTCGCTCTGATCAAGCACATTGACACCAAGATGACGAAGCAGGCAAACGAACGCTTCGAAACCTATGGCGTTACCTTCCGGCAGGTGCGTCTGTTGATGCTTCTCTTGCAGAAGAAGGCTGAAGACATACCATTAAAATCGCTGGAAAAGCACTTTGAAGTTTCTCAGTCTACCGCAGCCGGTCTCGTTGTCCGCCTGGAAAAGAAAGGGCTGGTGCAGGGCTATGTCCCCGCTGATGATAAACGGCAGAAGTTTGTCCGGCTCACAGAAAAAGGAGAGAAGCTCTGCAACTCGATCGAAGAGGACATGCGAGAAGGCGAGAGAGTTCTGCTGCAGAGTCTGGATGCGGAAGAAAAGACACAGTTTTACAGTTTGCTCAGAAAAGTAAATGATTCAATGTAATGAATGCCCGGTTTCCTGTTCGGGCGTTAATTTAAGCCAAATCAAACGCATGCTATTAAACATATGCTTTTAAAATGCAGAAAGGAAGGATTACTTACTATGGTAAAAACATTACTGAAAAGCGTGCGGCAATATAAAAAGGAATCCATATTGACGCCGCTTTTTGTGGCAATCGAAGTGGTATTTGAATGTCTGCTGCCGCTGATCATGGCGAGCCTGATCGATCAGATGACAGGCGAGGCGATCGGGCCGATCCTGCGGCTGGCGATCATCCTGGTCGTCATGGCGCTGCTCTCGCTGCTCTTCGGCGTGCTTTCCGGCGCGATGGCCTCCACCGCGTCCTGCGGCTTCGCCAAAAATCTGCGGGAAGACCTGTTTTTCAGAATTCAGGATTTCTCCTTTGCAGATATTGACTATTTCTCGACCTCCTCGCTGGTGACGAGGATGACGACGGATGTGACGAACATCCAGAACGCGTACCAGATGATCATCCGTATCGCGGTCCGCACGCCGCTGATGCTGATCTTTTCCCTGGTGATGAGCCTCTCGATCAATGTGCGGATGGCGCTGATCTTCCTCGCACTGCTGCCGATCCTGGGCGTCGTCCTTTTTGGAATTGCGCTGCACGTGCATCCGATTTTCAAAAGAATTTTCAAGAAGTACGACGCGCTCAACAATTCCGTGCAGGAGAATGTCGCCGGAATCCGCGTGGTGAAATCCTTTGTGCGGGAGGACTATGAGCAGGAAAAGTTTGACAAGGCGGCGCGGGAGGTCTGCGACGACTTTACGAAAGTAGAAAAGATCCTCGCCCTCAACCGGCCGTTCATGATGTTCTGTATTTATGCCGCCTTCATGCTGATCAGCTTCTTCGGCGCGAACATCATCATCAACACGGCGGGTTCCAGCCTCACAACCGGGCAGCTCTCCTCGCTGATCAACTACGGCGTACAGATCCTGTCCTCCATGATGATGCTCTCCATGGTATTCGTCATGGTCAGTATGGCGATGGAATCCGGAAACCGTGTCGCGGAAGTACTCACCTGGGGCAGCTCTCTTGAATCGCCCGAGAACGGGCTGACGGAAGTGCCGGACGGGAGCATCGACTTCGATCATGTCTCCTTCCGCTATCATAAAGACAGTAAAAAGGCTGCCCTGTCGGACATCAGCCTGAACATCAAATCCGGGCAGACGATCGGCATCATGGGAGGCACCGGCTCGTCCAAGACTACGCTGATCCAGCTGATCTCACGTCTGTACGACGTCAGCGAGGGCAGCGTAAAGGTCGGCGGGCACGACGTCCGGGAATATGACCTTGAGACGCTGCGCGACGCGGTCTCCGTCGTCCTGCAGAAAAACGTGCTGTTTTCCGGCACGATCAAGGAAAACCTGCGCTGGGGCAATAAGGAGGCTACCGATGAGGAGCTGGCGGAAGCCTGCAGGGCTGCCCAGGCGGAGGAATTCATCGAACAGCTGCCTGACCGCTATGATACACGCATCGAGCGCGGCGGTACCAACGTCTCCGGCGGGCAGAAGCAGCGGCTCTGCATCGCGCGGGCGCTGCTGAAAAAACCGAAGATCCTGATCCTCGATGATTCTACGTCCGCGGTCGACACGAAGACGGACGCCCTGATCCGCCGTGCGTTCCAGAATGAGATTCCGGATACGACGAAGATTATCATCGCGCAGAGGGTCTCCTCCGTGCAGGACGCGGATATGATTCTCGTGCTGGATGATGGGAAAATCGCAGAACAGGGAACCCACGAGGAGCTGCTGGCTCTGAACGGCATTTATAAGGAAGCGTTTGAGACGCAGACAAAGAGTAAGGAGGCGGTCTGAAATGAGAGACAATAAATCGAGAAAACCGGGTAATTTCAGTCGGCTGATTCAATATATATTTCACTATTATCCGGTGCAGCTGGTCATCGTGATGGTCTGCATCGTGGTCAGCGCCGTCGCGTCCGTTGTATCCACGGCATTCCTGCAGCGGCTGATCGACGAGTGCATCACGCCGGGCATCACAAGCGGCCTGGCAGCAGTCTGGGACAGACTGGTTTCCATCCTGATGATCATGGGAACGATCTATGTGCTGGGCGTCCTGTCGTCCTTTATCTATACGAGGATTATGGCGGGCATCACGCAGGGCACGCTGATGCATCTGCGAGAGGATATGTTTGATAAAATGGAGACCCTGCCGATCAAGTATTTCGACACGCATGCGCACGGCGATATCATGAGTACCTACACGAATGATACGGACGCACTGCGGCAGATGCTGGGGCAGAGCCTGCCGATGATCTTCCAGTCCGGCCTGACGATGCTCGTGATTGTCGTCATGATGCTGTACTACAGCCTCTGGCTGACGCTGGTCGTGTTCGCCTTCGCCATTCTGATGCTGTTCATCACAAGGAATTTCGGAGGCTTGAGTTCAAAGTATATGCGGGCACAGCAGAAATCCCTGGCCGAAGAGGAAGGCTTTATCGAGGAGATCATGGACGGCCAGAAGGTTGTGAAGGTGTTCAACCACGAGGAGGAGAGCAAAGCGGATTTCCTGAAACTGAATGAGCAGCTCTTTGAGGATGGAAAAGCGGCGCATCTCTATGGCAATATCCTGATGCCGATCCTCAGTAACGTGGGAAACCTTCTGTATGTGATCCTGGCGCTCGTCGGCGCGCTGCTGATCTGGCTGGGCGTGACGAATGTGGGCCTTGCGGGGACGGAAGCGATTTCCGCCGGTATTATCATCTCGTTCCTGAGCATGTCGAGACAGTTCTCGCAGACGATCGGCCAGGTGTCCAACCAGGTCGCGATGATCGCCATGGCCATCGCGGGCGCAGGGCGTGTGTTCGCACTGATCGACGAAGAGCCTGAACAGGATAACGGTTACGTCACGCTGGTAAATGCCGAGAAGGATGAGCAGGGAAATCTGAGAGAGGCGGATCACACCACCGGCCTCTGGGCCTGGCGGCATCCGCATCAGGCAGACGGAACCGTGACCTATACGGAACTGAAGGGCGACATCCAGATGGAGCACGTGGACTTCGGCTACAACCCGGATAAGATGGTGCTGCACGATATTTCCCTCTACGCGAAGCCAGGGCAGAAGATCGCCTTCGTCGGCGCGACCGGCGCAGGCAAGACGACGATCACCAACCTGATCAATCGTTTCTATGACATTGAGGACGGCAAGGTGCGCTACGACGGGATCAATATCAACAAAATCCGCAAGCCGGATCTGCGCCGCTCTCTTGGCATCGTGCTGCAGGACATCAACCTCTTCACCGGCACGGTCATGAACAATATCCGCTACGGCCGACTGGACGCCACGGATGAGGAGTGCATCGAGGCCGCGAAGCTGACGAACGCGGACAGCTTTATCTCCCGGCTGCCGCAGGGCTACCAGACGGAGCTTGCCGGAAACGGCGCGAACCTTTCGCAGGGGCAGAGGCAGCTGCTCTCCATCGCCCGCGCCGCCGTTGCGAATCCGCCATGTATGATTCTCGATGAGGCAACGAGCTCCATCGATACCCGGACAGAAGCCCTGGTACAGGACGGCATGGACCACCTGATGGAGGGCAGGACGGTATTCGTCATCGCCCACCGGCTGTCCACAGTGCGGAACAGCAAGGCGATCATGGTGCTCGACCACGGGCGCATCATCGAGCGCGGCGATCACGACGACCTGATCGCGCAGAAGGGCACCTATTATCAGCTGTACACCGGCGCGTTTGAACTGGAATAAAAATGAGGAATTTCTAAGAACCTGCCTCAGAAAAGCTGATTCTGAGGCAGGCTCTTTTACGCTCCCGGATATTTTAGAGAAGTCCGAAAATCTCTGAAAAAGCTGTGATTTGAGGCACATCCTCCTGCGGATCCATACCCTGCGGGCGGTACCAGGCCGCGTGCAGCCCTGCGTGCATGGCGCCGCGCACATCCTTTTTCAGATTATCGCCCACAAACAGACACTCTTCCGCGCCGCAAAGCGCCTTTTCCACGCACCTTGCAAAGAAGACGGGGGCTGGCTTCTCCGCTGACGCCTCTTCACTGGAAACCAGGAAATCTACAAAGGCCAGCAGTTCCATCCGCTCCAGCTTCCGGAACTGTATATAAGCCGTCATACCCGTTCCGATTCCGATCCGGATACCGCGCGAATGCAGCTCCTCCATCATCTCCCGGACGCCCGCGAACGGCTTTGCCGTATCGAGAATACTTCGCCAGTAGATCTCGTACATCCGCAGCGCATGGGGATGCAGCGGCAGCCCCCTGCTCTCCAGTATTGTCTGATAGCGGATCAGCCGGTTGTGCGACGCGGCCACATCGCCCATCCGCTGCTTTGCATCCGCCATGGTCTTCTTATGAAGCTCCCGAAACTCTTCTGCTCCGCTCCCGAGCT
>JAJQCG010000146.1:0-352 GCA_021202815.1 Lachnospiraceae bacterium | reverse complement strand
CTCCGCGTAGTCCGCGACCGCAGCGATCGCAGCCACATTCGCGTTCCGGAAATCGTAAAGCGTGTCGTCTATGTCAAAAATAACCGCTTTTATCATATCATCTCTCCCAACACTCGTTTTTCTTTTTGACGAAACAGGAAAAGGCTACCACAGAGCATTCCGCGGCAGCCCTTTTTTTATCTGGTTTTACTTTTTGTAAGTACCATATTTCTCAAAGCACTCCAGCTCGTAAAGCATCGTTTCCTTTGTCGTCCCGATTGCGTCCAGATATCCGTACTCTACGCCGATGAAACCGCCCTGCGGAGTCGCCCATTTTTCGATGAGCTCTCTTGCCTCCCTGTCGATCCGCTCC